>JBAZYO010000007.1:0-118187 GCA_041659285.1 Vicinamibacterales bacterium | reverse complement strand
TGTCCCGGACGCGCGTCGGTCTGCCTGCCGCCGCTGACCACTGTCGTGCCGTTCACAATCACGTAGCTGATGCCAGACGGATAGGCGTGCGGCGCTGAATAGGTCGCGACGTCGCCCACGGTCGCCGCATCGAAGATGACGATGTCGGCGGCCATGCCGGGGGCGAGGCGCCCGCGATCCGTGAAGCTGAATTGATCCGCCGGGAGCGACGTCATCTTGCGCACCGCTTCTTCGAGGCTGATCACCTTGCGCTCGCGCACGTAGAGGCCGAGCGCGCGCACGGCGTTGCCATAGCCGCGCGGGTGCGGCACGCCTTCGCCGAAGGTGTTGAGCCCGCTGTCGGAGGCGATCGACACCATGGGATGCCGCAGGATGCGCGCGATGTCGTCGTCGCCCATGAAGTGATAGACCATCGAGGCGCCGCCGGCCATCAGCATGCGGCGCATCATTTCCTGCTGCGTGGCCAGGTCGGTCTTGCCGAGCGCCTTCTGCGTGGCCTGCGGGATGGTGAGGCCGTTCAGCGAGCGGTCGGCGCGGTATTCGGCGATGCGGGCGAAGTTGTAGTCTTCGAGGCCGCGCTCGCGAATCAGTTCGCGCATCTCGGCGCGAATCTTCTGCCACGTCGTCTCGTCTTGCAGCCGCTGGTTGATCCTCTCCTGCCCGCCCTCGAGCGCCCACGACGGAAAGCGGATGCCGAGGTTGGAGCTCGCCGCATCGTAGACATACTGGTCGGCGTTCACGCGCACGCCCCGGGCGCGCGCGGCGTCCATCATCTCGAGGGCCTTCGCGCTCGATCCCCAGCGGCTGGGCGCATCCACCTTCAAGTGGGAGATCTCGAGCGGCAACCTGGCCGATTCCGCGATGTGAATCGACTCGGCGACCGCCTTCTCGAGTTCGGTGCCCTCGTTGCGCATGTGCGTGGCATACAAACCGCGGTTGGCCGCGGCGACCTTCGCGAGCGCGACGATCTCCGCGGTTTCCGCGTAGGTGCCCGGGACGTACTGAAGGCCGGTGGAGAATCCGACGGCGCCGTCGCGCATCGCCTTCTGGACCAGGGCCTCCATCGTCCGCAGTTCATCCGGCGTCGCCTGCCGATTGGCGGTGCCCATCGCCTCGCGGCGGACCGTGTTATGGCCGATGAGCGTCGCGTAGTTGAGCGCGGGCCTCGCGGTCTCGATCTCCGTGAACGCCTTGGCGACGTCCAACGCGGATGAGCCGCAGTTGCCGGCCACCACGGTGGTGACGCCCATGCGGACGAAGTGGGGAATGGCAGGCTGGGTCGCGATTTCGTCGACGTGGGTGTGGACGTCGATGAAGCCGGGCGCGACGACCAGGCCCGTGGCGTCGATGGTGGCCTTGGCGGTATCGGTGATCCGCCCGACGGCGACAATGCGGCCGTTGCGGACGCCGATGTCGGCATCCCGGGCCGGCGAGCCCGTGCCATCGATCACGCGTCCGCCGCGGATGACCAGATCAAGTGGGGCCGCAGTTTGAGACGCCAGATGGGCGGCAGCAGACAGGACAACAAGGGCGACTGTGAATCGACGCATGTATGGATCTTAATCCAGGGCCGCAGATGACGCAGATTACGCAGAGATGTCCGAAGACGGGCGCGCTGCCGTGGTTCCCTCCCGGCAAGAGGTGCCGCCCCGGCACGCATCATTTGAAGAAGTTAATCATCCAATCCGAGCGGCCGCTCATGAAAAAGCGCGCCGACGCGCCGGCGCGCTTGTCGGTCCCGGTACCGGGGGCCGAACCGACCACCTGGGGGTACCACTTGCCGCCGTTGAGCAGCTTCTGCGGTGGCGACCACAGCGACGGGTCGTCCAGCCGGGGCGCGTACGAGACGTAGATGCCTTCCTGTGCGTAGTTCTCGTCCTTCGCGCGGTTGAGCAGCATCACGTACTGTTCGATCGCGGTGTTCCAGTGCACCGACGGTCCCCAGTACGCATCGACCTTGTCATCGGCGTCGTGCCACGCCTGGGTGGTGGCGACCAGCGGCGTCGCGGCAGGGTAGGTCCATTCGAGCCGCCGGCGCATCGCACCCGGCAACAACGGAGAGAATTCGCGGCGTCCGGCATTGGGCTCCCAGGCGGCGCTCCGCCAGATGGCGACGCGGCCCGCGGGCCGATCACGATCGGCCCACAACAATCGCGCCACCGCGACGCCCTGCGCCTCGCGCTGCTTTTGGTACTGGCTGTAGAAGATGTAGAGATACTTCTTGTCGGCGTCGAGCGCCACGCTGAGGTCGCCGACGCCGCCAATCACGTAGCGGTTATTGGAGTCGCACGCCGTCGTGCTCTGGGCCGCCTGCAGCACGATGCCGAGGTCCTGCCAGGTCTGGCCGAGGTCGGTGGACTTGGCGGCGCCAATGCGTGCCACGAACCGATCTTCGCGGCCGCACGCCGTGGCCGGCCACTCGTTGTGGTAGAAGCCGTACCACGTCTCGACGTCGTCGGTGACCACAGCTTCCATCCAGACGCCGTAGCCGGGGTGCGGCAGCAGCGTGATCTCGGTCCGCGCGCCCATCCGCTCCAACACGGGCCCCGAGGCCACGTTCGGCTGGCCGGCAAACGAGGTCATCACGAACAGCTTTCGCTGTCCCTCGTCCAGATCCCACACCAGGGGACTGTTCGAGTCCGCGCTGCCCGGCAGCGACATCACCGGCGCGGCGGTCAGGGTGGCGCGCGGTGCGGCCGCGGCGGCTTCAAGGAAGTCGGTGGAGGAGGTATTCGCTGCCAGCAACGCAACCGCCCCGATGGCGGCTGCGGCTAAACGGACGCTCATGGGTTCATCACGATCTGCGCCCGGTCAGGCACCGGGCTCATCTCCAGTCTACGGCCGGAACCCGGCATTCGTTTCATGCCGGCCAGCTGGGCCGCAAGAAACATGCGTAGAGGTGATGTCTTCGATCGTATCCTGCCGCATGCCACCGGTCCTGATCACCGCCGTCGCCGACGAGGTCCTCGACGTCGCGGCGCTGGAGCGCGCCTGGCACGGCGCCGCGCCCGTTCACGATTCCGGCGCGCGGCTCAGCCGCGCGCAACTCACCATCACGCGCAACACCAGCGGCGACTTCCAGGACCGCCAGGTCTACCTGTTCGTGGACGACGAGCCGTGGGGGAAGGTGAAGTACGGCCGGCCGGTGACGAGGGAGATCGAGCCCGGACGCCATCGCATCCGGGCCTTCAACACGCTGTTCTCACATACGATCGAGATTGACGCCGTTCCCGGCGAGCACGTCCGGCTGCGGTGCGCCAACGCCATGCCCACCGCCGGGTGGCTGATGATGATCTTCCTGCACGTCACCGCGCTCAAGGTCCGCCTCGAGCGCGAACCCTAGCGCTATTGGCCGGGCTTGAGCCCGGGACGCTCCACCAGCTCGATGCGCGCGCCCGCCGGGCCCGCCACATACGCGAAATTGATCGACGGCCCGTTCGGCAGGTTGAGCGGCCGCGGCTGGCTGGTGGCCACCACGCCCTTGGCGGTGAGCGCGTTCATGGTGTCGGCGAGCGGCCCGGTCGAGCGCCAGCCAATGTGATCGATGGCGCGGCCGATGCTCGGCTCCGCCTCGCCCTTCTGCACCAGGATCCACATGCTGCTGAAGCCCCCGGCGTCGTAGCGCACGGCGTCGATGCGGCCCTTGAGCTGCTGGCGCTTGCCGCCGAACTTGTCGAGCAGCCAGGTGATCACGGCCTCGGGGTCGGGCCCGCGCATGTGGATGTGGTGCAGGCCGAGCAGCTCGGGGTCCTGCACCACCTCAATGCGCGTGCCCCACGGGTCTTCGACGAAGGCCAGCTTGAACAGGCCGGGCACGTCGCGCGCCGGCGTCGTGATCTTGACCCCGGCGGCCTCCAGTTCCTTCATCTTGGCGTCGAGGTCGGCGACCGAGAAGCCGAGGTGATCGATGGCGCTGCCGGCGCTCGGCTGGGCCGTGGTGCTGCGCAGGAACATCAGGCGCGTGCTGCCGTACATGATCCGGTTCGGCGCCTCGGTGATGCGCGTGCCGCCGAAGTTCTTCTCGTACCATGCGGACGCCGCGGCGGCGTCGGGCACGTTCAGGTGGATGTGATCGTACGGGAGGGTCGGCGTCTGGGCGCCGGCTCCGGCACTGATCGACATCAGGAGGGCGCCAGTCAGGAACGAGATGCGGATTAGGGTCATGGCGCGCATACGATACCAGTTTCAGCGTGAACCGCGTATGCTTGGCGAGGTTTTCACGGAGGGTGTGTTTGAAACGATTCGGCGTCCTCATTCTGCTGCTCAGCACGGCCGGCCTGGTCACGATCGCGGCGCAAGCCAAGCGGATCTTCACGAATCCCCGCCCCGAGCCGCACTTCAAGACGCTGTTTCCGGACGCCGGCGGCTTTTCGACCTTCGGCGGCGCACCCCTGCACTACAAGGTTTACGGCGTCGACCCGAAGACCAGTCCGGCGGCGCCGCCGATCGGCTACATCTTCTGGACCACCGACCTGGCGCCCGACGAGCGCGCCTACCATGGCCCCATCCACTTCCTGGTCGGCATGGACACGCGGGGCATCATCCAGGGCGTGGTGGTGGACTACAACTCCGAGCCCTACGGCTATTTCTCGGTCGACCCGCCGGCGTTCGTGGCGCAGTTCAAGAACAAGAGCATTCGCGATCCGTTCCGCGTCGGCACCGACATCGCCGCGGTGTCCCGCGCCTCGATCACCATCAACGGCGCCGCCCGCGTGTTGCGTGACGCCTCGCGCACCATGGCCAGGGCCGTGCTCACGCCGGATCAGATCAAGCCGTGATGCTGGCCCTGAGCGCAGTCGCAGGGCTTGGCCTGAGCGTAGTCGAAGGGCAGCCCGCGGCCGACCCCTGGGGGTTCGAGGAAGTGGCGGTCGAGACGTGGGCCGACATCCTCGGTCCGCAATATCTCGACATCGCCCTGCTGGCCGCGTTTCTCGCGCTCGCGCTGGTCAGCTTCACGCGCAAGAGCGTGCCGCTGAAGCTGGTCACCTTCGCGCTCGCCATCGGCTACATGGGGTTCGCGAAGAGCTACCTCATCTCGATCACCAACATCTTCAGCGCCATCGACTGGAACTGGCCGGTTCCCAAGTACAACATCGCCTGGTACCTGTTCTTCGGCTTCACCGTGGTGTCCACGGTGCTGTGGGGACGGTTGTATTGCGGGCGCATCTGCGCCTACGGCGCGCTCACGCAGACGCTTGACGTCATCCTGCCGGCGACGTGGCGCTTCGACGTGCCGCGGTCGATCGAGAAGCGCGCCAGCCTGATCAAGTTCGGCATCCTGTTCGCCGTGCTCGGTTACTACGTCCTCACCCACGACCTGCGGATCTACCAGTACGTTGAGCCGTTCTGGCTGTTCGGGCTGTTCGGGACCACGGCGATGTGGGTTGGCGTCGGGGCGTTGCTGCTGGCGACGGTGTTCGTCCGCAACGTCTACTGCCGCTTCCTGTGCCCGGTCGGCGCGACCCTCGGCCTGATGTCGTACCTCACGGTGTTCCGCATCAAGCGCTGGTCGGAATGCAACACCTGCAAGATGTGCCAGAAGACCTGCCAGTGGGGGGCCATCGAGGGGCCGAAGATCCTGGTGACCGAGTGCGTCCGCTGCGACGACTGCGAGCGGCTCTACGCCGACACCACGAAGTGCCCACACTGGCGCATCATCGAATACAACTCGAAGAAGATCACGATCCTGCCGCTCCAGCCGGTCCGGTGACCCGGCGGCACTAATGTGCCGCCCTCCGGGCGTTTCACGCTAGAATCCAAACCGAATGTCGATCACAGCCGCCCCCTCGAAACCCCGGATTTCCGCGACCACCCAGATCATGATCGGCCTGATCGTCGGCCTGATCGTCGGCTACGTCATCAGCATCACCGACAAGAGCGTGGCCGAGTACATCCGGCCGTTCAGCCTGATCTTCATCCGCATGATCCGGATGATCATCGCGCCGCTGCTGTTCGGCACGCTGGTGGCGGGCATCGCCGGCGCCGGCCACTTCAAGGACGTCGGCCGCATGGGCCTGCGCGCGATGATTTACTTCGAGGTGGTGACCACGGTGGCGCTGCTGATTGGCCTGCTGGCCGTCAACATCATGCAGCCGGGCGTGGGCATGGTGCTGCCAGCGCCGGCTGGGGCGCCGCCGATCAGCGCCGTCGCGCAGACGTGGGATCAGATCCTCCTGCATATGGTCCCGACCTCGGTCATTGAGGCGATGGCGACTGGCGACGTGCTGCAAATCGTGGTCTTCAGCATCGTCTTTGCGATTGGCCTCGGCATGGTGGGCGAGAAGGGCAAGCCCATGATCGAATGGTGCGAGTCGCTCACCGAGACGATGTTCAAGGTCACTAACATCGTCATGCTGTATGCGCCGTTCGGCGTCGGCGCCGCCATTGCCTACACCATCGGCACCAGCGGGCTGGTCGTGCTGCAGAACCTCGCCTACCTGGTGTTCACCCTCTACGTGGCGCTCGTGATCTTCTTCACGCTGGTGTTGGTGCCGGTGATGCTGATGTTCCGCATCCCGATCGGTGGGTTCCTCAAGGCGATCAAGGAGCCGGCCCTGATCGCGTTCTCCACGACCTCGAGCGAAGCCGCGCTGCCGCGCGCGATGGAATGCGTCGAGGCCTTCGGCGTGCCGCGCCGCATCGTCTCGTTCATCTTGCCGCTCGGCTACAGCTTCAACCTGGACGGCAGCACGCTCTACCTGTCCCTGGCCGCCGTGTTCGTCGCGCAGGCCGCGGGCGTCGAGCTGACCATTGGCCAGCAGGTGACGATGCTGTTGACGCTGATGCTCACGAGCAAGGGGGTGGCCGGCGTGCCGCGAGCATCGCTGGTGATTCTTGCCGCGACGCTCGCCAGCTACAACCTGCCGCTTGAAGGGGTCACCTTGATCCTCGGCGTGGATGCCCTGATGGACATGGGCCGCACGATGACCAACGTGGTCGGCAACTGCCTCGCGTCGGTGGTGGTAGCGAAGTGGGAAGGCGAGTTCAAGCCGCAGCCGGTCAACAGCTAGCGGCACCATTGACGTAGGGCACCCCTTAAAGGGGTGCCCTACCTGCAGTGCCCTACAACCTCTACTGCGCCGGACGCTTGAAGCGGCCCATCAGCACGGCCTTGCCGAGGATGTGGCCGTCGATCGCCTTCAGCACATCCGCGCGCGTCGCATCAGCCGTCAGCTCGAGCTTGATGTCGAGCGCGAACAGTTCCCACGTGTAGTGATGCATCGGACCCGCGGCGCCCGCGCCCGGTCCCATGTAGGCATTCTGGCCGCGCAGGTTCTTCGCCTGGATGGTCCCATCCGGCAGCGCCGGGCCCGCCGGCAGCCCCTCCGCCAGTTCCCGCGCCGTGCCGGGAATGTTGAACCACATGCCGTGCAGCACATCGTCCACCTTGCGCTGAATCGCCACGTCCGGGTCGTGGAAGATCAGGGCGAAGCTGACGGTGTTGGCCGGCACGTTGGTCCAGGTCAGGTGCGGCGACACACCCTTGGGGTCGGCCGACGTGAACTTGTTCGGGATGACGCCGCCATCCTCGAACGCGGTCGTGGTGAGCGTGAGTCCCGGACCCGGTGCCGGGCGGGCGACGGGCTGGGCGCCCGGCGCCGGCGCGGGAGCTTGAGCCAGGAGCGAACCGCCGGCCATCATGGCCAGGGCGGCGACGAACACAGTCTGACGAATCATCAACAGGCCTCCGCCCGTATTCTAGCGGGTCGGCGGCGCGAGCAGGGTGAGCCGGCCCTTGAGGCCGCTCGACACCAGCACCTCGTTGGCCGCGGTCACGATCACGCCCTCCACCTGGGGCAGCTGCTCGATCAGGGCCATGCCGCCGGCCGGCCCCATGATGAACACGCCGGTGGACAACACGTCGGCCAGCATGGCGCTGTCGGCGACGATGGTGACGCTGCGGGTGCCGGTGGCCGGCGCGCCGCGATCCGGATCGATCAGGTGGTGGTAGCGCGTGCCGTCCTTGATGAAGAAGCGCTCGTAGTCCCCTGACGTGCTGAACGTGCCGTCGCCCAGCTCGAGGGTCGCGAAGCTGTGTCCCGCCGGTCCGCGCGGATCGTTGATCCCGAGCTTCCACGGCACCTCGCCGTTGCGGCCGGCGACGTACAGGTCGCCGCCGCTCTGGATCAGGAAGTTGGCGAAGCCGCGGGCGCGCAGCAGCGCCGCGGCCCGATCGACGGCGTAGCCCTTGCCGATGCCGCCGAGATGGACGCGGGCGCCGGGCGTGCGGATGTAGGCCGTGCCGGCGGCGCGGTCGATCTCGACTGCCCGGTAGTCCACCAGCGGCAGGCGCGCCTCGATCGCGCGCCGGTCGGGGACCACGTTGTCCTGGTCGTGATCGAACTTCCAGATGTCGGCGAGCGCGCCGAAGGTGATGTCGAACTTACCGCCGGTCCACTCGCTGGCCTGGCGAGCCGCGGCCAGCACATCGAGGGTCTCCGCGCTGACCGGGACCGGCGCCTGGCCGGCGGCCTCATTCATGCGGACCACGTCGCTGCCGGGCCGCCACACGCTCATCAGCGCCTCGAGGCGATCGAACTCGCGAAACACCTGCTCGAACGCCGCCGCGGCGGCGCTCTCGTCGGTCGTCCAGGCGGCCAGGCGCAGCTGCGAGCCCATCGCAATCCGGGATCGCTCGACCAGCTCGGCGGCAGGCGCAGAAGGCGTGGCGCACGCGGCGCAGGCGAGAGCGAGAATGGCGAGGAGGCGACGCATCAGCGGTATGCTGAAAACAGTACCATGCCCTCATCGTTACCGGCGCAGTTGGTGATCGCGCGCGATCATCCCGAAGACATCCAGGATCGGCCCGTCTACCTGTGGGTGGACGGCGAGAAGTGGGACCGCGTGTTGCGCTACGGCAAGACGTTCACGCGCGAGCTGGCGCCGGGCCCGCACGTCGTCAAGGCCCACAACACGCTGTTCGGCCACACCGTGAGCTTCGACGCCGCGCCGGGGGAGACCATCCGCTTCCGGTGCGAGAACGGCCTGACCGGCGGCGGCATGCTGATGGTGCTGATGATGGGCGTGGCCTACCTGCGCGTCCGGCTCAAGCGCGTGGCCTGAGGTTCGGGTTCGCCGCAATCGCTTCGGCGGCCCTTGTCCTGGCGGCCCCGTTCATGGGCCAGCTGAACGCCTGGCTCCTCCGTGGTTAACGTCCGTGATCAGGCCCAGCGGAAGCCGTGCTTCGACAGCGGCAGCGACCGCACGCGCGTGCCGGTGATCGAGAAGATCGCGTTGCACACCGCCGGCAGGATCGGCGGCAGCGACGGTTCGCCCAGCCCCGTCGGGCTGTTGTCGGTCAGCCGGAAGTGCACGTTGATGACCGGCGGCGCCTGGCGGATCCGCACCAGTGGGAACTGGGTGAAGTTGCTCTGCACCGTGCGGCCGTTCTCGATCGTGATCTCCTGCGCCATCAACTCGGCCAGGCCGTCGATCACGGCGCCCTGCACCTGGTTGATGGCCGCGCTCGGGTTCACGATCTGGTGGCCGACATCGCCGACCACCCATACCTTGTTGACCCGGAGCGTGTTGTTGTCGCCGATCGTGACCTCGGCCACTTCCGCGAAGTAGCCGCGGTGGCTGTAGTGGCAGGCGATGCCCATGGCGGTGGTCTTGCTGGCTTTGCGGGCGGCCCAGCCCGAGCGCTCGGCCACCTCGCGCAGTACGCCGCTCATGCGCTCGCCGCTGAAGCCGTCGCCGGCCGGCTTGGTGCGCGGCGTGGCCATCAGATCCAGCCGGAACTGCAGCGGGTCCTTGCCGGCGGCATGGGCGAGTTCGTCGATGAACGACTGGTAGACCCAGGCCACCGCGTTGCTGCGCGGCGCGCGCAGCGCGCCGGTCGGGACGCCGAGCGGAATCAACGACGCATGAATCGCGAAGTTGGGCACGTAGCCGCTCGGAAACTCGGTGTTCGGGATGTTCGCCGATTGCGCGAACGTGTTGGGCGCGCCGGCCGGCGGATTCATGGGCCCGTAGCTGACGAAATGCCCACTCCACGCCGTAAGCTTGCCGCTGGCGTCGAGGCCGCCCTTCAGGTAGTGGAAGCCGCCGGGCCGGTAGAAGTCGTGGCGCATGTCGTCCTCGCGCGTCCACAACAGCTTCACCGGCGTGCCGCCGATCTGCTTCGAGATGTAGGCCACTTCGACGGCATAGTCGTTCGACAGGCGCCGCCCGAAGCCGCCGCCCGCCCGCACCATGTGCTGCGTGATGTCTTCGTCGCGCAGGCTGAAAAGCGACTTCAGCATGTCGCGCCCGCGCTGCGGCGTCTGGCTCGGCGACCAGATCTCGAGCCTGCCGTCTTGCCACCGGGCGACGCAGTTCTGCGGTTCGAGCGGCGCGTGCGAGATGAAGGGATACGAGTACGCGCCCTCCACCACCGTCGCCGCCGTGGCCAGGGCCTGATCCGGATCGCCGTCCTTGCCGACGGTGAACCCGGGCGGCAGTGTCGAGAGCTCCGCGGCCTTGGCGGCGAAGCCGGCGCTGCTTTGCGAGGCGGTCGGCCCCTCGTTCCACTTGACCTGCAGCTTCGTGCGGGCGCTTTGGGCCTGCCACCAGCTGTCGGCCACGATCGCGACGCCGCCCAGCAGGCTGGTCAGATCCGCGCCGCCTTCAACGACGAAGGCATGGCGCACGCCGGGCTGGGTCTTGATCACGTCGAGGTTCGCGCTGGCCACCGTGCCGCCGAACACGGGGCACTTCTCGAACACCGCCCACAGCATGCCGGGCACGGTAAAGTCGATCGAGAAGATCGGCTGGCCGGTGACAATGGCCTTGTTGTCCACGCCGGCCGTGGGCTTGCCGATGATGGTGTAGTCCTTCTTGTCCTTCAACGTGACGGTGCGGAGATCCGGCGGCGTCAGTGTCGCGGCCTTCGCGGCGAGCGCGCCGTAGGTGAGCGACCGGTTCGACGCGCGGTGCGTCACGCGTCCCGCGGCTGCCGTGCATTCAGCTTCCGGCACGCCCCAGGTTTGCGCGGCGGCGGTGGTCAGCATCATCCGTCCCGCGGCGCCGGCGCGGCGCAGCGGTTCCCAGTTGGTCGGCGTGCCGGTGCTGCCGCCCGCATTCTGCGGCCCGTACTTCACCGGGTCGAGGTCGGCCTGCTGCAGCCGCACGCTCTTCCAGTCGGCGCCAAGTTCTTCCGCGATCAGCATGGGCATCGACGTCTTGACGCCCTGCCCGACCTCGGGGTTCTTGGCGATGATGGTGACGATGTTGTCCGGCGTGATCCGGATGAAGGCGTTGGGCGTGAAGTCGCTGCCGCTTGCCCCGAGCGCAGCCGAGGGGGCCTGAGCGAAGGCGCCGGCCACGCCGTCGAGCGAGGTGGCGATCATGAAGCCGCCGCCGGCGAGGGCGCTGACGCGGAGGAACGAGCGGCGGTCGAGTGTCATCGGCGCCATGGGCTATTCCTCCCTGTCCTGAGCGGAGTCGAAGGACCCGCCCTGGGCGGCGGTGGTGGTGACGGACATCGCCGCCGCCTTGTGGATGGCCTGCCGGATGCGGACGTAGGTCGCGCAGCGGCAGAGGTTGCCGTTCATCGCCTGGTCGATGTCGGCGTCGGTCGGCTTGGGTTTCTGGCTGAGCAGCGCCGCGGCCGCCATGATTTGTCCGGATTGGCAGTAGCCGCACTGCGGCACGTCGACTTCCTGCCAGGCCACCTGGACCGGATGGGTGCCGTCGGCCGACAGGCCTTCAATGGTCGTAATCGGGCGTTCCGCCACCGCGGATACCCGCGTCTGGCACGAACGGACGGGCTTGCCGTCGATGTGCACCGTGCAGGCGCCGCAGGCGCCGATGCCGCAACCGTACTTGGTGCCCTTGAGGTTGAGGATGTCGCGCAGCGCCCAGAGCAGCGGCATGTCGGCCGGGGCATCCACGCTCGAGGACTTGCCGTTGACGGTCAGTGTGTAGGCCATAACTACCCACAGCATACGAGACCCGCGTGGCGAGTGTGTACAGGGGTCAGGTCAAGAAAATCACAGTTTGGGATGATTGGGGGCAGGTCTCGCTGCCGGTGTTCAGCTGGCGCACCTGTCCCCAATCATCCCAAACTGTGATTTTCTTGACCTGACCCCAATCACCCCACAATCACCCAATCATCCCGGTTTCTGCTATATTTCCCGGCGGTCGCCGGCCGGACTCTCTAGCTGAGCCTTTCGGTGAACGAAAAGGAGCTGAGATGAGCACGATGTTGAAGCCACTCGGAATTCTGGCGGCGGTCGCCGTCATTGGCGTGGTTGCGCCCGCTGCGGCCGGTGCGCAAACGGCCACCGGGCTCACCTTCACGAAAGACATCGCACCGATCTTCCAGAACAAGTGCGAGGCCTGCCACCGGCCCGACTCGATCGCGCCGATGTCGCTCGTCACGTTCGAAGAGTCACGGCCGTGGGCGCGCTCGATCAAGAATCGCGTGCAGTCCCAGCAGATGCCGCCCTGGCACATCGACAAGACCATCGGCATCCAGGAATTCCAGAACGACCGCTCGCTCAGCGACAAGGAAATCGACACCATCGCGAAGTGGGTCGACGCCGGCGCGCCGAAGGGCGACCCGAAGGACATGCCGCCTGCCGTCAAGTGGCCGACCGAGCAGGGCTGGAACTTCGCCAAGCAGTTCGGCCAGACCGAACCGGACATGGTCATCAGGTCGCTGCCCTGGACGCAGAAGGCGGGGCAGAACGACGCGTGGTGGAAGCCGGTGGTCGAGACCGGCGTCACCGAGCCGCGCTGGGTGCGCGCCATCGAGATTCGTCCCGGCACCGTAAAGGGCCGCAAGATCACCCATCACGCCATCGCGCGCCTCCAGCAGAAGGAGACCGACGAGCTCGCCGCCAATCCGCTCGACGCCTCCGGCAACCCGCTTCCGGGCACGTTCATGGAGTGGGCGGTCGGCAAGCAGGGCGAGATGATGCGCCCCGGCAGCGGCAAGCTGATGCTGCCCGGCTCGAAGATCGTGTGGGACATCCACTACTCGAACGGTGGCGAAGACATCACCGATCAGGTCGAACTCGGCATCTACTTCTACCCGAAGGGCCAGGAGCCCAAGTTCCGCCAGGTGCTGCACCTCATGGGCGCCACCAATGGTGGCGGCGGGTCCGCGCTTGGTTCGGCAGTCGATATTCCGCCCAATACGGTCAAGGCCACTGAGGGCTACTTCCTGATGCGCGAGAACGGCCGCGTCGAAAGCTTCCAACCGCACATGCACCTGCGCGGCAAGGCGATGTCGATGGAAGCGATTCTGCCGAATGGGCAGATCCAGGTTCTCAGCCACGTCGCCGACTTCAACTTCAACTGGCACAACACCTACGTGTATGCCGACACCGCCGCGCCGCTGCTGCCCAAGGGGACGATCCTCAAGATCACCGCCTGGCACGACAACACGGCCGGCAACAAGTCGAACCCCGATGCGAACGTCTGGGTGGGTTACGGCGATCGCACAGTGGACGAAATGGCCCACGCCTGGGTCAACGTCACCTACATGGCGGACGCGGACTACCGCGCCGAAATCGCCACGCGCCGGCAGCAGCTCGGGCTGACCACCGCCGCCCAGCGGCAGCAGTAAGTTGATGCGCATGAACCGTTTCTCGACCGTGGCCCTTCGACAAGCTCAGGGCCACCTTGAGCGAGCGCGCGCGCTTGCGCGCGCGAGTCGAAAGGTGGCCATGGCAACCGCCGTGGCCGCGGCCAGCTTCGTGATCAGTGGCGCAGGCTTGGGCACCGTGGCCTTGGCGGAGGTGGCGCAGGTTCGCACCCCGCCGCAGGGTGTGCTGGCCGAACCGCTCGGTGGCTCGGGCGAAGCCCTCTATCCCGCCTTCGAAGGCTGGGGCCCGATCAAGGACGGCTCGTCCGTGCTTCTGCTCGGCTACTTCAATCGCAACAAGGATCAGTCGCTCGACATTCCGATCGGTCCCGACAACCGGATCGAACCGGGCGGCCCCGACTTCGGCCAGCCGACGCACTTCCACCCCGGCCGGCAATACGGCGTGTTCGCCATCCCGGTGCCCAAGGACCTCGGCACCAAGCGCCTCACCTGGACGCTGACCGCGAACGGCCACACCTCCACGGTCTCGTTCTGGACCAACCCGCCGTACTGGATCGACTTCTTCAAGAACACGGCGAACGGCAACGAGCCGCCGCGGATCAAGGTGGCTGAGGCCGGACCTGAATACATGGGGCCGCCCCGTGAACGCTTCGTGCAGACGCTGTCGGGCGCGGTCGGCCAGCCGGTGACGCTGACCGCGTGGGCCGCCGATCAGCCGCCGACCACCGTGTTCGAGTCGACGCCGCCCGGCGGCGCCGCGGCCGGGCGAGAGCCCGCGGCGCGTCCCAGTGGCGCCACCGAGCCGCCGCCCGCCATCATCGGCGGACGGGTGATTAGCGGCGGTGCCGCCCCCGGCGGTGGTGGTGGCGCCGCCGCGCGCGAACGCCGCGGTGACTTCCGCGTGTTGTGGAAGAAGTACCGCGGTCCCGGCACGGTCAAGATTGCCGACCAGACCCTCGCCCTCGAAAACGGCGGCGACGCCAGGAAGTTCGTCGAGGCCAGGACCACCGCGACCTTCAGCGCGCCGGGCACCTACTGGCTGCGGGCGCAGGTCAACGACAGCTCCGGCGACGGCGGCGGCGGCGATCAATGCTGCTGGACCACCATCCACGTCGTCGTCAACGTGAAGTAGAACCCGGTAGGGCACTCAGGTAAGGCACCCCTGCGCGGGGTGCCTTACGTTCTCCCGCTATCTCCCAAAGATAATCTTCTCGCGGTGGAGGAGGCCGGTCGTCGCCTTCACCGCCACCATTGCCAACGCCACGTTGAGCAGGGCGGCGGTCGCGAAGAACAGCAGCGACGGCGACTTGCCGCCGAGCACGTCGGTAAGCAGCGCCTGCTGGCCGACCCATGGCACGAAGTACATCCACGTCTTGCTCGAGACCGGGTACATCGTCGCCACGAAGCCCGGCACCATCTGCACCATCATCAGCAGGCTCAAGTAGCTCTGCGCTTCCTTGAACGACTTGGCGAAGGTGGCGAGGTACATCTGCAGCGCGACGATGAACGGGCACAGCGGCAACACCGTGACGAGCGTGCCGATCAGCTCCTGCGGCCCGAGACGGAACCGCAGCCCGAGGTCCTGCAGCGGGATGGACTGGAAGATGGCGAGCAGCAGCGCGCCCGACAGAATCACGCTGGCCATGGCGGTGGCGGTGCCGGCCAGCCATTTGCCCGCCGCCAGCGCTCCGCGCGGCGCCGGGTTCACCAGCAGGGCCTCGAGCGATCCGCGCTCGCGCTCGCCGGCGGTCGAGTCCGTGGAGATCTGCATGGCGCCCATGAACGCCGCCATCATGATGAACAGCGGAATGAAGCTCAGGATCTGCGCCGCCCGTTGCTGGGCGCTCGACACCTCGACCTCTTCGAGCTGCAGCGGTGTCCCCACCACCGGGCTGACCCCGCGCGCGACCAGGCGCAGGCTGCCGATTTCCCCGCCGTAGCGCTGGAACAGGCTCCGCACCCGCTGCAGCTTGGGCCGCGTGGTCTGGCTCGAGGTGTCGGCGACCAGGCGAATCACCGCCGGCTTCGACGCCTTGAACTTCTCCGCGAAGTCTTTCGGGATCACCACCACGACGTCTTCGCGCCGCTCGCGCACCGCTTCTTGGGGATCGGCGGGGCCTCTGGTAATCGTGATGCCGGGCTGCTGCTTCAGCCAATCCACCAGGGCGGGCGCGTGCTCGGCGCCCACCACCGGGATGGACACGTCCTCGACCTGCCGCTGGCGGCTGGCGAGCGTGTTGAACATGAAGGCGACAATGAGCGGGCCCATCAGCGTGCCGATCACGGCCGTCAGGATGGAGCGGCGGTCGCGCGACCAGTCCTTCAGTTCCTTGCGGAACACGACCAGCGCCTGGGTCATCGCCGACGCCGTCATGACGGCGACCCCAGGTCGATGCCGCTCAGGGCGACGAACGCGTCTTCCAGGTTGAGGTGCCCGGTCTGCGCCCGCAACTCGTCGGGGGTTCCAGACGCCACGATCCTGCCGCGCGCGATCACCACAATCGTGTCGCAGAGCGCCGACACTTCCTGCATCACGTGGCTCGAGAACAGCACCGTATGCCCCTCGCCCTTGAGCCGCCTGATGATGTCGCGCACCGCGCGCGTGCTCATCACGTCGAGGCCGTTGGTGGGCTCGTCGAGCAGCACGTTCTTCGGGTCGTGGACAATGGCGCGGGCCAGCGCCGTCTTGGTCCGCTCGCCGTGGGAATAGCCGGCCGCGCGGCGATCGGCGATGGACGTCATGTCGAGCATCTTCAGCAGGTGCTCGGTGCGGTTCCGCAAGTCGGCGCCAGTGATGCCCTGCAACTCGCCGAAGTAGTGGCTGTGCTCGCGCGCCGTCAGCCGCGGATACAGCCCCGACGAATCGGGCAGCACGCCGAGCCGCAGCCGCGCCCCCTGCGGATCCGCCAGCGCATCGACATCGTCCACCAGGATGCGGCCGGCGTCGGGCCGCATCAGGGTATACAGCATCCGCAGCGTCGTCGTCTTGCCGGCGCCGTTGGGCCCGAGCAGGCCGGTCACCGCGCCGTCGTCGGCGGTGAACGTCACGCCATCGACCGCGGCGACCTCGCCGAAGCGCTTGTACAGGTTCTCGACGCGAATCATCCGCCTTCGCCCTTCTGCGCTCCGATTGGGCTTCGGCGAGACAGGTGTCCGCCTTCGCCCTTCTGGGTAGCCGCGGTCGGGCTTCGGCGCGACAAGTTGGCGCCGGCGCCGGGGTCGGGACCCGCCGGTGTCAAAAAGAACGGCGGCCGGCGCACTGCCTCGGCGCACGCGGTGTCGAGGCCGTCCGTGGTGCCGGCGTCGATGAAGTTCTTAATGATGCGGAGGCCGCAGCCGGTGCCGCCGGCGGTGTGGCCGGTGCCCGGCATGATGACGTGCTTCGACGCCGAGAGGTGGCTGGCGGTCTCGGCGCCCCACACCGGCGGCGTCACCGGATCGATCTCGCCCGACAGGACCAGGGTGGGGATGGCGGATGTGACCGGCTCGTAGTACGACGCGTCCACCGCGCCGCGCGGCCAGAAGGTGCAGGCGTCCTGCTGCGTGCGCATCACGTATTCCCCGAACAGGGTGCCGGCGGTTTCTGTCGCCGCGTCGTCGGCCGAAATCCGCGGCGCGTCTTCCGCGCAAATCACCGACAGTTGCATGCCCACGCTCATGTTGGTGTCGCCGCCGGAATCGCCCAGGGCGGCGAGCGCGAGCATGCCTTGGAAGTCGCCCTGTTCGGCGCGCGTGATGATGGCCGGCACGAGGGCCGAGGCGATCGGCGAATACAGCGTCGACACGACGACGTTGGCGAGCAGCCGCGCCTCGATCCGGATGCTGCCGCGATCCCCGGTGCGCGGGTGCGTGACGTTCACCAGCGGCGGATCCTTCTGCAGGCGCGCCATCAGCGCGCGGAAGCGGTCGCCGAGGTTGGGGTAGGCCGCCCGGCAGCCGGCGTCGGCCTCGCAGTCTTTCACCAGCAGGCCGAAGGCGCGCTCCGAGTCGCGCGGGAAAAACAGGGGGAGGCGCATGTTGGTCGGCGCGACGCCGTCGAGCACCGCGGCCCGGACGTGGCCGCCGTGCCGGCGCAGGTAGACGAGGCCGGCGCGCGTGCCGTACGAGCCGCCGTAGATGTTGATCTGGTCGTAGCCGAGAAACGCGCGGACGTCGTCGAGGTCGTCCATGGCGATGTCCGTCGTGTACTGCGTGAGGTCGGCGTCGTAGCCGGCCAGGCACGCCTTGAGACGGGCCATGATCGAGTCCTGTGATTCAGTGACGGCCGCGAGCGAATCGTCCTTGGACTCGCAATTGAGCGGATTCGACCGGCCGGTGCCGCGCTGATCGACGAGCACGATGTCGCGGTCGGTCTGCACGCGCCGGTACAGCTCGCGCACGATCTTGGCCATCTTCGCGGCGCCCTGTCCGGGACCGCCGGCGAGGAAGAACAGCGGGTCGGCCTTGGCATCGGCCCTCAGGGCCGGCAGCACGACGATGTTCAGGTCGATCTGGCGGCCCTGCCTGTGGCGCGGTTCTCGAAGACCTTGAGGGCGCCGCAGTAGGCGTCCACCGGCGTGTCGTCGCCGGTGCACGGCGTCAGGCGATCGGTGGCTTGGGCTGTCTGGGTTGGGGAGCAGCCGGCCAGCACGAGGCCGCCAACGAGGGCCCACACAACGGTGAGGCGAGTCACGGCTCGGATTGTAAATGAACCTGCTTCAGATTTACGAAAACCGAAAAAAAGAAGCAGGTTCCGTTTTACGGTTTCCAGTCCGGTAACCGGTCGTTGCCGGGGCCGGTGGTCAGGCGCTGGTAGGGACGCGAGTCGTCAGGCGCCACCACCGCGAGGTCCCAGTCTTCGCCGTCGTGGTGGGCGGGGCTGACCGAGATGACCAGCAGGCGGCCGTCGCGCGACCATTCGGGGTAGTAGTGCCAGCGTGACACGTCGCCGCGCACGGTCCGCGCCCCGCCGCCGTCGGCGCGGCGCACCTGGATGGTGGAGGGCTCGGTGGCGAGCAACACGCTGGCGATCGATTGGCCGTCCGGCGACCACGTGGGCCAGCAGGCGCCGCCGCTGTTGTCGAGGGCACGGCTCCGGCCGGTGACGAGGTCGAGCACGTGGATCTGGAAATCCCAGAAATTCAGGCGCTCGAGCGTCTGCGCCGCAAACGCAATCGAGCGGCCGTCTGGCGACACGTTGGGCATGATCGCGCGGCCGACGAAGCTGCGGGTGAGGCGCTCCACCCGGCGATCGCTGAGCCACACGCGATACAGGTCGCCGCGGCTGTCCCGTTCCGAAGTGAAGATCAGGCTCTGCCCGTCCGGCATCCACGCCGGGTCCTGGTCGTTGGCGGGATGGTCCGTCAGGCGGACCACGTTGCCGCCGTTCGCGTCCATCACGTAGAGGTCGTAGTTGTTGGTGCCGCGGTTGGATTTGAAAGCGAGGCGCGTGCCGTCCGGCGACCAGCGCGGGTTTTCGTCGCGATGATCGCGGCCGCGCGTGATCGCCGCGATCGATCCGGTCGCCAGGTCCAGGGTGTAGAGGCGCGTGCGGCCCTGCGGGTTGTCCGGTCCCGCCAGGTCGGACTGGAAGGCCAGCGTTCCGGACAGCCCCGTGGGAAACGGCGTCACGATCCGCGGAGTGGCCGGCGACTGGCCCGTGACCGTGGAGGCGGCGAGCACCAGCCCCAGCGCGACGACCCTGGCGAGCGTGAGTCCCATGTCTGAGCGTAGCCCGGAACTGAAGCTCAACAGGAGCTCAGAAGAATCTTCTGTTCTCCTGTTTTTCCGCCTTCTCTTCTTCATGCCGCCGCCAAGCGCGCCTGACCGCGTGCTAGCATCGCCGCTGTGAAAGCTCGCGCCTGGATTACTGCCGCCGTGCTATCGGCGGGCGTGGTCACCGTTCTCTCCGCGCAGTCCGGTGCCGCAATCCCGGCGTTCTGGGACGGCGACATGTTGCACGACTACGAGCTGCCGCTGGCCTCGCCGGCGAATTCGCCAACGCACGTGTCGCGTGACTACTACTACGCGCTGCCGGAACGCACCCTCTACAAGAGCTATCCAATCTACCACCCGGGCCGGGAACCGGCCGGCTACCTCGAGACGTTGCGATCGACGGCACCCGCGCGGGTGTTCGATGCCGCCGCCTTGCGGAGCGAGGCCGACTGGATCGCGGCCGGACGGCTGGTGTTCGAGATGCCCATCGATTACGGCGGGCCGATCGTGACCGTGGACATGGTGCGCGATCCGCAGTGGTATGCGCGTCACCGGATGCCGATCACGAAGGACGGCGTGGTGCCGTTCGCGCGCTACGTGGTTCGCGAGAAGGGCAAGGTCGAAGTCGGCAACCTGGCGTGCGCGATGTGCCACACGCGGGTGATGCCGGACGGCGCGGCGATTGTGGGCGCGCAGGGCAACTTCCCGTTCGATGCGGTCTTTGCCGCCGCGCTCCCGTCGCTCCCGCCCCCGGTGGTGCCACTGGTGTTTCGCACCCTGGTCGGGACGCCGTGGGACACCGCCGGCACGGCGCGCCTGGAGTCGATGTCAGCCGCTGCCTTCCAGGCGGCGCTGGCGGCCGTGCCGCCAGGCGTCCTGGTGCGTCAGGGGACGAGCCTGTTCGCGCCGCCGGCCATTCCTGACCTGATTGGCCTGCGCGATCGCCGCTACCTCGACAAGACCGGCCTGGGGCGGCACCGCGGCGTCGCCGACGTGATGCGTTATGCGGCGATGAACCAGACGCTGGACGTGCTCGGCAACTACGGCGGCTTTGTCCCGGCCGCGGCCGATGGCCGCACGCTGGCGCCGCCGGGCAAGGGCGAGTTCAACGGCGCGGGCGATCGCTACTCGGACGCGCAGCTCTTCGCGCTGGCGCAGTTCATCTATTCCCTGACGCCGCCGCCCAATCCGAATCCGCGCGATGACCGCGCGCGCCGCGGCGAGGCGGTGTTCGCCGCGGCGGGCTGCGCCCGCTGCCACACGCCGCCGCTCTACACCGCCAACAAGCTCGTGCCCGCCGACGGCTTCACGCCGCCCGCCGAGCACCTGGCGAAGTACGACATCCTCGACGCGCGGGTGGGCACCGATCCCGCCCTCACCATGACCACGCGCCGGGGCACGGGTTACTACAAGATCCCCTCGCTCAAGGGGGTGTGGTACCGCGGTCCCTTCGAGCACAACGGGTCGGTGGCCACCCTGGAAGACTGGTTCGACCCGCGCCGGATCCGCGACGACTACGTGCCGACCGGCTTCACGGGGACCGGCCTGAAGACCCGCGCCGTCAAGGGGCACCGATTCGGGCTGTCACTCTCGGCCGCCGACCGCGCCGCGCTGATCGCCTTCCTCAAGACGCTGTGACCGGGCCCGCACCGCAACCTGCGCTATCATTTATCGTTTACTAATACCGCTGTTACGCCCTCATTGAAGGAGTCCCCGGTGGCCAAGATCAAGGTCAAGAACCCCGTCGTCGAAATGGACGGCGACGAGATGACGCGCATCATCTGGCAGAAGATTCGCGAGCAGCTCATTCTTCCGTATCTCGATATCGACCTGAAGTACTTCGACCTCGGCATCGAGGCGCGCGACAAGACCGGCGATCAGATCACGATCGATTCGGCCAACGCCACGCGCCAGTACGGGGTCGCGGTGAAGTGCGCGACCATCACGCCGGATGAAGCGCGCGTCAAGGAGTTCGGCCTCAAGCAGATGTGGAAGTCCCCGAACGGGACCATCCGCAACATCCTCGATGGCACGATCTTCCGCGAGCCGATCATCTGCAAGAACGTGCCGCGCCTGGTGCCACACTGGGACAAGCCGGTCGTCGTCGCCCGCCACGGCTTCGGCGACGTCTACCGCGCGACCGACTTCACGTTCCCTGGCGCCGGCACCCTGACCCTGAGTTGGACGCCCGACGGCGGCGGCGAGCCCATCTCGCGCGAGATTATCAAGACCAAGGGCAGCGGCGTTGCCCTGGGCATGTTCAACCTCGATGCCTCGATCGAGGGCTTCGCGCGCGCCTGCTTCACCTACGCGCTGGGCCGGAACTATCCGGTCTACCTGTCCACCAAGAACACCATCCTCAAGGTGTATGACGGCGCGTTCAAAAACACCTTCCAGCGCGTCTACGACGCCGAGTTCAAGCCGCGGTTCGAGGCCCAGGGCCTGACCTACGAGCACCGCCTGATCGACGACATGGTGGCATCGAACCTGAAGTGGAGCGGCGGCTACCTGTGGGCCTGCAAGAACTACGACGGCGACGTCCAGTCCGACACCGTGGCGCAGGGCTACGGCTCGCTCGGCCTGATGACCTCGGTGCTGATGTCGCCGGACGGCAAGGCCGTGGAGGCCGAGGCCGCGCACGGCACCGTGACCCGTCACTACCGCATGCACCAGCAGGGCAAGCCGACGTCCACCAACCCGATCGCGTCGATCTACGCGTGGACCCGCGGCCTCCAGTATCGCGGCCGCTTCGACGGCACGCCCGACGTGGTGGCGTTCGCCGAGAAGGTCGAGAAGGTGTGCGTCGACGTCGTCGAGTCTGGCCGCATGACCAAGGACCTCGCGATTCTGATCAGGCCGGACCACCCCTACCTGACGACCGAGGAGTTCCTGGGCGCGATTGACACCGAGCTCCGCGCGAGGATGTAGGCCCGCGCCGAGGCACTACTTGGCCAGCCGCCGGGCCGCGCCTGCGCGCGCGGCCCCGGCACCGTCGATAATGTCTGCACGATGACCCTGAGCCCATCCCGACTCTTGGTGGCCGCCATGGCGGTGGCGACGCTGGCGGTACCGATCTCGGCGCGCCAGGATGCGCGCGCGCGGGCGGTCGATCAGCAGATCGACCGCATCTTCTCCGCCAACGAGTTCGCGCTCCCGCGCTTCGGTCCGGCCCGCTGGCTGGCCGATGGCACCGCCTACACCACGGTCGAGCGCGCCGTCGAGCCCGCCAAGGGCTGGGACATCGCCCGCTACGACGCCGCCACCGGCGCCCGATCGATCTTGGTTCCGGCCTCCCGGCTCATGCCGGAGGCCGCGGCTGACGCCAAATCTCCAGATCGCCAAACCACCCAATCACCAAATCCTTCCCTGTCGATTGACGACTACGCCTGGTCGGACGATGGGGCGAAGCTGCTGGTGTTTACCAACACGCAGCGGGTGTGGCGCCAGAACACGCGCGGCGACTACTGGGTGCTCGACCTGAGTTCCCCCGCCGAAGCTCGTGATGCCGTCGTACCCGGGCGAAGGCGGGAGAGCAGCGGCCTGAAGCAGTTGGGCGCCGGCGCGCCGGCTTCGTCGCTGATGTTCGCCAAGTTCTCGCCGGACGGCACTCGCGTGGGCTACGTGCGCGGCAACAACATCTACGTCGAGCGCATCGACGACGGCCGGGTGACGCAGCTGACGCGTGATGGATCCGAGACCACGATCAACGGCACGTCCGACTGGGTCTACGAAGAAGAGCTGGGCGTGCGCGACGGCTTTCGCTGGAGCCCCGACGGCCGCTCGATTGCCTACTGGCAGTTCGACAGCACCGGCGTCGGCATCTTCTCGCTGATCAACAACACCGACAGCCTGTATCCGACCATCACGCGGATTCCGTATCCGAAGGCCGGCACCACCAATTCCGCGGTGCGCATCGGCGTGGTGAGCGCCGACGGCGGCGACACCACGTGGGTGAAGACGGAGGGCGACCCGCGCGACAGCTACCTGGCGCGGCTCAACTGGATCGACGCCAGCACCGTGTCCATCCAGCAGCTGAACCGCCTGCAGAACCGCAACGACTTCCTGGCGTCCGACATCAGGAACGGCGAGGTGAAACGCGTGTTCCGCGATGAGTCGACCACCTGGGTGGATGTCGTCGAGGAGGTGCCGTGGATCGAGGGCGGTCGCACCTTCCTCTGGATGAGCGAGCGCGACGGCTGGCAGCACGTGTATCGCGTGCCGCGCGAGGGCGGCGCCGGCCGGTTGCTCACGAAGTTCGACGGTGACGTCACCGAGATGGCGGGGTTCGACGAGAAGGGCGGCTGGCTGTACTTTGTCGCCTCGCCGCACAACGCCGGCCAGCGCTACCTGTACCGATCGAGGCTGGACGGCAGCGGCACGCCCGAACGGGTCACGCCCGCCATTCAGCCGGGCACGCATCGCTACGACATCGCGCCCGGCGGCCGCTTGGCATTCCACACCTACTCGCGGTTCGACAGCCCGCCGGTGACCGACGTGATTGACCTGCCGGGACACAAGTCCCTGCGGGCCCTCACCGATCCGGCGGCGGTGGTGACCAAGCTCGCCCCGGTCCTCAGGCCGCCGGTGGAGTTCTTCACCCTCGACATCGGCGGCGGCATCACGCTCGACGGCTGGATGCTCAAGCCGTCCACGTTCGATCCGGCGAAGCGTTACCCGGTGATCTCGCATGTCTATGGCGAGCCGGCCGGACAGACGGTCAACGACTCGTGGGGTGGCGGGCGGATGTTGTTCCACCGTGCTCTTGCCGAAGCGGGTTACATCGTGTTGAGCGTGGACAACCGCGGCACCCCGGCGCCGAGAGGCGCGGCGTGGCGGAAGGTCGTGTACGGCACGGTGGGGGACCTGTCATCGAAGGAGCAGGCCGCCGCCATGCGTGCCCTGGTCGCGAAGTATCCCTATCTCGACGGCAGTCGCCTTGGCGTGTGGGGATGGAGCGGTGGCGGCTCCGGCACGCTCAACGCGATGTTCCGGTTCCCCGATGTCTACAAGGTCGGCGTGTCGGTGGCGCCGGTGCCGGACCAGAAGCTGTACGACACCATCTACCAGGAGCGTTACATGGGCCTGCCGCAGCAGAACGTGGAAGGCTACCGCATCGGATCGCCGATCAATTTCGCGGCAGGGCTGCAAGGGAAGCTGCTGATCGTCCACGGCTCCGGGGACGACAACGTGCACGCGCAGGGCACCGAGAAGCTGGTGAACCGCCTGATCGAACTCGGCAAGCCGTTCGACTCGATGATCTATCCCAACCGGACGCACGGCATCTCCGAAGGCCCCGGCACCACGCCCCACGTCTACAAGCTGATTGCCAGGTACTTTCTCCAGCACCTGCCGCCCGGGCCGCGATAGGTCCGCCTGAAGGCGGACGCCACGTGACAAGGTCCGCCTAAAGGCGGACGCTACATCCATGTGGCATCCGGCTTCAGCCGGATTACTTCGGCAGCCGTGCCTGCGCGGCCCTGACCTCGTCCTCGGTGAACGCCGCGGCGAAGTAGCCCAGGCCTTCGAGCATGGTGGTCACATCCTTCAGCGTGAAGCCGAGCGACCGCAGGCGCGCGGTGTCGACGTAGATCTGGTTGTTCGCCGCGTCACCGTAGTACTGGACGATCTTGCCCTCCGGATCGAAGCGCGCGTGGATCATCGGCGTGATGTCCTCGATGTAGTGCCGGCGCCCCGGCGCCGGCTCGCCCGGTGTGCCGTGGTCCGCGGTAATCACCGTCAGGCTGCGGCCGGGCCCGGCCTTGCCGTCGATGAGCGCCAGGTACGCCGTCACCTGCCGATCGAGCTCGGCCAGCGTCTCTTTCAGCTCGGCCGAGTCGGGTCCGTACTGGTGGCCGACGTAGTCGGGTCCCTTCATGTTGACGACAACCAGATCGGTGACCTCGTCCGCGCCGGCGCCAGAGGCGCCGACCACGGCGCGCAGCGCCTCGCCCTCGAACTTCTGGAACAGGCTCGAGGCGCGGAATTTCGAGGCGCTGGCAATGTCGTGGCCCATCCAGGTGCCGCCGGCGTCTTCCCACACGCGCCGCCCCACGAGCGGCTTCAGTGCCGCCGGCATGGTGTAGCACTGCGGGTTGGTTTCCCATCCGCCATCGGCGCCGCCGTAACTGGCCGCCAGCACCTTCTTCGCGCCCACCAGGCAGGAGCCGTGGCCGACCAGGCCGGCGGTGGCCCGAATGGCCCCGCCCTGGCCGATGATCACGGCCTGCCCGTCGGTGACGAGGTTCCACGTGTCGGCCAGCGTCAGCGCCATCAACTCCCGCGGGTCGAGCCCTTCGTAGGCGGGCTGCGGCCGGCCCGTGGCGCGGTTGAACAGGTTGTTGACGGTGATGCCGTGCACGCGAGGATCGGTGCCGGTGCCGATGGTGGCATGCCCCACGCCGGTCACGGTGGGCAGCACGGTCGCGCGCGCCTCGGCGAACCACGCGCCCTCGCGGCGCAGGCGCGACAGGGTCGGCATCACCGCCGCATAGGTGTCGAAGTAGTCGGCGCGCATGGCGTCGAGCACCATGATCGATACCACGCGCGGCCGCGCGGTCCCGGGCGCAAGGGCATTGGCGAGCACCCTGCCGGTGTAGGTGGCCGCGGCCGGCGCGCCCATCAGCGTGCCAACGGTGGGGGCGATGTCCTGCTGCGCCGCGGCGTCGGGCCACTGCCCGGCCTTCACGAACGGGGCACCGTGGAACAGGATCGGGATGCGCGTGTCGTAGTCCCACGGCGAGCCGTGCATGAAGACGTAGAGCGGGTCGTGATCGGTGATGACGTCGCCCTCGCGCGGCACCATGAACACCTGGCCGCTGCGTCCGGGGAAGTAGCCGCGCGCGAACATCTCGAGCCAGCGCTGGCGCAACGGCGAGGCCGCCGGGGCTTCCGGCGGTGCCGGCGTCGGCTGCGGCCGCGCCGGCCGCGACCCAGGGGCTGAGGCGGCGCCACGCCCGCCGGCGCAGCCGGGGAGAAGGACAAAGACAAACAGGGCGGCGAACAAACGGCGCATTGCGGCAACTCCTGCTGGCATGGTGGCGCGGGCGATGTGACAAAAGCAATCGCAACCGGTGTAGGCTTACCGCCATGAAGAATCGCGTGCTTTTCAGTCTCTTCGCGCTCCCGGTGTTGTTCGTCCTGACGGTCTCCGCGCAGCGTCCCGACACCGCGCCGGCGACCATGTCTTCGGGCAAGCCGCCCGATACGGTATTCATCGAAGAATTGACGTGGGCCGAGGTTCGGGACCTCGTCGCCGCCGGCACCACGAGCGTGATCGTCGGCACCGCTGGTACCGAGCAGAAGGGGCCGCACATGGTGGACGGCGAGCACAAGTTCGTCATGACCTGGTCGGCCGACAAGGTCGCCCGCGCGCTCGGCAAGACGCTGGTGGCGCCGATCGTCACCTACGTGCCCGAGGGCAGCTGGGAAAACCCCGGCGGCCACATGGGCAAGCCGGGCACCATCACGCTGCCCGAAGATCGCTTCGTCGAGCTGCTGGTCATGACGGGCCGCAGCCTGAAGGCCGGCGGCTTCAAGAAGATCCTGTTCCTCGGTGAGTCGGGCGGCAACCGCACCGGCATGCGCGCCGCGGCCGAGAAGCTCAACGCCTTGTGGCAGGGCGCCGCGACCGCCTACTGGGTGGACGACTACTACACCAAGGCGCACGCGCAGCAGAACACGTGGGCGGCGAAGTACCTGAAGGTGGCCGACGACCAGGTCGGCAACCACGCGAACATTCTCGACACCTCGGAACTGTTGTTCGTCGCGCCGAAGCACATTCGCCGCGATCGCCTGACCGGCAACGACTACCCGAACAACGGCGTGAGCGGCAACAACCAGTCGAAGTCGACACCAGAAGTGGGCAAGGCCCTGCTGCAGATCAAGGTCGACCTGGCACTGGCACAGGTCAAGCGGATGTTGGACGGCAGCGAGCCGCCGGTGGCCGCGCCGCAGGCGCCCAGGGGCGGCGGCGGTCGCGGCGGTCCCCAGAACGCGCCGGCGGGCCCGCCGCAGCCGACCATGGTGACCGCGCCCGCGGGCCTGACGCCGACCAAGGCGCCCGACACCGTGTTCATCGACGAGCTGACATGGGAAGAGAACCGCGACGCGATGAAGGCCGGCAAGACGGTGTTCATCGTCCCGACCGGCGGCACCGAGAAGAACGGCTACCACATGGTGATGGGCAAGCATAACTACACCGTGACCCATGCCGCGAACGTGATGGCGCGCCGGCTGAAGAACGCGCTCGTCGCCCCGGTCATCCAGTACGTGCCGGAAGGCGATCCCGACCGGCAGAACGCCGGCGCCATCTCGCTGCCGTCGCCGGCCTACGACCTGCTGCTCGATGCCGCCGCCCGCAGCCTCAAGGCCCACGGCGCCACCGACATCCTGTTCATCGGCGACAGCGGCGGCAACCAGGCCGGCATGACCGCGGTGGCCAACAAGCTGAACGAGGAATGGAAGGGCGGCACCACCAAGGTCTACGCGCTGACCGCCTATTACGAAGACGGCCGCGTCCACTACCGCGCCTGGATGCAGGCGGCGTTCGGTTACGACGACGAGATGATCGGTTCGCACGCCGGCATCAGCGACACCGCGCAGATGCTGCACGTGAACCCGGCGGGCGTCCGCAAGAACATGCTGATGGCGTGGGGCGGACCGAAAGACTCGGGCGTGTCCGGTGATCCGATGAAGGCCACCGCTGAAATCGGCCGCATGGGCATCGAGTTCAAGGTGAACGCGGCCATTGCGCAGTACAAGCTTCTGAAGAACCCGCCGCAACCGAGAGGCCGCGGCGGCAACCCGCGCGGGTACTAACAGGAGGCCAGGAGATCAGGAGAAAAGTCTTCTGATCTCCCGATCTCGGGTTGGCTTTACCAGGTCCAGCTGCCGGACGGCGGGGGCCAACGGCCGAGCAATTGCCTCAACACCACGACCTGTCCGAGGTGATGCGCGTTGTGCACGGCGACGTGCGTCAGCGCATCGCGCACGGTGTAATGAGACAGGCGCGGCGATTCAATGGCGGGTGAGAGCGGCCGGGCCAGGCGATCCGCCTTTGAGCCCACCGCCGCGGCTTGCCGCAATCCCTCGAGAAAGCGCCTCCGCGTTTCGTCCCAGCATCCCGGCGGCGCCGGCGGCCAGCCGTCGGTCGCGTGCTTCGCCATCGGCGTTGCCGTTCCCCGGCAACGATCCAGGAACCATTCCTGCCAGAACGACAGGTGCGCGACCAGCTCGGCCACTGCGTGCGGGATGCCGTCGATCCGGCGAACGGCCTCCACATCCGACAGGCCCTCGAGCACGTGGGCGGGCGGCGCATACGAGACCGGGCTGACGAGCAGTTCGTTGAACGCCATGCCCCATAGGATGCCCTGCCGGGCCGCCGGTTCCGCGGCCGGGCTACGCTTCTCTGTGCAAGGCCGTGGCCGGATCGATCCGCGTGGCGCGGCGGGCGGGGACCAGCGCCGCGGCCAGCGCGACCGTGGCCATCGCCGCGCCGCCGGCGATGAAGGCCCAGGGGTCGAGCGCGGAGACTTCGAACAACAGGCTGGTGGTGACGCGCGTGAGCGCCATTGCTCCCGCGAGCCCCGTCACCAATCCCAGCCCGACCATGGTCAGCGTGCCGCGCGCCACGAAGGCCAGCACGTCATTCGCGCGCGCGCCGAGGGCCATGCGAATTCCGATCTCGCGCCGCTGCCGCGCGACCGAGTGGGCGAGCACGCCGTAGAGGCCGAGCGCGGCCAGCAGCGCCGAGATCGCCGCGAAGATCCCAATCAGCCAGACCGGCTCTTTCAACCCGGAGAGGCTGCGCTCCCAAATCTGCTCCATGGTGCGCACGTCCGCGAGCGCCAGCCGCGCGTCGAGCTGCCGCACCGCCTCGCGAATGGCCGGCACGGCCGCGGCGGCGTCGCCGTGCGTGCGCACGGCCAGCTTGATCTGCATGCGGGGCGCTTGTGCAATCGGCACGTAGGCGATCTCGTCGACCGGCGCGCGCAAGTCGCTCTGCACGCGCTCGTTGCCAATCACGCCGACCACGGTCATCACGGCGCGGCGGTCGCGGCCGAATCCCAGCGCGGGCAGGTCCACGGCCTGTCCCACCGGGTTGTTAACCCCGAACCGATCCTGGAGCCGGCGGGCCAGCGCCTCGTTGATCACCACGACGTAAGGCGCGCCCACGCGATCCTCCGGCGTGAAGCCGCGGCCGGCGACGACCGGGATGCCGAGGGTGGAGAAATACGCCGCGTCGGCCCGCTTGAATCGCACCAGCAGGCGATCGTCGCGCCCCGGCATCCGCAGGTTCTCGCCGCCCGTGCCTTCGAGCGGCACGTCGCCGGAGACGGAAGCGGAGTCAACACCAGGTACGGCGTTGAGGCGCTCGACCAGCGTTGGATAGAACGCCGCCAGGTGATTGCCGCTCGGGTAGCGGTCACGCGGCAGGTCGATCGACATCGTGATCACGTGATCGAGGCGAGCCCCGATGTCCACCTGCTGCAGGCGCACCAGGCTCTTGAACAGCAGGAAGGCGCCGCAGATCAGAACCACCGAAACCGCGACTTCGGCCGCGACGATCAGTCGCCGGGCGCCATCGTGCGCCCCGGACGAGCCGCGGGCGGCGTTGTTGAGCGCGGCCGCCGCCGGACCGGTGGAGACCCTGATGGCCGGCCACAACCCCACCAGCACCGACACCGCCAGCGCGGTGGCGGTGGCAAAGGCGAGCACGCGCAGGTTGAGGGTGACGTCGGCCGTGAAGGGCATGGCCGGCAACAACGGCACCGCCGCCTGGATCAGGACGGCGGCCAGGCCCACGCCGGCGGCACCACCGAGGAGGCCGAGCACCAAACTTTCCGCCAGCAACTGGGCGGCAATGCGGCCGCGGCTGGCGCCAAGCGCGGCGCGAACGGCCATTTCCTTCTGGCGCGCGGCGCCCTGCGCCAGCAGCAGGTTGGTGATGTTCGCGCACGCGATCAGCAGCACGAGCACGACGGCGCCCAGCGCCACGTAGATCGACTGGCGCAGGCGATCCCCGACCAGCAGCTGGTCGAACGGCTCGACCGTCACGCTCCAGTCCTGCTTCCACTGCGGAATCACGTCCGCGATGCGCGCGCGAACGGCGAGCATGTCTTCCTGCGCCTGCGCGATCGTGACGCCCGGCTTGAGGCGCCCCACCGGGTTCAGCCAATGGCTGCTCGCCGCCAGTTCCTCCGCCGTGAACGCGTTCAATCGCCAGAAGCTCGCGGGCGCTTCCAGCGGCCGCGCCCGGTCGCGGTCGAAGGCGCCCGGGGGCAAGACGCCGATCACCTGGTAGGGCTCGTTGTCGAGCAGCACGGTGCGGCCGAGAATGCCGCGGTCGCCGCCGAAGTGCTGTTGCCACGCGGCGTGGCTCAGCATGATCACCCGGTCGGCGCCGGGCTGATCTTCATCCGCCCTGAAGGCGCGGCCCAGGATCGGCTGCACGCCGAACACCGTGAAATGATCCGCCGACACGTCTCGCCCGTTCAGGCGCGTGGGCTCGCCGTTGATCGACACCGTGGCGGTGGACAACGACTCGGCCGACAGCGCCGCGAACGACCGGTTCTGCCGCTTGAACTCGACGAAGTTGCGCGTGGTCGTGGAGTTGCGCGTGGTCGCCGAGGGCGCTTCCCACAAGCGGACGATGCGTTCGGGGTTGGGGAAGGGGAGCGGCTTGAACAGCACGCCATCCACCAGGCTGAACATCGCGGTGTTGGCGCCGATGCCGAGCGCCAGCACGCCGACCGCGACCAGGGTGAAGGCGGGGTCGCGCCTGAGCGCGGCGATGCCATGGCGCGTGTCGTTGATGAAGTTCTCGACCCACCGCGCGCTGCGGTCGTCGCGATGGACTTCTTTCATCTGCGGGATGCCGCCGAAGGCGAGCCGGGCTTCGCGGCGCGCCTCGTCCGGCGTCAGCCCGCGGGCGAGGCCGTCCTGTTCCGCCATCTCCAGGTGCGCCAGCACCTCATCGTCCAGTTCGCGATCGAGCCGGCCCTGGCGGATCAGCGCCAGCCAGCGGTGGGCGAGGCGGCGGAGGCTCACGCCTTGGCCCCGAGGATGCGCGCCACCAGCGCGGTGGCCTGTTCCCAGTTGGCCACCTCGACCCGCAACTGCTTCGCGCCGGCCCTGGTGAGCGCGTAGAACTTCACCTTGCGATTGGTCTCCGACACGCCCCACTTCGTGGCGATCCAGCCTTGCTGCTCGAGCCGCATGAGGGCGGGGTAGATCGAGCCCTGGCTGAGCCGCATCACGCTGGCCGACATCTGCTCGATGCGGCGGGCAATGCCGTAGCCGTGCAGGGCGCCCATGGTGTCCAGGGTCTTGAGGATCAGCAGATCCAGGGTGCCGTTGAGGAGCTCTTTCCTGTCTGTTCTATCCATCGACATGTCGTCTCTCGACATGTATACCATACGAGCGCCCGAGGCGGGGAGTTCCCCGGGCGAATGGCGGTGCCGGTTACTTCGTGAGGTCGACCGCGGCGCGGACCGCCTGCGCCAGCTTTGCGGCGGGGCCCTGCCCGAAGTAGTGCAGGAAGATCACGCCCGGCTGCACGCCGGTCATGTGGTGGTGGATGGCGACCACGTCGAGGCCGCCGGCCCGCAGCGCCTTCAGCACCGGCGTGACCTCGGCGTCGCGCATGGCGACGTCGCCGGCCACCATTGCGTCGGCGTCGGCGCCGGTGAATGCGGCCCACGTGTTGAGGCCCATGCGGGCGTTGATGCGGGCGCCGTGCTCGCGAACATCGATCTCCGGCCGGCCGATGGTGTTCTTGAACACGGGACCGTTCTGCTCGCCGTCGTGGCCGACGATCGCGGCCAGCGCCTTGGTGTCGAGCGTCGCGGCGGTGGCCGCGGGCGTCGAGGGGGCGGCGGCGGGCGCCGCCTTGATGGCGGCGTCGATCAGCGAGATGGCCGGCTTCAGGCGCTTCGCCAAATCGGCGGCCTGCCCGTGACCGTGCACGTGCATGTAGAAGATGCGCGGCTGCTCCCAGAAGAAGTGGTTGTGCAGCGCGGTGACGTCGAGGCCGTTGTCGAGCAGGGCCGACATCACCGGGTTCACTTCGTCTTCGGTCAGCACGAGGTCGCCCATCATCACGTCGGCGCCGCCGGTGGCCTTGGTGAACGCCACCCAGCCGCCAAACCCGAAGGGCGTCGGCGCCGGCCGCTTGCCGATGGTGACCCGCAAGTCTCCGCGCGGGACGTTGACCTTGAGCACGGCGTCCTTGAAGTCGCCGGTCCTGCCCAGCGTCGTCATCACTGCCTGGTAGTCGGCCGGCAGGTCCTGGGCGGACGCCAGGGTGGCGAGGGCGAGCAGGAACGCGACGATGAGCGTGACCGAGAAGACCTTCTTCATGAATTCCTCCAACCTAATTGCCGAGCACGCGAACCACGGCCAGTTCGAGGTGGCTGCCGTTGCGGCTGAACCCAGCGGCGACGATCTTGCCGTCGGCCTGACACTGTACCCCAGCGCATCCCCGCGCCGGAGATTTGGAATCTCGTCCACTACTTGCGGTCGCTCAAGCCTTAAACTGGAGGCATGGAGTGGTCGATCGGGCACGACAGCGTCACGGGCGAGGAGTACATCGCGGTGTCCGAGCGTGGCGAGGCGCTGCTTCGGGATCCCCTGACGAACAAGAGCACCGCATTTTCCGCCGCCGAACGTGAAGCCCTGGGCCTTGACGGACTGGTGCCGCCGGCCATCAGCACCATGGACCAGCAACTGGCGCGGGTCTACGAGAACCATCGCGCCAAGGGCACGCCCCTCGAACGCTACATCCACCTGACCAGCCTGCAGGACCGCAACGAGACGCTGTTCTTCCGGCTGTTGCACGACCATATCGACGAGATGATGCCGATCGTCTATACGCCGGTGGTCGGCGAGGCGTGCCAGCAGTACTCACACATCTATCGCCGCGCGCGGGGCCTCTACATTGCCTACGAGCAGCGCGATCGCATCGACGCCATCCTCCGCAATCACGGGCGTCCGCCGGCCGTGATTGTGGTCACCGACGGGGAGCGGATTCTCGGCCTCGGCGACCAGGGGATTGGCGGCATGGGCATTCCCGCCGGGAAGCTGTCGCTCTACACCGCGTGCGCCGGGATTCCTCCGTCCTTGACGCTGCCCATCATGCTCGACGTCGGCACCGACAACGAGACGCGGCTCAACGACCCGCTGTATCTCGGCCTGCGGCACAAGCGCATCCGCGGCGCGGAGTACCAGGACTTCATCGACCGGTTCGTGGACGGCGTGATGCGCGTCTACCCCGACGCCGTGCTCCAGTGGGAAGACTTCCTCAAGGCCAACGCGATTCACCAGCTCTCGCGCTTCCGCGATCGCTTGTGCACCTTCAACGACGACATCCAGGGCACGGCGTCCGTCGTCGTCGCCGGCGTCTACGCGGCGCTGCGGATGAACGGCCAGGCGATGCGCGACCAGCGCATCGTGCTCGGCGGCGCGGGCGCGTCGGCGCAGGGGATTGCCGGTCTGTTTGTCTCGGCGCTGCGGGAGGCGGGGCTGTCCGCCGACGAAGCACGGCGGCGCATTTCCACCGTCGACAGCCGCGGGCTCGTGACCACGGCACGCGAGGGCCTGGAGGATTTCAAGGCGGCGTATGCGAGGCCGGTTGAAGAAGTGGCCGCTTACGTGTGCCAGGATCGCGGGCGCATCACGCTGGAAGAGACCATTCGCAACGTCAAGCCAACCGTGCTGATCGGCACGTCGGGCGCGGCCGGCCTGTTCACGGAAGTCGTCGTGCGCGCGATGGCCGCGGTCAACGACCGTCCGGTGGTGTTTCCGTTGTCGAACCCCACCAGCAAGGCCGAGTGCACGGCGGCGCAGGCGATCCAGTGGTCCGACGGCCGCGCCATTGTCGCCACCGGCAGCCCGTTCGGGCCGGTCGTCCACGAGGGCCGCCGGTATCGCATCGGGCAGGGGAACAACGCGTTCATCTTTCCGGGCGTCGGACTGGGGTTGTGGGTGGGACGCGTCCGGCGCGTCACCGACGCCATGTTCCTGGACGCGGCGCGGACGCTGGCGGGCCTGGTGGGCCAGGCGGACCTGGACGAGGGTGCGGTTTACCCGCACCTCACGCGCATCCGCGACTGCTCGCACGCCGTCGCCTGCGCCGTGATCCGCCGCGCCGTGGCCGAGGGCCACGCGTCAGCGGAGATCCTGCCCGACCTGGATGCGACGGTCCGCCGCGCGATGTGGCAGCCGACGTACCGGCCGGTTCGATACGAAGGGCCGCGGGCCATCGAGCGTTGACGCTGGCATCAGTGCCCCCGTCTTTGCTATAGTCAATGTTTGCCCGGCGTCGCGGACCGCTTCCAGTGGGAGGCTTCGGCGGGCAAGCCAGTCGCGCGGCGTCGGCGCCGTGCGACCCACCCCAAAGTGGGCCCGTAGCTCAACTGGCAGAGCAGCAGACTCTTAATCTGTTGGTTCTCGGTTCGATTCCGAGCGGGCTCACCAATTCTCGCCACGGCTCGAATTGGCGATTCCGCTAGTCATCAGCCAAGCGGCATCGGCCTTCGGCCTCGCCTGAACCTGGTCGATTCCGAGCGGGCTCACCAATTCTCGCCTCCCACACAATCAACGACTTACGGCCTTGGATTTCGTCGGCGGCACGCAGGAATCGAACCGCGCCGTACCGAGTCCAGTAGATGGGCCCGAGACGTCACGTGGGCTTGCGGCTCGGCGCCGCGACGTGTTACGTTACATGTAACCGGAGGAACGCCATGGCGACCGTTGCTCGATCGGCATCCCGCGACAAGGTGCGCGCCCATCGCACTCGATTGCGCAAGCTGGGCCTTCGCCCCGTTCAAGTGTGGGTTCCGGACGTTCGAACGAGGGCGTTCTCTCTCGCCGCGCACCGTCAGTCGCTGGCGGTGGCGAAGAGTCTCCACGCCGACCGGGACCAGGAGTTCGTCGATGCGATCTCGGCCTGGGATGCGGAATGAAACGCGGTGAGGTCTGGACCGTCGCCGGCGGCGCCGCCTATGCGGGTAAACCGCGACCTGCGGTCATCGTTCAGGACAACCGGTTCGACGCCAACGACTCGATCGTCGTGTGCCCCTTGACGACCGATCCGACCTCGGCACCAATCTTCAGGCTTCCGATCCAGCCGAGCACCCGAAGTGGCCTGCGGTCGCCATGCCGCATGATGGTGGACAAGCTTACCGCCGTGCCGCGGAAACGGCTTGGAACGCTGGTTGGATCACTGTCCGCCGACGAAATGAAGGCGCTCAACCGCGCCCTCTTCGTGTTTCTGGGACTCTCCGAAACGGAGACAGGGAAGGGGTAGAGCCTCCCGCCGGGCGCACAGACCTACAACGCCGCCAGGGGATAGCGGCGGCGTAACATCGCGGTGACGGCGCCGGCTTCATCCGACAACTGCTGCCACGCGGCGTCGGCGGCGTCCCACTTCGATTCGGTGCCGAGGTGCTCCATCGCGCGGGCCGCCCGCACCAGCCGGTCGGCCGACATGTTGGCCGCGGCTCCCTTGATGGCATGGGCGGCTGAATGCAATCCCTCCGCGTCCCGGTTGGTGACCGCGCTGTGGACCGTCTCCAGCCGTCCCGGCAGGTCGTCGAGAAACAGGTGAATGACCTCGGTCATCAGCTCTTCGTCACCTGAGAGCCTCCGCCGGAAGGCATCCACGTCAAACGCGGCCGGGCCAACGGCCTCCGCCGGCGCGCCGGCGCCGGCGCCCATGTCTTCGATGGCGGCAAACAGCAGGTGCGGATCGATCGGCTTCGACAGGTACCCATCCATGCCGGCGGCCAGGCACCGGTCGCGGTCACTCTCCATCGCGTGGGCCGTCATGGCGACCACGCGGACATGCTGGCCGCTGGCCTGCTCGCGGCGGCGGATCTCGACGGTGGCGTCGAGCCCGCCCATGACCGGCATCTGCAGATCCATCAGCACCACATCGAACTGCTCGCGCTCGAGCCGGTCCAGGGCTTCGCGGCCGTTTGGCGTGACCGTGACCTGATGACCGCGACGGGTCAGCAGGCCGGAGGCGACCCGCTGGTTGACCACGTTGTCTTCGACGAGGAGGACGCGGGCGCGTCGCGCCTGGGCGCCCATCGCAAACGCGCCCGCCGTTGGCGGCGGATCACCGGGCAGGGCAGGCGCCGCCCCGCCGACCACGCGTTGCACGGCCGCCAGCAGATCGCCGGCACTGACCGGCTTGGTGAGGTACGCGGCAATGCCCAGCTCGGCGCGGCGCCCCTGATCGAGATATTCGCCGGACGAGCTCAGCATGATCACGCTGGCGCCGGCCAACTCAGGACGCCGTGTGATCGTGGCCGCGACCTGGAGGCCGTCCATGTCGGGCATTTGCGCGTCGAGCAGGACCAGCCGGAACGGTCGCGCGGTGAGCGCGGCCGCGGCCAGGGCTTCGATCGCGGCGGCGCCACTCGAGGCCACGGTCGCCGGCAACCCCCAGCGCTTGACCTGCTCGGCGAGCAGACGACGGTTGACCTCGTTGTCATCCACGATCAGCACCGCGAGGTTGGCCGGGAGCGGTGTGGCCGGCTGGGCTTCAGGCGCGTCCGTCACGGCGAGGGTGACCGTGAAGTGAAAGGTGCTGCCTTCGGCGGGTGCGCTCTCGACCCAAATCCGTCCCCCCATCAGCTGCACGAGCGTCGTCGAGATGGTCAGGCCCAGGCCGGTGCCGCCGAAGCGGCGGGTGGTCGAGCCGTCCGCCTGGTTGAAGGCTTCGAAGATGATGTCTTGCTTCTCCGGCGGAATGCCGATCCCCGTGTCGCTGACGCTGAAGTGCAGCGTGCTGCGACCCTCGCTGCGGCCCTCTTCCCGAGCCGTGACGAGGACGTGACCGTGCTCAGTGAACTTGAGCGCGTTGCCGATCAGGTTGGTCAGGATCTGCTGGAGCCGAGTCGGGTCGCCCATCACCGTGGCCGGTACGTCGGGTTCGATGTCGCAGATCAGCTCGAGGCCCTTCTGGTGCGCGCGCACGGCGAGCGGCTTGACGGTGTCGGCCACCACCGCGCGCACGGACAGCGGCACCACTTCGAGCGTGAGCTTGCGCGACTCGATCTTCGAGAGGTCGAGAATGTCGTTCAGGATCGACAGCAGCGTGTCGGCGGAGGTCCGGACCGTGGCCAGGCTGTCCCGCTGGTCCGCGGTCAACTCGCTGTCGAGGACGAGGTCGGTCATGCCGATGATGCCGTTCATCGGCGTCCGGATTTCGTGGCTCATGTTGGCGAGGAACTCGCTCTTCGCCCGGTTGGCCTCCATCGCCAGGTCCCGGGTCTTGACCAGTTCCTGGTTGCTGGTCTGGAGCTCGGCCGTGCGCGTGTCCACAGTCTGTTCGAGGTCGTTCTGCTGCAGGAGCAGCTGCTGGTCGCGTCGCTGAATGTCGGCGATCATCGCGTTGAACTGGCCGATCAGCTCGCCGATCTCGTCGTCATCGCCGGCCTCGGCGCGCACGTCGTAATCGGCGTGATCGCGCACGAGTCGCATGACCTCGATGAGTCGCGCGATCGGGCCGAAAATCACCCGCACCGTCGCCTTCGACAGTCCGATCACGAGCCAGAACGCCAGGAACAGCGTCGCCGCCACGATGGTCAGGAAGCGCGTGATCCGGCTCCAGACTTCGGTGATGTCCGACTCCACGACGATGGTGCCGATGACCTCGCCGTTCAGGGAGATTGGCCGGGTGACGTGCAGGTGGTCTTCTTCGAATCGCGCGCCGGCGTCCAGGCCTGACCCCAATTGCTCGGGCCCGGTTCGACCCGGTGGGAGGTCCGGGCGCTGGTAGGTCGCCAGCAACGTGCCGTCGAGGGTGTACAGCCGGGCATCAAGGATGTGATTATTGACGGCCGTGGCCCGCAAGGTGCCGGTCGCGGCGTCGGCGTCGGCAAAGGTCAGGGCGGCCGTGCTATTGGTGCCGAGGATGTCGGCCAGCATCGTGACATCGCGCACCAGGATGGCCCGCTGGTTCAGGTAGTCGTAGGTCACGAAGATCGCGCAGGCCGCGACCAGCGTGACCCCAGTGGTCATGACCGCGGCCGTCGTCAGCTTGCGGCCGAGCGACTGACGGCGGAACCAGGCGCCGACGCTATTGGGCATCGCGGTCTCGGATGACCCTGGCGAGCCCAAGCAGCCGGGAGCTGATGTGCAGGCCGGCGCGTTCGGCCGCGTCAGTGTTGATGGCGAAGCGCATCCGCCCCTGCTCGAGGTAGAGCTCGATGATGCCGCTTGACCGGGCGAAGTCTTTGCTGTCGCTGACGGTCAGGACCGGCCGGGTCTTGACCGTGGTGAGTCCGCCAGCGGCCTGGCGGGTTTCCCGGTCGGCGACGAACAGCAGGTTACAGGCCGGCCACGTCGCCGGGTCAGCCGGCTGCAACACTTCGACGGCGCGCCCGCTGATCTGCTGCCCCCGAATCGTCGCGACCAGCGCGGCGGCCATCTCGTCGTCACCTACCACGCAGGTGATGATGGACGCCGTGGGTGGCAGCGTCGGCCACTCGGTGAACTTCGCGAAGTTGAAGATGAACGCCGCCTTCACGAGGACATCCGGCGCCACGCCTTGCGGGGCGGCCGCCAGGCTGCCCGGCCACACCATGAGCGCGCACGCCATCGCGAGGCCCGCCGCGCGGAGCCACCAGCGACCATGCGGCGCACGGGACGGCATCATCAGAATGTCCATCGCAGCCGAACGCCGGCGCTGCGCGGAACCTGCGTGGCCTTCACCAACGCGTCGGCGCCGCCAAACTCGAAGTGCGCCGCCTTGAACAGGTTCTGGCCGATCGCCATGACCGACAGGCGGTCGGTGAACCGCACCTCCATGTTGATGTCGGCCCGCGTGTAGGCCTCGACGAGGAGCAGCTCGAGCGGACCCACGTGGGAGACGGCGATGTTGACCGTCGCGTGCGCGGCCGGCGAGAACGACGATCGCACCCGCCACTGCTGCCGAGGCGCCCTTCCGTCTTCAAACTTCGCGACGGGGTCGCGGCTCGTGGCGCTCAGGTGTGGAGTGAGGTCGAACAGGGTGTAGCTACCGTCGAGGCGCCACGACGGCACCGGTGCCCAGACCCCCACCACCTCGAGCCCGCGCGTCGTCGCCGCGAGCTCGTTGGCGAGCCGCGTGGTGACCAGGATGCGCGGCGACGGGACGAACTGGACGACGGACGCCTGCACTTCCCGCGTCGCCAGGTCGCTGTAGTGGCCCACGAATCCCGTCACGTCGATCGACCCGGTGGTCCCGATCTCGAGGCGATATCCCGCTTCTGCATCGACAAACCGTTCGGTCTTGGCCGCCGGGTCTCCCAGCAAGGTGATGAACAGTGGCAGCCCGCCAGGGCCTGCGATCGGCGGATATTCCAGGCGGATGCCCCGGCTGGTCAGCGCCGGCGTTCGCAACGAACGCGACGTGGCGACCCAGAGGCGCTGGTTGGGAAGCCCCTTCCACATGGCCCGAGCGGTCGGCTGGACGCCCGTTCCGATGTCGGAGTCGTACTGGATCTGGCTGCCCAGTGTGATGGCGAGGCGCTTGCCGAAGAATGCGATCTCGTCCTGGATGAAGCCGGTCACGAGAGACGAACGGTTCTCCGGGGGAACCAGCGAAACGCCGACCCGTCCCGTCAGCTTCTCGTCAACGAACCGGTAACCGGCGCCGACGACGATGTCGTGGCGTGCCCGATAGGTCGCGCGGTACTGCGTGTCGATGTCGAAGGCTCTCCGTTCGTGTTCCCCGACGGGCTCGTGGCGATGCGAGAGATCGACGAACGACTGCACCTTCAGCGACTGTCCGCCGGCGCGCGTGTGCGTCCAGCGGCCCAGCAGATGACCGCCATGCGAGTCTGAGGGATCGGCCGCAAAGGGCTGGTTGGCAGCGGTCAGCGAGTCGAAGTTGGTCCAGAGCCCGCGCGCGCGGCCAGCCGTAAAGCGGCCGTCGAAGGAGAACGTCTCGGCCTTGTGGCCCCAGTCCGTGCGAAATCCCGTCGTCAGGCTTCGGGACGCATCGTCGGCTCGCGTGCCTGGGGCGATCAGCGATTGCTCGCGTTCGGTCCACTGCGCGTAAACGCGGTAACGCGCCTCACCACGGGTGCCGCCGTAGCGGATCCCGCCCTGTTGTCCCGAGCGCCCGGCGTCCACGCGCACGAGCCCGCCCTGCGTGTCGGCCGCGGACTTGGTGACGATGTTGATCACGCCGTTCATGGCGTTGGCGCCCCACATCGCGGCGCCGGGACCGCGAATCACCTCGATGCGATCGACGTCGTCGAGCATGAGGTCATTGGCGTCCCAGATCGCGCCGGAGAAGAGGCGGTTGTAGACGCTGCGGCCGTCCACGAGGACGAGCAGCTTGTTCGCGTACAGGCCGTTGAAGCCGCGGACCGTCACGGCCCACTTGCTCGAGTCGATCTGCGCCACGTCCACGCCAGGAGCCATCCGGAGCAGGTCGGGGATGGAGGTCATCCCTGAGCGGCGGATGTCGTCGTGGGTGATGACGAAGGCCGCCGCCGCGACGTCGGTGAGGGGTTGTCTCTTGCGCCCCGCGGACGTGACCTCGATCCGCATCAGGTCTTCGATGGACAGCTGGGCCAGGTCGGGAGCTCGAGTCTGGGCGAGGCTGGGCGCGGGGGCGGCAAACAAGCTCGTCCATACCAGCAGAAGCAGGAGGCGCCTCATGGCAACGATCGCAGCAATAAGGGTGCCGTGAGGGCGACAGCTCTAGAGCGGGAATGTGGCGCAGAAAGCCCATCTGCGCCTTAGCGTCCCGTCGGCCGCTGCGGAAGATTACCCAGAAGTGGCAAGCGTCAGACTCGACCAGCAAACCGAGGCGATGGCCCAGGGGCGTCCAATCCCTGGGTCATCGGTAGGAGTGTTACCGGCCGAAGCGGAAGGTGATGCCCAGCGTGGCGCGCCAGAAGTCGAAGTCTTCAAGGTCGAGGTCCTGCCCCCCGTCGTCCCCCTTCTGAAGACCACGGAAGTAGCGGGCGTCGGCGCGCAGGCCGACGTTGTCGCTGAAGAACATGTGCACGCCGCCGCCGACGTTGACGCCCAATTCGTTGTTGCTCAGGTTGTCGAACAGGTTGTTGGCTCCGCCGAGGCTCGCGCGCATCAGTCCGATGCCTGCGACCGCGTAGGGGCGCACGCCGGGACCGGACGTGCCGCCGATTGGCGCGCCCAGTACGACGTTGCCCATCAATGTCTGCACGCTCGAGTCGAGGTTGAGCAGATCGACGTTCTCCGCGCCGCCGGTGATCTGGTAGAAGTTCGGCGCGAGGTGGTAGTCCACCTCGAGGCCCAGCTTGCCGGCGCCCATCCAGGTGGCGCTGGCGCCGAAGCTGATCCGCTGCTCGAACTCGTCGGCCAGGTTGTTGACGTTGAAGGTGTTGGCCGAACCACCGAAGACCACGCCGACATAGGGCGTCAGCAGCCAGTCGGCCGACGCCGGCTTCGCCGCGCCGCCCAGAATCAGCAGCGCGATCGCTACCCGCATCACATGTTTCACAAGAATCCCCTTTGAACAAGAACGTGTCATGGCGCGGTACATTGCAAGATCGGCACCATTAGTCCGCTCCCTTCGTCAGGCTCACGTTGATCGGCGTGGCCTGGCCGCCGATGGCCTGCACGGTGGTCGAGAAAGGCAGGTAGCCGTCCTTGCGGATCTCGATGCGATGCGGTCCTGCGGTCACCTGAATCTCCAGCCGATCGGCGCCCGAGCCTTGCCACGGTTCACCGTCCACGAGAACGATGGCATCCGACGGTTGCACGCGGATGGCGAGTACGCCAGCGCCCTGGGCCGCCGGGGCCGGTGCCGGCATGGATACGGGCCGCCCGAACGCGTCGTACATGATCTGCGGCGCAGGCGGCGTGGCCCGCGGCGCCGGGCGTGGCGGCGCGAGTTCGCCCGCCGGCAGCGGTTCCATCTCGAGGCGAAGGCGATAAGTGTCGCCCGGCTGGAACAGGATGGACTGCGTGACCGGCCGGTAACCGTCGAGATAGAGATCGATCACGTGCTCGCCGGGCATCAGGCGCAGCCGCTGCGCGAACCCGTCGAAGTCGTCGACGATGCCGGCGCGGTAGCCGTCAACGTAGACCTCGGTGTGCCGCGGCGTCACCTGGATGCGCGCCGCGCTCTCGCCCCTGAACCCGTGGCCCCAGAAGCCCGGAGGGTACTGGCCGGGGTATCCCCACCCGTATGAGTCCCAGAAGAACGGGTTGTAGTAGGGCGCATAGAAGGGCGCGTAGTATGGCGCCACCACCACGGTCCGTGGCCCCTGGCCGCGGTCACCGCCGCCGCGTCCACCGCGTCCACGCTGGGCGTGCGCGGTCGACGGCAGCAGCAACACGCCCACCGCGATCACGCACGCCACTTGAATGAGTCGTTTGGTCCAGGACACTTGATTCCTCCGAAGGCAGGCACCTCCTTGTGAAGCAAGGCCGGTGCCATCTCATCTGCCCAGAGGAGCGTAATGCGACCGTCGCGCGAAGGGGTCAGCGCGCGTCGCTGTTACAGGACAGGCGGCGCGAAAGTGTCGCGCCGCCCGCCACACTCTTGTCACAACCGCCGCCCGTATAATCAGAGCGCATCATGCGAAACAGAATCCTCGGCGTGTTGGTGGCGACGGCAATGGCGGGCTCGGCCACGATCGTCAGCGGGTGGGGCGGGCAGGGGCACCGCCTCGTTGGCCTCGTGGCGGCCAACCACCTGACGCCGGTGGCGAAGCAGAACGTGGCGTGGCTGCTCGACGGCCAGAGTCTGGCCGACGTCTCCAGTTGGGCCGATTTCCAAACGACCGATCACGTGCAGACGTCGTACTGGCACTACCTGAACATCCCGCCAGACGCCGCCGGCTACGACCGCGATCGCGATTGCCCGCGGCAGCCCGGCACGGCGGCGGGCGCCCGTGCCGACAAGTGGCGCGACTGCGTCGTCGATCGCATTGCCTATTTCGAACAGCGCACCGCTGACCTGTCGCTCGATCGCGCCGACCGCGCCACCGCGCTGAAGTTCCTGGTGCACTTCATCGGTGACCTGCACCAGCCGTTTCACGCGCTCGGGGTCGGCCGCGGCGGCAACGACGTGCACGTCCGCGTGTTCGGCGAGTCCAACTGCGGTCCCGCGGCTCCGCTCGGCACCGCCCCGGCGAGGCCGCCGCTCCCGTGCAACCTGCATTCGGTCTGGGACAGCCGCCTGATCGCCCGCCGCGCGCTGGACGACGGCGCCTACGGGGCGGTGCTCGAGAAGCTGATCGCGCAGAACCGGTGGGCGGTGCAGGCGCCGGGCACGCCGGCGCAGTGGGCGGAGCAATCGTGGGCGCTCGGCAAGGCGGCGCTGGTCAAGCCCGACACCAACATCGACGAGGAGTACTACCGGAAACAGATTCCGGTGGTGGATGAACGGCTGGCGTTGGGAGGGGTGCGGCTGGCGGCGGTGCTCAACCGCGTCTTCGTCGCTTCGCCGCGCTAGGTAATGGGGCCTGGCACGGTTACATCGATTTCGTGGCAGTTTCTGCGAACATCGCAAGAACTGCTTCGAGTTCGATGTAACCGTGCCAGGCCCGGTCTTAGCGGAGAGCCGCGGCGCGGCCCTTGAGGGTTTCGGCGAGGGCCTTCAGACGCATTGCGTCGCGGCCGGTGGCCGTCTTCGCGTCCCCTTCGACCTGTGCCGCCACCGCATCGAGCGCCTCGAGCGACGCCTTGGCGTTGCCCTCTTTACCCGTGCGCAACTGGTCAACCTTCGACAGGCCGCTCAGCACGGCACTCGAACGCTCGGCCGAGATGCCCTTGTTGCGGTTCAACTGATCCAGGTAGGCCCTGGCGACCGCAGACGAGGCCGGCCACGCCACCTTGGGCTGGTTCTGCGAGTTGAACTCCTGCAGACGGAACTGCATGGCCGCGTCGATCTCGTTCTGCGACAGGTGCTCGCTGGGCTTCAGGCGGAACACGTCGATGCCGCGCGCGATCTCGGAGCCGTAGATGTTGCCGTTGTACCAGTACGACGACCAGTAGCCGCCCGACACCATGCCGGCGCCGTTGATCGGACCGCGGTCGAAGTAGGCAATCTCCTTGGCCTTCTCAGAGTCGGTGAAGTCGAACACCGAGACGCCGCCCTGGTACCACGACTGCACCATGATGTCGCGGCCGGGGACGGGGATCAGCGAGCCGTTGTGGGCCACGCAGTTTTCCTGTTCGGTCTGCGCCGCCGGCATCTTGTAGTAGCCCTTGAACACCAGCTTGTTGTCGACGATGTCGTAGATGGCGTCGGCGCCCCAGGTCAGGGGATCGACCGCGCGGCAGCGCGGACGGCCGCCGCCGCCCCACTCGTCGGTGAACACCACCTTGGTGCCGTCGTTGTTGAACGTCGCCGAGTGCCAGTAGGCGAAGCCCTTGTCGGCGACGAAGTCGAGTCGCTTCGGGTTGCGCGGGTCCTTGATGTCCATCAGGATGCCGTTGCCCGAGCAGGCGCCGGCCGCGAGGCCGATCTCCGAATACACGGTGATGTCGTGGCACTGGTTGGTGGTGCTGGTGCGCTGCGTGTTGGGGCCGTGATCGCCACCCGCCCACAGGCCGGCGATGTTGTTGTCGCTGGCGAACAGGCGCGGCTGGTTGACGATGCGCGACTTCTCGGGCGTCGCGATCGGCACTTCGATCACGTCGATGCTGAACAGCGACGTGTTCTGATCCTCTTTCGCATCCTTGCCGGAGCAGCCCTCGAGTTCCTCACCCGAGCGCACGCCGCCCGTGCCCGACGCGTACAAGAAGATGTGGCCCTTGTCTTTCGGATCGGGAACCAGCGTGTGCGTGTGCGAGCCGCGGCACGTCTGCACGGCCGCGACCTGCTTCGGCTTCTGCAGGTCGGTGATGTCGAAGATGCGGACGCCGCGGAAGCGTTCCTTGCTCACCGTTTCGGTCACGCCCTGCAGGCCGCAGTCGAGGCGGCCGCGCGTCTGTTCCACCGACATGAACAGCAGGTTGCCCCAGATCGACACGTCGCCCTGGCCGCCTGGGCAGACCACCGAGGCGATCAGTTGCGGCTTGTTGGCGCGCTCGATGTTGTAGGTGTTGAAGCCGTGGTAGTTGCCGACCACGACGTGGTTGCCGCTGAACGCGAGGTCCGAGTTGGTGAACCCGAGCGCGTTGGGGTTGGGCGGCGTCCGCGGTGCGCCGGCGGCCGGCGGCGCGGCCGGCGGCGTGCCGAGCGGCTGCGTCGCGTCGTAGAAGCCTTCGGGCTTCGGCAGGTTCGCCGTCAGCTCCATGTTCCACGCGGCCTCGGCGGCCTTTGAGCCGACGGCGCCTGGCTTCAAGTTGGCGCGCGGATCAGTGGTCGACGGCCGCGGCAGGTCGGCGGGCGGCACCGGCTCCGGCTGCTGCGGTGGCCGGGCGGGTGCCGCGGCGGGTGGCTGCGCTGGTGCGGCCGGCTGTTGCGCCTGCCCGGCGGCGATGGACGAGATGACGATTGCCCCGGCCACAACCAATTTCACTGTTCTCATATCAACCTCGAAAGCTCCGCCTGAAGGCGGAGGCTACATTACCGAAGCCGCGCTGCGCGGCCCTTCAACGTGTCGGACAAGGCTTGCAAACGAATGGCGTCGCGGCCCTTGGCGGCCTTGGCATCCGCGGCGACCTGGGCGGCCACGGCATCCAGGCCGTCGAGCGCGGCGGCGGCGGAGCGTTCCTTGCCGGTGCGCAGTTCGTCCACCTTGGCGAGACCATCACTCACGGCCTTGGCGCGTTCCGCCGAGATGCTCTTCGAGCGGTTCAGTTGATCGAGATACGCGCGGGCCACCACCGAGGTGGGTTCGAACTTCACCAGCGGCTGGTTCTGCGCGTTGAACTCGGTCGCGCGCCATTGCACGGCGGCGTCGATCTCGTTCTGCGAGAGGGACTGGGTCGGCAGCAGCTTGAAGATGTCCATGCCGCGCGCGATTTCGGAGCCGTAGAGGCTGCCGTTGTACCAGTAGGTGGACCAGTAACCGCCGACGATCAGGTTCTTGGCGTCGAGCGGGCCGCGGTCGAAGTAGGCAATCTCCACCGGGTTGGCCGAATCGGTGAAGTCGAACACCGAGACGCCGCCCTGGTACCAGCCCTGCACCATGATGTCGCGGCCGGGCACCGGGATCAGCGAGCCGTTGTGCGCGACGCAGTTTTCCGTCTCGGTCTGCGCCGCCGGCATCTTGTAGTAGCCGGCGAACTTCAGCTTCCTGTCGGCGATGTCGAAAATGGCGTTGGCGCCCCAGTTGGGGAGGTCGGTGGCGCGGCAACGGGGCCGCGTGCCGCCGCCCCATTCATCGGTGAAGATGACCTTGGTGCCGTCGTTGTTGAAGGTGGCCGAGTGCCAGTAGGCGAAGTTCTTGTCGCTGGCGGAATCGAGCCGCTTCGGGTTGGCCGGATCCGAGATGTCGAGCAGGATGCCGTTGCCCGAGCAGGCGCCGGCGGCCAGGCCCACTTCCGGGAACACCGTGATGTCGTGGCACTGGTTGGTGGTGCTGGTGCGCTGCGTGCCGGGGCCGTGGTCGCCGCCCGCGAACAAGCCGGCGATGGCGCCGCTCTTCTCGTCCGCGAAAATGCGCGGGCGGTTGACGACGCGCGACTTCTCGGGGGCGCCGAGCGGCACTTCGATCACGTCGATGCTGAAGAGCGCCGTGTTGGGGTTGTCCTTGGGATCGCCGCCGGAGCAGTCCTGCAGCTCCTCACCCGAGCGCACGCCGCCGGTGCCGGAGCCGTAGACATACAGCGTCTGCTTGTCTTTCGGCACCAGCGTGTGGGTGTGCGAGCCACGGCAGGTCTGCACCGCGGCGACCTGCCTCGGCTTGCTGATGTCGGTGATGTCGAAGATGCGGACGCCGCGGAAGCGTTCCTTGCTCACCGGCTCCGCCACGCCCTGCACGCCACAGTCGATGCGGCCGCGGGTCTGCTCGACCGACATGAACAGCAGGTTGCCGTAAATCGAGACGTCGCCCTGCCCGCCGGGGCAGACCACGGAGGCCAGCAGCCGCGGGCTCTTCACGCTCTCGATGTCGTAGGCGTTGAAGCCGTGGAAGTTGCCGATCACCATGCGCTGGCCGCTGAAGGCGATGTCGGAGTTGGCGAAGTCGAGCGCGCCGGGGCCCTGGGGCGGGCGCGGCGCGGCAGGGGCGCCGGGCGCGGCGGCCGGCGGGGCCGGCGGCGGCGCCGGTGCCGGGGCGCCGGCTGGCCGCTCGGGCGGCATCGCTTCACCCGCGGGGTTCTTCGGGTCGTAGAAGCCGTCGGGCCGCGGGCGCGTCGCGACCAGCTCCATGCCGCGGGCCGCGACACCGGCGTCGCGGAGCCCGGGCTTCAAGCCGGTGCGCGGATCGTTCGGATCCATCGGCTTCTGCTGGGCGTTTCCAGCGGCGACGAGTGAGCAGACGACCGCGGAGAGCGCGAGGACTTGCGTGGCAACCGATTTCATTTCTGCAGCTCCTTGAGCATTGCGCCCATCCGGTCAATTTCCATGCGCTGGTCGGAATCCACATCCGAGGCGAACGCGAAGATCTCGCCGTCCTGGCCGGCGCCCGGCGTCTTGAACAGCTCGTCCACCATGGTGATGGCGCCCATGTGGTGCTTGATCATGCCGAGCAGGAAGAGGCGGTCGAACTCGACGCCCTTGGCGTTGCCCAGGGCGGTCATTTCTTCCGGGGTCAGCATGCCCGGCATCATGCCGCCGGGTTCGTGGTGCGAGTGCGGGCCGGGAATGGCCTGGCCGCGGACCTCGAGCCACTTGCGCATCATGTTCATCTCGTCAGCCTGCGAGATATCGATGCGCTGACCGAGCATCTTCATGTACTGGTTCTGGGTGCGCGACGGAATCAGCGCGACCATCTCCACCGCCTGCGCATGGTGGCCGATCATGCCCTGCATGAACCTGCTGTCGGCGGGCGTGAACCGGACCTTCGACAGGTCGGTGGCCTGGGCGGTGCTGATGGTGCGCGTTTCCTGCCCCGGCGCGCCGGGCTGCAGAATCTGGGTGGTGGGCGCGGAACCGGTAGAGGCCGTACGGCAGGCGGCTGCCGCGGCCAGGGTAGACAGGACTAAGACAAGACGGGAAAAAGGGGTGTGAGACACCCGACAAGAATACTCAAAATTATCGTCTCCCGGGCGATTGGGACGGCATCGGGGACGAATAGGCGCCGGTCGTCTCGTCCACCTGGAAACTCCAGTCCACATTGTCCGATTCGACGAGGAAATCGTAGGTCCTGGGGCCTTCGTCGTAATCGGCGGTACCGGTGCCCACGCCCTTGTGATCAGCGACCAATTGCAGGGGTCGGCCGCTAATGGCGCTGCGCATGGTCAGCTTGAAGGTGCCGGTGCCGGCCGGGGCCTCGTTGGTGGTTTCCCAGCGGATGTGGAAGCGCCCGGTCTCGCTCGGGATGTCGCCGACGGTGGCGGTGCCGTGCCCCTGCCACGACCCGGCCTGCCGCGTCACCGAGACGATGTCTTGCGGTGTGGTGGGCCTGGGCGAGCAGGAGGCGAGGCACAGGGCCAAGATGAAGGCGGCGGAGCGACGGGGCACCGGTCTACTTTACTTGGCCCTCGTCGAGGGTGCTTAGGGTGCCTGAGGTGCCTTGGGTGCCAAAGGGGTTGGTGCCGCGTACCGGTGGAGGCAAACCCATTCGGTTTCCTAAATGTAGGGCCGCCCTTTATGGGCGGCCGGCCTGACGGGTGATGGGTCAATGTGGCGTCCGGCTTCTCGACGCGCCGACGTGTCCACCGTAGCCTCGGCGAAGGTGGAAGCCTTGGCGAAGGCGGTCAGCCGGACCATGTGCCGCACGCGCCGCTTGCCATCAGCTTCCGCGCTCGCTCCACACGGCTGTCAACTCGCAGCTCGGTCTGCCTGACGCCCCAACGCTCGCTGCGAGGTTGTCTGCCAAAGACCTGACCGTCGGGGCGCTGTTGATGCCCCTGTTCTCATAAATCGCGGTCGCCCCTCCTCCCGCCGGGTTGCGCTCGCGCTCCAGCTGACGGCAAGCGGCGCGTCGCGGTGCGTCCGGCTTCAGCGAGATGGTGCCAATGTGGTAGGCGCATCTAGCCCGAGGATGTGCGCCCGTCGCGCCGCTTCACGCGCAGTCCATCGCAGTTGAGAATATTTTCCGGGGATGCCCGTCTACTAAATACAGAAGCCTTTGGTAGTTCCCTGCCCGGTTGCGCACGCGCTTCCACCTCCCCAAGGCTCTGGCGGACAGGTCTGCAGCGGCGGCGGTCGTCGCGCCGTGGAGGCGGGTCTGACGGGGCGCTAAGGCCGGACCCGATGAAGCGGTTACCTTTCCGGGCGCGCAGCGAGGGGCGTTCGAGCGCGGAGCTACAGGCGAGTGATACCGCCCGCACGATCTGCAACTCACGAGCGAGTCTGGGCCGATTTCGGACCGACTCCTTAGCTGCGCGTCTGGCGGCTAAGGAGTGGCGATATTAGGCTGACGGGCTCGCGGCATAGATACGGTTGGCTTCTGGAGTAGAGTTCGAGCATATGGCTACAGACCTGCCGTACTTGATGTCGCCCAAAAGGTTTCCAGAGCTTCTTTCAAAGTTGCAGACGGCTGCGGTTCCCGAAAGGGTGACATTCGAGTTCCTGAAGAAGCTCGGGTTCACGAGTTCGAATGACCGTGCCTTTCCGACGCTGCTGAAGCGCCTCGGGTTCCTCGATCCGAACGGGCAGCCCACGGACCGCTATCGTGCATACCGCCAGAAGACCCACGCCAAGCGGGTGCTCGCAGAGGGGATCAGAGAAGTCTATGCCGATCTGCTTGCACTTCACACCGACGCCCACACTCAGGACCGCGAGGCTGTCAAGGGGCTCGTCAGCCGCGTCACGGGCCGTGAGCAACGATACGTTGACTTGATTACCACGACGTTCGAGATGCTCTGCGAGAACGCCGACTTCACGACCGAGACCGAGCAGGCGAAGGCATCGGTGCATAAGCCTGAGACCGAAAAGCGAGACGACAAGAAACACGAGGAAAAGAAGCCCGAGAAGAGTTCCCACGAACCCGGCGACAAAGCCGCGCGGCCCATCGCCTTCAGCTACAACATCCAGATTCACCTGCCAGCCACGACCGAAATCGCCGTTTACAACGCCATCTTCAAGAGCCTTAAAGAGCATTTGGGAGACTGATCGTGGCATGGCTCACAGATCTGCAGAACGGTGTATTTAAGACGATGCTCCTCGATGACTCATTGACTCGTTTGGAGCAGTCGGGAATATCCGTGCGTGGCCCATCGAGCGGTCAAGCACTCGCCGAAGTGAAGGTCGCGGACTTCAGTCCGCCAATTCGGCACAAGGCGCTTCAGATGCAGCATGTGTACGTCTCGTTCTTTTGCCTTGAGAACGCCGTGCGCGAGCTGATCATTCAGCGCCTTGCTGAGCATCACGGCGCGGACTGGTGGAATCTCAAAGTTCCGGCAAAGATCCGCGAGGCCGTCGCGAAATTGCGGGACAAGGAAGCGAAGGCGAAGTACCACGCCCAAAGATCGGAAGCGGACATCGGGTATACCACGTTCGGGCAGCTGTCGCAGATGATCATTGCGAACTGGGACGACTTCTCTGACCTGTTTCCTGACCAGGCGTGGATCAACGCCCGCTTCACCGACCTGGAGATGTCGAGGAATATCATCATGCACACGAACGTTCTGCCGTCGATCGAAATTGAGCGCATCGACTCAATTGTTCGCGACTGGCTCAGGCAGGTCGGATGAGTCACCGATCCGGCTTGCAGAAGCCTAACCAAACGAATGGAGCCGGCGCGCGCGGGCTCCAGGTGCGCGCGACTCATTCGTAGTCGTTATGCGGACGCGAGTCAAGGAGATCAATGACGTCTCTGAAATACGCAAAGCCCGAGCGCTTGTGGCTGAAAGACCACCCGGAACTCGACGAGCGATGGCTTCAGGCCCGCATTGGTGAGGACCCCTCACTTCTCGGCCTTGGGGACATCGTTCTCAAGGACAAGGAGCGGCCTCAGCCGCGGGCCGGGCGTCTCGATTTACTGTTTCAGGATTCTGAGACGACTAAGAGGTACGAGGTAGAGATCCAGCTTGGCAAAAGCGACGAGGCACACATCATTCGCACGATTGAGTACTGGGATATCGAGCGCAAACGCTACCCACAGTACGACCATACAGCTGTAATCGTCGCGGAGGACATCACGAGCCGCTTCTTGAATGTCATCAGTCTCTTCAATGGGTCTATCCCACTGGTGGCGATTCAGTTGAATGCGTTTCGCCTTGGCGATTCCGTCTCGTTGGTCTGCTCCAAGGTGCTGGACGAAATGCGCCTGGGACTTGTCGATGAGGACGAAGAGGTTCAGGCGACGGCCGACCGTTCCTACTGGGAAGCGCGGGCGAGTAAGCAGACTTTGGCGATGGCCGACGAATTGCTCGAGGTGGTTCGGGCGTTCGATCGCGACCTGGAACTCAAGTACAACAAGTTCTACATAGGTCTTGCCAAGGGCGGTCACCCGAACAACTTCGTCATTTTTCGCCCTAAGAAGGACTGGCTGCTTGTCGAGGTTCGGCTCGACCGCTCGGATGAGACGCAGGCGCAGTTGGATGGTTCTGGTCTCGACGTCATGGACTACGATTCTCGATGGGGACGCTATAGGATCCGTCTGGCCAAAAGCGACACCACGAAGCACAGGGATTTCCTAGCGGCGTTCATGGCGAAGGCTCACGCGAGCACCGCATGACCACCGGTTGCAGCGGACGGCGCCTAGCGCCGCCGCTGAACCGGAGCGTTCAGCGACGAACCAAATGCTCAGCCGATTGAAGCAGATCGCCATGTATGACTGGGCGGGCAATTCGGTCGAAACTTGGACCGCATCTGCTCATTCACTGTTTGCCGCAGCCGGAGTGCTTCGCCGCGCTCGCGACATTGCTAGCGCCGTGCCTCTCAACATTGACGACCCCGTTCCGGATGATGCACTCACTCACCCTGCAGAGATAATGCTGAGAGGCTATGCCGTCGAGTGCCTGCTTAAGGGTCTTTGGGTGAAGCGTGGTAACCGGCTCGCGTTGTCTGGCATCCTGCAAAAGATTCTTGGCGTCGGCAGCCACAATCTGGTTCAACTCGCTGACAAACTAGCGTGCAAATGCACTCCTGCGGAGAGGGACGTACTCAAACGGCTATCTCTGTTCATGACGTCGGCTGGGCGTTACCCGATCCCGACTGACTGGACTCAAACGAAGATTCAAAGGACTCTCGGTGGGGGCAAGGGCCCACCGGCCTACTGGCAGTCGCCAAGCGATGACGATGCTTGTGCTTCAATAGTCGCGCGTGTCGAGGCCGAGTTAAATAAGTAGCTGGCGCCTAACCGGCGCCTGGAGCTGGCGGCGTTGAGCAACCCGGCGCCGTTGGGGCATCTTGCCGCCGCAGCTCAGGCGCGGTACGTTACGCCGACGCGATTCGATAGCTTCGAGGACCAGGGCGGAGCATGAGCCGGCACACGAACCGGAATAGGGCGGAATGGGGGCAGCGATGCGAAGATTGGCAATTGCATTCACGATCATCTCGTTGTCGATTTCGGCGTCGGCCTATGCGCAACAATGCCTTCACGGCCCAAACGAAGCCGCGGAGCAGACGGTGCGCCGGCGTGAGGCGCTCACGGCGACGCGGACCATCAATAACCTCCAGTTCAACCAACCGAACTCTCGAGCGAGGGTCTTCTTCAGTCATGCGCAGCTCGCAGACTCGCCCTGGGCCGCAAGCATGCGCGCGAATCCGAACGAGTTCTCGAAGCGCGTCTCGTTCAGCCCGGATGCCGACATCCTGCCGGGGTGGAAGCTGACGCTTGACGTGACGCCGGACGGCTATTGGTTCGCGATCAAGGACACGACCGACCCGTGCGGGTTTGCGTACATCAGCAACCACTCCGGACTGATTTACACCGCCGAACCGATCCGCTGAACGCGGCGGCCGCTTGCCGTCAGCTTCCACGCAAGCGCAACCCGGCGGGAGGAGGGGCGACCGCGCGCTCGTGCGGAGTGGCATGTCCCGGCGTGAGCGTTCGACTGAGCCGACGCGGGTTACTGGCAGACAAATCGACCGGAGGCTACGCAGGCGCAGCCTGGCACTACATGCTTCGCTCTGCGCTTAATGCGCCGGAGGGAGATTTGACCGGCGAAGGAGAGCGAACGCCGGGACATGCCGCTTCGCGCGAGCGCCGAGCCCATGGTCCGGCTAAAGCCGGACACCACATTGCGCGGTCCGGCTAAAGCCGGACGCCACATTAATGCCGGATGCTACTTTGAGGACGCCGCGCTCCATTCGGGTGGGTTCTGGCCGAGCAGGTGGCGGACGAAGAAGTCGAAGCGCTTGCGCTCGCCGTAGTCGGCGTACTCACCACCGCGGCCGGCGTTGTGTTCGGCGCCCGGAACCATCAGGTAGTCGAAATTCTTGTTGGCCTTGAGCAGCGCGCTCACCACCTGCAGGGTGGACGAGGGATCGACGTTGGTATCGAGCTCGCCGACGATCAGCAGGAGCTTGCCCTGCAGCCGCCACGCGTGATCGACGTTTGACGAGGCGGAGTACTGCGGGCCGATCGGCCATCCCATCCACTGCTCGTTCCACCAGATCTTGTCCATGCGGTTGTCATGGCAGCCCGCGTACGACACCGCCACCTTGTAGAAGTCGGGATGGAACAGCAACGCGCCCATCGCGTTCTGGCCGCCCGCGGAGCCGCCGTAGATGCCGACGCGCGTGATGTCGTACCACGGATTCTTCGCCGCGTAGGCCCGGTGCCAGAGGATGCGATCGGGGAACCCCGCGTCCTTGATGTTCTGCCACGCCACGTCCTGGAACGCCTTCGACCGGTTCGACGTGCCCATGCCGTCCATCTGCACGACGATGAAGCCGAGCTCGGCCTGCGCCTGCATGGGCGTGAACGCCGAAAACGTCTTCGGCGTGTGCGTGCCGTGCGGGCCGGCGTAGATGTACTCGATCACCGGATACTTCTTCGACGGATCGAACCGCGTCGGCTTCCACACCAATCCCCAGATGTCGGTGGCGCCGTCGCGGCCCTTGGCCACGGACACCTCCGGCGCGCGCCAGCCGGCCTTGGTCAACCCGCTGATGTCGCCCCTTTCGATTTCGATGGGGAGGGGGCTGAAGCCCCCTCCCTCCGAACGTCGCAGTTCCAATACGCTCGCCATGTCCACTCGCGAGTAGTGATCCACGAACATCGTCATGTCCGACGAGAACTCGACGACGTGATTGGCGTCGGTGGCGGTGAGGGGCGTGAGGCCGGTGCCATCGAGGTTGATGCGGTAGTAGTGCTGGAAGTAGGGATCCTGGCCGGCCGTCATGCCGCCGGCGCTGAACCAGAGCTGGCGCTTCTCTTCATCCACCTTTAGCACGTGCCGCACCGGCCACGCGCCCTTCGTGATTTGGGTGTTCACCGCGCCGGTGGCGCCGTCGACCAGGTAGAGATGGTTCCAGCCGTCGCGCTCCGACATCCACACCACTTCCTTGCCGTCGTTCAGATCGTAGCGGAAGCGCTTGCCGGCCTGCAGCGTCGCGGCGGAGCGGTTGTAGTAGAAGAAGGTCTTCGGCTCCTCGGCAATCACGGCGCGGGCGGCGCCGGTTTGCGCATCGACCTCGATCACGCGATAGACCTGGTGCCCGCGCTGGTTGTATTCGAAGGTGAACCCGCGGCTGTCTTTGCGCCACACCAGGTCCGACATGTCGAACGGATTCGGGAACAACCGCGAATCGACGATCACCTGCTTCTGGCTCCGCACCTCGAACAGCACTGGATGCTCGAGGTCGAGCTGATCACCGGGCTTGGCGTACTGGACAGCCCAGTGCTCCGGCTGCAACTGGTCTTCCGGAGACGACGACACGTAATGGACGAGGCGCCGATAGCCGGGCCGCACGCGGTAGGCGGCGAGCTTGCTGGAGTCGGGCGACCACACGATCGAGGCGCCGTCGTAATAGTTGCCCTCCGAGCCGTCGGTGCTGAGCGCCGTGCGCTTGTCGCCCCTCGACCTTGCTCGGGACGACCCTGAGCTTGTCGAAGGGTCGCCGCCGAACGGGCGGATGGCGAGGTTGTAGTTGTCGATGAACGCCATCCACTTGCCATCGGGCGACAGGCGCGGCCGCGGCGTGGCCGCCGAAATGTCGCCGCGCACCGGACCATTGATGCCGCGGCGAATCTCACCGGGCGGCGGCAGCTCCGGCGTGCGGCAGGCATAGTCGGCGAGCACGCACGTCCAGCGGGCGCCGTCGATGGTCATGTCGATGGCGCTCAGCGCGTCGTTGAAGGTGAACGACTGGAAGGGCAGCTTGTGCGCGGTGTAGGCCTTCGACGCCGCCTTCGACAGCGACTCCGCCAGGCGGGCGTGGTCGAACGACGGCTGCTTCTGTCTGATGTCGGCATCCACGGTGACGAACTCGTAGCCGTCGGTGAGGGAACGTCGATAGTAGAAACGATGGGTGGTGCCAATCCACGTGGCCGGCTCGGGGACGTGGACGGCCAGTGCTTCGTATTGGGTCTGCAGCGCCTGCGCGCGCTCGTAGTCCGTGCGCGTGACCTGTGCTGCCGCAGATGACGCAGAGATCATCACCAGGGCCGCAGATGACACAGATAACACAGATAACTTCTTCAATACATCCATAAGCCACGCTCCACGAATCATCGGGATCTTAGCTGAAATGTGATATTCAATCGGCCTCCTATATGACCCGGTGCGCAGTGTCGCTGGTGGCGATTGTCGTGTTGCTGTGGCGTCCGGCGAATGCCCTGGGTCCGCCTGAAGGCGGACACTACATTGCGCTCGGACCGGCAGCCGGGATTGATCTTGAACCGGCGGCCAAGGCGGCGGCCGGGCTGCCGCGGTTGCGCAGCCTGCTGGTCAGTCATCGCGGCGAGCTCGTGCTCGAGCGCTACTTCGGCGGCGCGCGGGCGGCGCAGCCGGTGAACATCAAGTCGGCGTCCAAGAGCGTGATCTCGGCGCTGGTCGGCATGGCGGTGTCGCGCGGGCTGATCAAGAACGTCCGGCAGCCGATCGCCGACTACTTTCCGGAACTGACGAAAGATCGCGACGCGCTGAAGCGCGCCATCACCATCGAGGATCTGCTGACGATGAGGTCGGGCCTGCCGTCCACGAGCGGACGCGACTACGGCGCGTGGGTGCAGAGCCCGAACTGGGTGCGCTACGTGCTGTCGCGCCCGCTGGCGGAGCCACCCGGCACGCGCGTGGAGTACAGCACCGGCAGCTCGCACTTGCTGTCGGCGATCCTGACCAAGGCCACGAAGACCAGCACGTGGCAGTTCGCGCAGGAAGCGCTGGCCAGGCCGCTGGGGTTTTCGCTGGCGCGTTGGACGCAGGACCCGCAGGGCGTGTTCTTCGGCGGCAACGAGATGCTGATGACGTCGCGGCAGATGGTGCGCTTCGGGGAGCTTTACCTGAACGACGGCCGGATCGGCGATCGACAACTTCTGCCGAAGAGCTGGATCGCGGAGACGCGGGTGCCGCGTGGCCGTTCACGCTGGGGGAGCGACCGCGAGTACGGCTACGGCTTCTGGATTCGCGAGCTCGCCGGGCACGAGGCCTACTACGCGTGGGGCTACGGCGGGCAGTTCGTCTTCATCATCCCCGACATGCAGCTGGTGGTCGTGACGACGTCACGGTCGGATGTGAGCCGTGAGCGCCGCGACCACCTTGGCGCGATTTACGACCTCGTGGAGCGGTCGGTCATTCCGGCGATTGCCGCCGCGGGCTCGCGGCCATCTCTGCCGTAGCCGTGTGGGCACGATCGGCGGCATCGATTGTGCAGAGATCAGCTTTATGCCACCGAAGCACCCAGCGACCAAGACCGCGCCGTTCAAACTGGAGCAGTATCTCGAGGCCAACGGGCTCCCCCGGCGGGTCATGCGGGCCGCGCGCGGTTCGGTGGTGTTTGCCCAGGGGGCCAGTGCCAGCGACGTCTTCTACATTCAGGACGGCGGCGTCAAGCTGTCGGTGCTGTCAACGGTGGGCAAAGAAGCGGTGGTCGCCATGCTCGGCCCCGGAGACTTCTTCGGTGAGGGCTGCCTGGCGGCTCAGCCCTTGAGGATGGGCAGCGCCACCGCGGTCGTGGCCACGACGCTGGTTCGCATCCCGAAGCGCGAGATGATGCGGACGCTGCACGAGCAGGCGGCGTTTTCGGATCGGTTCATCGCGCACATGCTGGGACGCAACATCCGCATCGAGGAAGACCTGGTCGATCAGCTGTTCAACTCGAGCGAGAAGCGCCTGGCCCGGACACTGCTGTTGCTGGCGCGCTACGGCAACGACGACGCCCCGATTCGGGTATTGCCGAGGCTGTCGCAGGAGACGCTCGCGGAAATGGTGGGCACGACGCGGTCGCGCGTGAACTTCTTCATGAACAAGTTCCGCAAGCTGGGGTTCATCGAATACAACGGCACCATCAAGGTCAACAGGTCGCTGTTGAGCATCGTGCTTCACGACTAGGCACCAAGTGCCAAGGCAGCACGATGCCAATACTTGGCACTGTGCTACCTAGTTCCGTGAGGTGAGCGAAGGCTGGTGCGCCCAGTAGGACTTGAACCTGCAACCTTTGGCTTCGGAGGCCAACGCTCTATCCAGTTGAGCTATGGGCGCGCGACACAGCATCATATCAGCTTCGCCGCGCGTTCCGCGCACCCGGCCTGGCCGAGGGCGGGCGGGCGGCCCCCGCTCGGCTAGGCGAGGTACTGCTTCGCCAGGTTGATCAGCCGGTTGGTCGAGCTGTCGTGGCCGGCGGCGGTGGCCGGCGACACGAGATCGGCGGCCACCGTGGTGGCCAGCTGCTTCCCGAGCTCGACGCCCCACTGGTCGAACGAGTTGATGTTCCAGATCGCGCCCATCGTGAACACCTTGTGTTCGTACATCGCCAGCAGCATGCCGATGGCGCGCGGGCCCAGCTTGCGATAGAGAATCGTCGTTGACGGGCGGTTGCCCGGGAACACCTTGTGCGGCAGCAGCCGCTCGAGCGCCGCGCCCGACAACCCCTGCGCGACGAGCTCGTCGCGCACTTCCCCTTCGGTCTTGCCCCGCATCAACGCCTCGGTCTGGGCCAGGCAGTTGGCGAGCAGCAGCCGGTGATGATCGCCGGTCTGGTCATGCGACTGGATGCCGGCGAGGAAGTCGCACGGCACCAGGCGCGTGCCCTGGTGCAACAACTGGAAGAACGCGTGCTGCCCGTTGGTGCCCGGCTCGCCCCAGACGATGGGCGCCGTGGGGGTGGTGACGGGGTGGCCGTCGCGGTCGACGCGCTTGCCGTTGCTCTCCATGTCGAGCTGCTGCAGGAATGCCGGGAGCCGGCTCAAGTACTGCTCGTACGGCAACACCGCGTGGCTCTCGGCGCCGAGCACGCTTGCGTACCAGACGCCCAACAGGCCGAGCACCATCGGCACGTTGCGCTCGATCGGGGTGGTCCGGAAGTGCTCGTCCATCTCGTGAGCGCCGTCCAGCACCTGCTCGAAGTGGCCGTAGCCGGTCGCGAGCGCGATCGGGAGGCCGATCGACGACCACAGCGAGTAGCGGCCGCCCACCCAGTTCCAGAACACGAACATGTTCTCGGCGGCGATGCCGAACTTGCCGACTTCGGCCGCGTTGGTCGAGATGGCCACGAAGTGCCGGGCGATGGCGGCTTCGTCCTGGGCGCGGGCCAGGCACCAGGCGCGCGCCGATCGCGCGTTGGTCATGGTCTCCTGCGTGGTGAACGTCTTCGACGCCACGGTGAAGAGCGTCGTCGCCGGGTGCAGGCGCCGCAGGGTTTCCGAGAGGTGCGTGCCGTCCACGTTCGAGACGAAGTGCACCCGCGGGCCTTCGCGGGCGTAGGGCGCCAGGGCCTGGGTCACCATCGCCGGCCCGAGGTCCGACCCGCCAATGCCGATGTTGACGACGTCGGTGATGCGCAAGCCGGAGTAGCCGAGCCACGCGCCGCCGCGCACGGCCTCGGTGAAGCGGCGGATGTGCTCCAGTGCGGCGCGCACGTCCGGCATCACGTCGTGGCCATCCACGAACATCGGGCGCGAGGAGCGGTTGCGCAGCGCGACGTGCAGGACCGCGCGGTTCTCGGTGGTGTTGACGGCGTCGCCGGCGAACATCCGGTCGCGCAGCGCCTCGACGCCGGTCTTGCGCGCCAGTTCGACCAGCGCCGCCATCGAGTCGTCGGTGATGAGGTTCTTCGAGAAGTCGACGTGGAGGTGCTCGCCGACGTGGAGGGAGAAGCGCTCGGCGCGGCCGGGGTCGGTCGCGAACAGGTCGCGCAGGTGCTGGCGCGGCGCGAACACGGCGAGGGCGCGCAGGCCCGGTGCCGGCGCCTCGGACGCCGGCTCAGGCTGGTCCCACGCGCGGAAGCCGCCCTCGAACGCCTTGTCGTTGTGGCCGCGATGGATGCGCGGCGGCAGCTCGGTGAACAGCCGGGCGTTGCCGCCCCCGAGCACGACGTACTCGGCGGCCACGGCGGCGCGCAGCAGCTCCGCGCCCTCGAGCACGGCGGCCCGCCAACGCTCTTCACCCAGCGCGTCCAGCCCTCGCTTGCCGAGCAGGTCCTCGAACGTCTGGTCCTTGAACGGCAGGTGGGCCAGTTCCAGCGCGACGACCGTCCCTTCATCCACCAGCGCGGTACCGAGCCCGGAGCCCAGCCCGAGGAAGAGCATGCGCCCGCCCTCGTCGCTGCCCAGGGCCTGCATCGCGGCGTCGTTCATCACCTTGACCGGCACGCCGAACGCGGCCGCCCAGTCGAATCCGACCCAACCCTGGCCGAGGTTCCAGGGCTCTGCGACGACGGCGCCGCGGATGACGGGGCTGGGGACGCCGATGGTGATGGCGTCGAACGCCCAGTCGGCAATCAGCGGCAACGCGCCGTCCACGACCTGCCGCGGCGTGAACCCATCGCCCGAGTCGAACTTGCGCGTCTCGGTGCTGCCGGTGTGCATGAGTTTGACGTGGCTGCCGCCGACGTCGATGACCAAGACCTGCATGAATGCTCCAGCATATATGCACCGGTCGTGGCTTGGGACCAAGCCCCACTCCTCGGGTATCCTTATCTGCATGTCTTTGCTCGACTCGCTCAAGCGCGTGACCACCGTCGTCGCCGACACCGGCGACATCGAAGCGATGCGGCAGTTCCGCCCCCAGGACGCCACCACCAACCCGTCGCTGCTGCTGAAGGCGGCGCAGCAACCGGCCTATCGGCCGCTGGTTGAAGCGGCGCTGGCCGACGCGGATCGCCTGGGCCTGGCCGGCGGCAAGCGGACCGAGGCGTTCATGGATCGCCTGGCGGTGAACTTCGGCCGCGAGATCCTGAAAATCGTCCCGGGCCGGGTCTCGACCGAGGTCGATGCGCGCCTGAGTTTTGACGCCGCGGCGACGGTGGCGAAGGCGCGGGAGCTGATTGGCCTCTACCAGGAGGCGGGCATCGACCGTGAACGTGTCCTGATCAAGGTGGGGAGCACGTGGGAGGGCATTCGCGCCGCCGCCGAGCTCGAGCGCGAAGGCATCCACTGCAACCTGACGCTGCTGTTCAGCTTTGCGCAGGCGGTGGCGTGCGCCGAGGCGGGCGTCACGCTGATCTCGCCGTTCGTCGGCCGCATTTACGACTACTACCGCAAGGAGCGCGGCGCCGAGATTCCCGCCGACGAGGATCCCGGCGTCTCGTCGGTCACCCGCATTTATCACTACTACAAGAAGTACGGGTATCGGACCCAGGTGATGGGCGCCAGCTTCCGCAAGGTCGATCAGATCGTGCACCTGGCCGGCTGCGACCTGCTCACCATCAGCCCGGATCTGCTCGAGGTACTGCAGCAGGCCGATGGCGCGATCACGCCGCGGCTGACGCCCGAGGCCGCGCGATCCTCGGCCGAGGAGAAGATCACGCTTGACGAGAAGACCTACCGCTGGCTCCACAACCAGGACGCGATGGCGGTGGAGAAGTTGTCGGACGGCATCCGCCGGTTCTACGAGGACGGGCGCAAGTTGGAGCAATGGGCGGCCAAGGCCCTGGCCACGGCGTAATCGACCTGCCGCAAGGGTCGCCCCTTCGCGGCTTGCCGGCCACCGCGCCGGTGCTCGTGGTGTTGCTGCGCTCGTTTGGCTGCACCTTCTGCCGCGAGGCGATGGCCGACGTCGCCGCCGTCAAACCCCAGCTCGATGCGGCGGGCGTCCGCGTGGCGTTCATTCACGGCGCCCCTCCGGACGAAGCGGCACCCTGGTTCGCGAGATACGGCCTGGCCGACGTGGTTCACGTCAGCGATCCCGGGCTCGAACACTATCGCGCGTTCGGGCTGGGCCGAACCGGGGCCGCGGCCCTGGTGGATCCGGTGGTGTGGGCGCGCGGTGCGGTGTGCGCCCTGTCGCACGGGTTCGGCACCCAGCCGGCCGAACTGATGCGTCAATTGCCGGGCGTCTTTGTTGTGCAGGGGCGTGCCATCCTGGCCGAGTATCGACACCAGTCCCCGGCCGATCGACCCGACTACGTTCGCCTGGTTCGGAGCGGCGTGGCGGGCGTTACAATGTCTTCACCCTAATTCTGTCGATCGGAACCGTCGCCGCCGCGCGGTGTTCGCGTTGAGGCGTCTGATTTCGCAGCTGCCTGAGGAGGCGCCCATGGTGAACCGCTCTTGCGCTGTATCGCTCGCCCTGGCCCTGGTCACGGTCCTCATCATCTCGGGAACGGCATTCGCTCAAACACGGTCGACCAGCGCGGACCTCAGTGGCGTGGTCTACGACCAATCGCAGGCGGTGCTGCCGGGCGTCACGGTGACCGTGACCAATGCCGACACGGGGCTCGTCCGCACGGCCGTCACGTCCGGCGACGGCCGCTTCGCGGTGCTGGCGCTGCCGCCCGGGATCTACCGCCTTCGCGCCGAGCTCCAGGGGTTCTCGCCGCAGGCGCGTGAGGGCGTTCAGTTGGCGCTCGGCTCCGCCGTTGACGTCGAGTTCACGCTGACCGTCTCGGGTGCGCAGGAGCAGGTTACCGTGGTTGCGGAAGCGCCGCTGGTCGACACCCAGAAGACGGCCGTCGCCACCGTCGTGTCGCAACAGCAGATCGAAAGCCTGCCGATCAACGGCCGCAACTTCATCTCGTTTTCGGTCATCACGCCGGGCGTGACGACCGATCGCACGCCGCAGCAGGGCGCCTCGGCGACCTCCGGCCTGACCTTCGCGGGCCAGCGCGCGCGCTCGAACAACATCACGGTGGACGGCGTCGACAACAACGACGCCGCGGTCGGCGCCGTGCGCGCGACCTTCAGTCAGGAGGCGGTCCGCGAATTTCAGGTCCTCACCAATTCCTACTCGGCTGAATTCGGCAAGGCGTCGGGCGGCGTCGTCAACATCGTGACCAAGAGCGGCACCAACCGGCTGGCGGGCAACCTGTTTGGGTATTTTCGCGACGAGGCGCTCAACGCGAAAGAGCACTTCGAGAAGTTCGATTCCGCCGCCAATGCGATCGATCGCGACAAGGCGTCGTACGGCCAGAAGCAGTTTGGTTTCACCCTCGGCGGACCGGTCAGGCGGGACAAGAGCTTCTACTTCCTGTCGTTCGAACGGCTCGACGTTGACACCAACAACTTCGTCACCATTGACGATCGCAACGTGGTGATGCTGGGCCCGACCGCTCTCGGCACGCCGAAGCAGATTCTCGAGCGTGCCGGGTTTGTCGTTGAGACGGGGAACGTCCCCTACACGGTCAAGGGCAATCAGTTCCTGGCCAAGGTCGATCAGCAGCTGACCCAGGACCAGAACCTGGCGGTGCGCTTCAACTACGCGGACGCGTTCAATGAGAACATCGAGGCCTGGGGCGGTCAGACGGCACGCAGCCGCGGCGCCTCGCTCGACAGCACGGACTACATGGCGGCCGCGTCGCACACCAAAGTGAGCGGCATGCGGTTCGTCAACGAGTTGCGGGTGCAGTACGCGAAGCGCGATCAGAACGTCAACTCGCTCGACCCGCGATGCCTGGGCCCGTGCACCGCCAACGATCAGGGCGGCCCGACGCTCGAGGTCACCGGGTTTGCCAGCGTCGGCCGTCAGCGCTTCACGCCGCAGCCGCGGCACAGCCGGCGCGCACAGATCATCGATACCGCCAGCTATTATGTGGGCGACCATCAGTTCAAGGCTGGCCTTGACTTCAGCTCGATCGACAACCGGGACGAAGCCCTGCCGCTGCACTTTGGTGGCCGCTACATCTTCGCCGCGGCGCTGCCGGGCGCCCTGTTCGGCCTGCCGTTTCCCGTCATCAACGCGATTCAAGCGGTCGCGCTGGGCCTGCCGGCGGCCTACGTGCAGGGCTACGGCAATCCGGTCAACAGCTACAAGGTGAGCGATCTCTCGCTGTTCGCGCAGGACGACTGGCGCCTGACGTCGAACTTCACGCTGAAGCTCGGGCTCCGCTACCAAAGACAGTTCTGGCCCGGTTTCACCTACACGGTTCGCGGCATCGATGCGTATGCGTTCCCATCCGACAACAACAACGTGGCGCCGCGCCTGTCGTTCGCCTGGGATCCGATCGGCGACAGGAAGACGTCGGTGCACGGCGCCTATGGGATCTTCTTCGACAATCACATGACGGCGCTGGCCGGGATCACCAACCTGGTCAACGGCGATACCAACGTCCGCACGCTGGTCGCGCAACTGCCCAACCCGCTGCCGATTGGGGCCTGGAACGCACCGGGCCGGCGACTCCCGGAAGCGGCCGTGGGCACGTATCCAAGCCTGGAAATCTCCATCGATCCGGGACTCAAGACACCCTACGCGCATCACGGCTCGGTCGGGATCGATCGCGAGCTGGCGGGCCAGCTCGCCCTCTCGGCGAACTTCGTCTACGCGCGCGGCCTCGAGCAGGTCGGGACCATCGACTACAACCCCATCGTTCCCGCGCTCGGCGCCGGCCGTCGTCCCGAGGACGTCAACGGCGTCCCTGGCACCTCGGCCTCGATTCTGCAATACACGTCGTTTGGCGAGACCTGGTACCGCGCGCTGACCGTGTCGGCCAGCAAGCGGTTCAGCCGTCGCCATCAGTTCCTGGCCAGCTACACGCTGTCGACGGCCGAGGACAACTCGACCGATTACCAGAGCGCGTTCGTGCCCGAGAACAACGGCCGGGGCCGAAACCGGGAGGACCTGCTCGGCGTGCCCGTCGGGTTCAACCCGGACCTGGAGCGCGGGCCCTCGACGCAGGACCAACGGCACCGTTTCGTCCTGAGCGGCCTCGTCGTCGCGCCGGGCGACGTGCAGCTGTCGTCGATCGTGACCGTGGCGTCGGGACGGCCGTACAACATCCTGGCGGGCGCCGATCTCAACGGCGACGGCAACGGCGGCGCGTTCCCGCCCGATCGCGCCCGGACGGCGCCGGCCGACGCCGCCTCCAGCGTCGGACGGAACCGCGGGACCATGCCGAATCAGGCCACCGTGGATCTGCGCGTGAGCCGGCGCTTTCGCCTGGCGGGCAGAGCGAGCGTGGATGGGATCTTCGAGGTGTTCAATCTGCTCAACCGGACGAACTACACGGAGATCAACAACATCTTCGGCACCGGGGCGTATCCAGGCACGCCGCTCCAGACGTTCGGCCAATTCACGCAGGCGGCGTCGCCGCTGCAGGTGCAACTCGCCCTCAAGGTGAGTTTTTAGCCGGTAGGTGGCGCGGCGGCGTGGCGTGTGCCCTTTCGCACGCTTCGAGCAGACCGCCCGGTCCGGCGGGGCGGTATCATGGCAGTGCTCGATTGTTCGAAAGCGTCGACACGGGGACATATCGTCCCCTTGATTAGGGAGGCTCCATGACGGCTCGCCGATTGGCGGTTGTTTTGACCCTGGCCCTGGCCAGTTCAACCGCTGTATTCGCCCAGGCACCCACGCCGGCTCCCACTCCGGCGCCACAGCAACCCCCGAAGCCGGAAGAGAAGCCCGTCTATGAAGAGCAGGTTGTCGTGACCGCGTCGAAGGTCGAGCAGCAACTCGTCAACGCGCCGGCCACGGTGTCGGTGGTGTCGGCGGATGTGATCGCCTCGACGCCGGCGACCAACTACGCCGAGCTGTTCCGATCGGTGCCCGGTGTCAACCTGTCGCAGACCTCCGCGCGCGACTTCAACATCACGATGCGCGGCGCCACCTCGACGCTGGCCACCTCGACGCTGGCGCTGCTCGACGGCCGCAGCCTCTACCTCGACTTCTTCGGCTTCGTGGCCTGGGACCTGCTGCCGGTGAACCCGAACGAGCTGAAGCAGATCGAAGTGATCCGCGGACCGGCGTCAGCGGTGTGGGGCGCCAACGCCATGAACGGCGTGATCAACTTCATCTCGAAGACGCCGCGCGAGTTGGACGGCAACAGCGCCACCATCACGTTCGGCACCTTCGACCGCGATACCGCCAAGGGCGAGAAGCTCGGCGCCGGCTCGCTGTTCGGCATCAACGGCACGCACGCCCGGGCGGTGAACGATCGCTGGGCCTACAAGATCTCCGCGGGCGGCTACACCTCCGACGCGTTCCCGCGGCCGACCGGCGCCATCCCGAACGGCACCGGCACCCAGTACCCGGCCTTCGCCAACCAGGGCACGACGCAGCCGAAGTTCGACACCCGCGTCGATTACGACGCGCCGGAAGGCAAGTACAAGCTGGCGTTCGCGGGCGGCTACTCGGGCACCGACGGCATCATCCACACCGGCATCGGGCCGTTCGACATGACCGGCGTCGGCGTGACCTACGGCACCATGCGCTACGCGCGCAACGCCTTCAAGTTCAACTTCTTCACCAACATGCTGAACGGCGACGCCTCGGGGCTGCTCGCCATCGGCGTGGACGGCAAGCCGATTCTCTTCAAGTTCGACACCAAGACCTACGACTTCGAGGTCGGCAACATCAACACCTTCGGCGGCCGCCACGTGCTGAGCTACGGCGGCAACGTTCGCTTCAACAGCTTCGACCTGTCGATTGCCCCGCGCGGTGACAACCGCACCGAGATGGGCAGCTACGTGCAGGACGAGATCTTCTTCAACAACAAGGTGCGCGTCAGCATCGGCGCCCGGGTGGACAAGTACGACAATATCGAGAACCCGGTGTTCTCGCCCCGCGCCGCGCTGATTCTCAAGCCCGCCGCCGACCACGCCGTGCGCCTGTCGTTCAACAAGGCGTTCCGGTCGCCGTCGCTGATCAACAATTACCTGGAGACGGCCATCGTCAACCAGCTGAACCTGGGCGCGATCAACCCGCTGTTGAACGGCGTGATCTACAACTTCCCGGTCCAGGCCATCGGCAACGAGTCGCTCAAGGAAGAGTCCACCGAATCGTTCGAGGTCGGCTACACCGGCGTCATCCGGAACCGCGCCACGTTGTCGGCGTCGGTGTACTTCACGACCAACCGCGACGAGATCTTCTTCACCCAGACCGGCCGCTATCGCGCCGCGGCGCCGCCCCCGCGGTGGCCGCTGCCCGCGGTGGTGCTCGAGGTGCTGCCGCCCGCCTGCACCGCGTCCCGTTGCGACACCGGCGGCCTGCCGTCGGAGTTCAGCTACCGCAATCTCGGCACCGTCAAGAACAAGGGCTTCGAGCTGGGCATCGACGGCGCCGTCAACGAGGCGCTCAACCTGTTCGCCAACTATTCCTACCAGGCGGAGCCCGACCCGGACTTCCCGAAGTCGGAAGTGAACCTGCCGCCGAAGAACCGGTTCAACGCCGGCCTGAACTTCAGCCAGGGGCACTTCCTCGGCAACCTCTCGGTCAGCTACGTCGATGACGCGGTGTGGCAGGACGTGCTCGACGCCCGCTTCACCGGACCGACCGAGGCCTACACGCAGGTGAACGGCGCGTTCGGCGTCAAGTTCGCGCGCGACAAGGTCACCGCCACCATCAAGGGGATCAACCTCACCAACGAGGACATCCAGTCGCACGTGTTCGGCGACATCCTGAAGCGCCAAATCATTGGCGAGTTGAGGTTCACGTTCTAGGCGGATGTGGCGTCCGCCTTTAGGCGGACCAACGCCTGCTGATACGCCTCGGGCGTATCGCAACTGAAGAAGCTGTCGAGATGCGGGTCGATGTCGCGGAACGCCGCGGTGTCGACCCGTTTCGTTTGTGCGCCATCCGCCAGCGCCCGCAGGCGCAACTGCCCGGAAGCGATGAGCGCGTCGGCGGCCGGCAGCAACGAGCGCCGATAGACGCCGCACAGCACCATCGCGTGTGTCGCATCCACCGGCACGCAGGCGTCGGCGTCACCAATCACGTCGAAGAGCCGCCGGATCACCGCGGGCCGGAGCAGCGGCATGTCGCAAGCGGTGACGAAGTTGAGGTCCGTGGTGCTGATCCGCAGGCCGCGTGCGAGGCCGGCCAGCGGCCCGAGCCCTTCGGCCTCGTCGCGTTCCACGCGGACAGCGGCGGGCAGCGCCTGGGTGGTGTGGCCGACCACGATCACGTGGTCCACGGCCGTCGCCACCAGGCGGACCACGCGCGCCAGCAGGGTCTCGTCGCCGAACGGCAGCGCGGCCTTGTCGCGGCCCATGCGCGTGGAGCGCCCACCGCAGAGGACGATGCCGGTGGTGCTCATTTCCTGAGCTTGTCGATGGCGCCCAGCAGGTCCGCGCCCTTGTGCGACCGCAGCTTCGCCCACAGGTCGCCGGCCTTCGCGATCCGCACGTTGATGGTGTCGATGGTGAAGTCCTGTGGCGCCGGCGAGTCGTGCACTTCCGTCCAGGTCAGCGGCGTGGACACGCCGGCAAACGCGCTGGCGCGCGCGCTGTAAGCGCACGCCAGGGTCTTGCCCCGGATGTTCTGCAGGTAGTCCACGTAGATGGTCTTCTCTTTCCGCCGCCGCACCGCCCGCTCGACGGTGGCCACCTTCGGATGCTTGGTCGCCACCAGGGTCGCGATGATCTGGCAGAAGATCATGCCGGCGGTATAGGGCGTGCCTTTCGGCAGCGGGATGAAGATGTGCAGCCCTTCGGAGCCGGACGTTTTCGGGAAGCCGGGGACCTTGACGCGATCCAGTTCTTCCTGCACCCACCGCGCCACGTCGAGAATCTGCGAGAAGGTGGCGCCCGGTTGCGGGTCGAGGTCGATGGCGACCTGGTCGGCGGAGTCGAGGTCGTTCATGGTGGAGAACCATGGGTCCATCGAGATCGAGGCGAGCTGCGCCATGTAGAGCAGGCTCTTCAGCGAGCCGCCGATCAGCCGCGACGGCACGTCATCGCCCTTCAGCGTCTCCACGCGCACCCCGGGCGGCACCGGCTCCGGCGCGCGATGCTGGTAGAACGACGGCCCGTCCACGCCATTGGGCAGCCGCTTCATGACCAGCGGGCGGTTGTGGACGACGGGAAGGAGGTATGGCGCGACGCGCGCGTAGTGGCGCAGCAGGTCGCCCTTGGTCTGCTTGCCGCGCGGCCAGAAGATCTTGTGAAGGTTGGTGACCTCGAGCGTGTCGCCGTTGGGCAACGTCAGCTTGCCGTTCTTGCGCGCCTTCTCGAGTGCGGTCAGTTGGGCGAGGAGCTCCTCGACCTCTTTCGGCGTCAGCTTCTCTTCGGCGATGGGAGCCATTGCCGCTGTGAGCTTCTTGTTCGGTACGGGCGTCGGCTTGACGACTGAGGCTGCGGCCTTGTCATCGCGGAGGCCCAGATAAGAGGGATGTCGCAACCGTCCTTCATCCGTCATCTCCGTGTAGCGCACCTGCGCGACCAGCAGCGGCTTGACCCAGTGCACCGTGTCTTTGACCTTCGGTTTCACCGCGAACGGGCACGTCGGCGTCTCGATCCGCTTGAGCAGGCCCATCAGCCGCGTCAGCTCGGCTTCGGTGAAGCCGGTGCCGACGTCGCCCGCATACTCGAGCGCGCCAGACTCGCCTCTCGCGCCGAGAACCAGCGCGCCGAAGTGCGCGCGGGCGCCCTGCGGCGCCGTCCATCCGCCAATCACGAACTCGTCCTGCTTGTGGAGCTTCAGCTTCAGCCATTCGGGGCTGCGCTTCCCGGCGCGATAGGGCGCGCGCGCCAGCTTGACCAGCAGGCCTTCCCACCCCTCTTTCTTCGCGCGGGCCATCAGGGCCTTGCCGTCGCCAACGGCCTGCTCGGTGAAGCGGACGAGGGAGGAGGGCGGCTTGTGCTGGCGGAACAGCGCCTCCAGCCGCGCGCGCCGATCGGTCAGCGGCTTCGCCCGCAGGTCGTCGTCGCCGTCGCGGAGCAGGTCGAACACGATCAGCGCGGCGGGCTGCTGATCCGGCGACCGCATGGCCTTGTTCGATCGATAGCCCGGCACGCTGACGTGGATGCGATGCTGCAGCCGCTGGAAGCCGGCCGGCCTGCCGTGGGCGTCGAGCGCGGTGACCTCGCCGTCGAGGACCACGGGGCCCGGCAAGCGGCGGCCCCACGCGCCGACCGCTTCGACGATGTCGGGGAACTGCGCGGTCTTCTCGTTGCCGTTGCGTGACCACAGCCGCACGCCCGCCGGGCCGTCGCCGGGTACCACTTCGACGATGGCGCGGATGCCGTCGTACTTCGGTTCGTAGACGAATTCCGCCGCCGTCAGCGCGGGCGGTTGCGCCGGCAGCGTCGCCAGCATGGGCCGGAGGTCTTTGGCAGCGAACACGGGAAGATGCTATCGCGATCGGGGATCGGGGTGGGGTCGCTCGCTGCGCTCGCTCTTGGGGCTCGGCGCTGCGCGCCTCGTGGGGGTCGGCCGCGCCGCGGCCTGCTGGGGCCCCACGAGCGAAGCGAGCCCTACGAGCTGCGCAGCAGCGAGCCCCACGAGGCGCGAAGCGCCTAGCCCCAAGAGCGAGCGCAGCGAGCGACCCCAACCCGGTCACGAGTACCGGTCATCAAACCACGGCTCGGCGGTATCGGAATACCCGCGCTCTTCCCAGAACCCCGGCTTGTTGCCGGCCAGGAACTCGATCTTGCGGATCCACTTGGTGCCCTTCCACGCATACAGCTTCGGCGTGATCATCCGGCACGGTCCGCCGTGCTCGTGCGGAAGCGGCTGGTCTTCCCACGAGTGCACGAGCAGCACGTCGTCTTCCACCGCCCGCGCCAGCGGCAGGTTGGTCGTGTAGGGAATGCGGGTCCCGGGCATGTGGTCGTAGCCCGTGCAGAGCACGTGCGTGGCGTCCGGCGCCGGCACCGCCATCTCCGCGAGGGTCCTGAACCTGACGCCCTGCCACCGGTTGTCCATGCGGCTCCACGTCGTCACGCAGTGAAAATCACTCACGTCTTCGGCTTGCGGCAGATCGAGGAACTCCCGCCAGGTCAGCGTGAGCGGATTGTCGCAATGGCCGCCGACCTCGAGCCGCCAGTCGTCGAGCGCCACGGTGGGCGAGTCGCCCAGGTCGAGCACGGGCCAATTGGGCACCTGGCGCTGGCCGGTGGGGAGCTTGGGCATGCCGTGCCGGTTGATCGGGCCGGTGCCTTCCGGCGCGCGGCCCTCAAAGGCGACGGTGGTCCGGTCGCGGTGGAGTTCCCGTTGTCGTTCGAGATAGCGCAAGCGCCTGGCCACCAGGCTGTTGTCGGTTTCTGGCAAAGAACGCTCCTTCTTCATTATCATCTGCCCATGCGATTCGAGTTCGTCGTGCGGTCCGGCAAGGAAGCGGGGCGGACCGTGGCGCTCACCACCGGGCAGACCATCGCCATCGGGCGGCTGAAGGGCTGCGACGTGGTGGTGGACGACGAAGCCGCGTCACGGCGCCACTGCACGATTACGGCGCGCGAGCAGGTGTGCGTGCTGGCCGACCTGCAGTCGGCCAACGGCACCTATGTGAACGAGCGCCGGATCGCGACGGCCGAACTGGCAACCGGGGACAAGGTCCGCATTGGCTCGACGGTGATCGAGCTGCTCGACGCCAACGCGCCTGGCCGCGGCCTCCACAGCACGACCTCGCTGAGCATCGTCGAGGCGCGCAGCCAGACGCTGGTGCAGCGCGCCGTCGATCCGACCCGGCTCGAGTTCCTGTCGCAGGTCTCCCAGCGCAAGGATGACGCCGACCTGCTGGCCTCGGCGCAGAAGTACCTGACCATGCTGCACAAGGTGTCGGACCTGCTGTCGCGGGCCTCGAGCGTGGAAGCGTTGTTCGATTCCATCCTCAGCGCCATTCTCGAGGTGAGTGGCGGCGATCGCGCGGCCATCCTGATGCGCCCGCCCGGCAGCGATACCGGCGACGTCAGCATGGTGGCGGTCCGCACGAAGGACGGCGGCGCCTCGGGCGCCGTCACGCTGTCGCGCACCGTCGTCAACGACGTGCTCGAGAAGGGCATCTCCGCCTACACCGACGACGCGCTCGCGGATGAGCGCTACGTCGGCGGCGAGAGCATCGTGCAGCAGCGCATCCGCTCGGTGATGTGCGCGCCGATGCGCACCACCGACGCCATCCTGGGCGTGCTCTACGTCGACAGCCAGGTGTCGCAGGAATTCAGCGAGGCGGAGCTGGAACTGCTGGCGGCGGTGGGGAACCAGGCCGGCATCGCGCTCCACCGCGCGCGCCTGATGGCGGAAGTGGAGCGGCTGTTCCTCGACGTGATGAAGGCGATCGCCTCGATCATCGACGCCAAGGACGGCTACACGCACAAGCATTCCGAGCGCGTGGCCGCGTTCGGCGTCCGCCTGGCGGGGCACCTGGGCTTCGATGCCGAGAGCCGCGCGGTGGTCGAGTTGTCGGGGCTGCTGCACGACGTCGGCAAGATCGGCGTGCCCGACGCCATCCTGAACAAGCCCGGCAAGCTGACCGACTCGGAGTTCGGCGAAATGCGCCTGCACCCGCTGCACGGCGCGCGCATCCTCTCCAACATCCAGAGCCAGAAGGTGGTGAGGCTGTTGCCAGGGGTGAAGTATCACCACGAGCGGTGGGACGGGAACGGCTATCCCGAGGGCTTGAAGGGCGAGGAGATTCCGCTGCTCGGCCGCCTGCTCGGCGTCGCCGATTTTCTCGACGCGCTGACGTCGGACCGTTCTTACCGGAAGGGACTGCCGCTCGAGGAGGCGCTGCAGATGGTGCGCGACCTCGAGGGCAAGGCGTTCGATCCGGCGATGGTCAAGGCCGCGGTCGAACTGCACGAGAAGGGCGAGCTGGCATTACCCAGCTCGCCCAATCCCGATGTGATGAAGGCCGACGCGTAGCCGTTACCAGGTAATCCGCACCTCGCCGTTGCCCGAACGCCCACCTTGCTGGTGCGTGACGTTGGTCGCGGTCGCGATGGCGAACGACGACCCACCGCCGCCCCCGCCGCCGGAGTTGGCCTGGCCGCCGCCACCGCCGCCGTGGTAGCCGCCACCCCCGGCGCCGGGGGCGCGACCATTGCCGCCGCCGTTGAACCCGCCGACGGTATTGCCGGAGGCGCCCGCGCCGTTGCCGCCTTGTGCCAATGCACCGGCCACGCCCACGGCGCCGCCACCACCGCCACTCCCTCCCGCGGCCTGTGTGCCGCCGGTGCCGCCACCCGCGCCAGAGGTCGTGCCGCCGCCAGCCGCGCCGGTCAGCGCGCCACCGGCACCTCCGGCGCCTCCCGCGCCATTCCCCGTGAAACCGAGGCCGCCGCCGCCGCCGCCGCCGGCGACGAGCACCCGGTTGGCGGTCGAAGTGCCTCCAGTACGGAGGTCTGACGCCCCGCCGCCGGCGCCGCCCCCGGCCACACCGCTGGCACCGTTCGCGCCCTGCCCGCCGACATTGACTTGATAGCTTGCACCCGCGGTGACGGCGAGCGTTGCGCGGATGAAGCCGCCAAGGCCTGCGGTGCCACCGGCCAGGCCGCTGGTCAGTCCGGTGCCGCCCTGGGCGCCGTAGGCCTCGACGGTGATCTGCGTGACACCCTCGGGGACGACGAAGGTTTGCGCGGCACCCGTGTAGCTGAAGGTCTGTGAGCCGGTCGGCGCCGACGTGGACGAGCCGGTTGGCGCCGGCGTGGACGAGCCGGTTGGCGCCGGCGTCGGCGTGGTGGCGATGATCGCAGCCGCTACCGTAATCCAGACATGCGCTTCGTTGCTTCTCGTCGTCCCGTCCACGGCCCAGTACGTGAAGCGGTCGGTGCCGACGTAGCCGGCGTTCGGTTGATAGGTGAATCCGCCGGCGTTGTTGAGCGAGAGGGTCCCGCCGAGCGGCGGCAGGCGGAGGACGGCAGTGAGGTCGTGGCCCCGCCGCCTGGCGTCGTTGTCGAGAATGCCGGGCGCCGCCACGACCAGCGTGCTGCCGGTGGTCATCGAGTAGTTGTCGGTATGCGCGCCTGGCGCCGGCAGCACCAGCACGATGCCGGTCGTCGCGCTGTCATCCGTCGTCGTCGCCGTGAGGCGCACATCCGTGTCGGCATGCGGTTCGCTGGTGGGAATGTTGAACATCCCAACCGTTTGTCCGGCGGCGATGGTGATCGCGGCCGGTGGCCTCACGTCGCGGTCGCTGCTGGTGAGGGTCACCGTCATGCCTCCGGCCGGCGCGGCTGCCGCGAGCGTCACGGTACCGACCGCGGACTCGCCGCCGCGCACCCGGGCGGGTTCGACCGCGATCGACGTAATCGCGCCCGCGGCCAAGCCCGGTGCCGGCACCGTCGGGGTGGGCACCAGCGGGGCGGCGGCCACGGGCGGTTCAAGGGCGGATGCCACGGCCACGGGTGCCGCGGCCGACGGGGATGTGGGGGAGGCCCCCGGGCTGCATGCCGCCATCGCCAGCGAGGCGGCCACGACGCTCCAGGCCGCGCACTTCAACTGTCGTGCAATGGGATTCGCCTTCATAGCGTCGAGGGTACGCAAACGGCGGCGGCGGCGACAGTGCATGAACATGCACCGGCGGCGGATCGGGCTATTTCGCGGCGAACAGGCTTCGCGCCGTCAGCGAGTCGGGACGCAGGCTCGAGGCCTTGGCGAGCCGCTTGACGATGGGCGGCAGGTCGACGCGGATCTTCCACTCGTCGGCGCGCCCGCCCATTTGCAGGAAGGCGGCGGCCCATTCCTCCCACCACGGCGAGATGCGCAGCGAGATGGGCTCGACGATCAACACCGCGACGCCGCGGCTGATGGCCGCCTTCAGCTCGCGCAGCAGGTCGTCGCGCTCGCCCTGGCCCAATTCGTTGACGACAAACGCGGCGACCACGAACGTGGCGTCGGCGGGAATGCGCGCGCGCCCGGCGTGTCCGCGGCGGGCTTCGGCGTTGAGGCCCAGCGCCCGATAGGTGAAGCGCGCCTCGTCCAGCGTCCAGGGGTGGGTGTCGAGGCCGAGCACGCGTGACGGCGGGGTGGTGGCGAGCGCGATGGCGGCGCCGGCGACGCCGGTGCCGCAGCCGAGATCGACGACCAGCCCGGGCCGGCGCGGCTGGCCCAGCTGCGCGGCGATCGCGCGGAGGAGTTCGAAGTGAATGGGGCCGTAGTACAGCGCGAACGCGGCGCGCTTGCCGGCGCCGTCCAGCGCGCGGTGGTCCGACAGGGCGCTTTCGCGCCGCTCGACGTAGGCCGACGACAGCGCCCGCAGCGCCCGCGTGACCTCGCTGAATCGCAGGTTGGCGAAGTGCCGCGCCTCGAGGTCGCGCAACCAATCGTCAATCATCAATCGGTCGCTCGCTAATTTGGAAATTGGGGTGAGTGACGGGATTCGAACCCGCGACGGCCGGATCCACAATCCGGGGCTCTACCCCTGAGCTACACTCACCACGGGGTCGGAAGACACTGATTGTAGCAAGGCGGAAGTCAGAAGTAAAAACTAAGACGCTCGCGACGAGTCTAGATGCGTCCGAAGGGCCCGTGCCAGCCGTCGTGGGTCAGCGTGCTTTCGAGCTCGACCTGCCGCCGCGCCAGCGTCCCCGAATCGTCGAAGTGTTCGACACGCTCGGAACCGTCGGGATTGATGACGACCAACTCGAAACCGGCTCCAGTCTCGGACGCGCGGGTTTCGCAGCGGATAAACGTGCCTTGCCGTTCGAAGAACCAGACCATGCGCCGGATTGCCTATCTCAGGGGTTACTCAGCTTAACATGATCCCCTTCCTCGGCCCGGCCGAACCGTTTCCCCCGGTAGAGCGGGCCCTCGACGAACCGGACGGTCTGCTGGCCGCCGGCGCCGACCTCACACCCCGGCGTCTGCTGGACGCCTACCGCCACGGCATCTTTCCGTGGTTCAACGAAGGCGACCCCATTCTCTGGTGGTCGCCCGATCCGCGCATCGTGCTCGTGCCGGGTGAGTTCCACGTCTCGCATTCCCTGCGGAAGCGGCTGAAGAAGCGCGACTTCACCGTCACTATCGACGCCGCGTTCGCGGCGGTGCTCGACGAATGCGCCGCGCCGCGCCTGGATGATGGCGGCACCTGGCTGACGCCGCAGATGAAGAGTGCCTACCTGGCCTTGCACCGGCAGGGGTTCGCCCATTCGATCGAAGTGTGGATGGACGGTGCGCTCGCGGGTGGGATTTACGGCGTGGCCGTGGGCCGGATGTTCTTCGGCGAATCGATGTTCTCGCGCCGCACCGACGGGTCGAAGATTGCCATGGCCTACCTGGCGGCGCAACTCGGCCGCTGGGCCTTTCCCTTGATCGACTGCCAGCTCGAGACCGAGCACCTGTTATCGCTGGGCGCCACCGCCATGCCTCGGCGCCGGTTCGTGGCCGAGGTGGCGCGCCTGATCCTCGAACCGCCACCTCGCTGGACCCTTGATCCGGATCTCTTGGTCTGAGCCGATCGCGCATGATGCGAAGGGGACAGACCCCTCGGCACTTCTTGCTCGGGGTCAGTCCCCTCGCGGGAGCGGTATGATCAGTGCGTGGCCGTTCCGAAAATTGCAGATGGGGTCCAGACCGAGTCCCGCGCCGACGAACGGGTCGAGAACCCGCGGCTGTGGCGGGTCCTGCTGCACAACGACGATTTCACGACGCAGGAATTCGTGGTCTGGGTGCTCGAAACCGTGTTCAACATGCCGCCCGCGGAGGCTCACTCAGTGATGATGCACGTGCACCAGGCGGGCGTCGGCGTGGCCGGCCTCTTCACCCGCGACGTGGCCGAGACCAAGGTCAAGGCCACGCAGAAGCTCGCCGAGCAGCACGAGTTTCCGCTGCTCGTCACGCTTGAACCCGATCCCGAGGGAGCCCGCGCATGAGCCGTACCCCCGTTCCCTTCGCCCCCGACACGCTGGAAAGCATCCGTCGCGCGTTCCGCGTGGCCGCCGAGCGCCGTCACGATCTGGTCAGCCTCGAGCACATGCTCCACGCGCTGATCGAGGATCCGCAGGCCCGCGACATTCTCACCGCCTGCCGCGTTGACCTGGCCGAGCTGCGCAAGGACCTGGACGACGTGCTGGAGCGCGCCTTTACGCCGGTGCCCGGGCGCAAGGCCGTGAAGCCCGAATCGACGCTCGGCTTCGACCGCGTCGTCGAACGCGCCGTCGTCCACGCCGCCTCGTCGAGCGCGCAGCAGGTGGAGAGCGGCGCGCTGCTGGTCTTCCTGCTGCAGGAAGAAGACAGCCACGCCGCCTATTTCCTGCGGAAGCAGGGACTGGATCGGCTGACGCTGCTCCGCGCCATCTCGCATGGCGGGGAGAAAGAAGGCACTGTCGCGCCGGACGGTGGCGAGACGGGCGTGAAGGATCCGCTGGAGGCCTACGCCACCGACCTCGTCGCCAAGGCCGCGAAGGGGGCCATCGATCCGCTGATTGGCCGCCAGCTCGAGCTCGAGCGGATGATCCAGGTGCTGTGCCGCCGCCGCAAGAACAACCCGCTGCTGGTCGGCGAACCGGGCGTCGGCAAGACCGCGCTCGCCGAAGGGCTGGCGCTGCGCATCCACCAAAACGACGTGCCGGAGCCGCTGAAGGGCATCCGCGTGTTCTCGCTCGACATGGGCTCGCTGGTGGCCGGCACGCGCTATCGCGGCGACTTCGAAGAGCGCGTCAAGCAGGTGCTCGACGCCCTCGCCAGGCACGACCATGCCATCCTCTTCATCGACGAGATCCACACCATGGTCGGTGCCGGCTCGGCGTCGGGCGGGACGATGGATGCGGGGAACCTGCTGAAGCCGGCCCTCGCCTCGGGGGCGCTGCGGTGCATCGGCTCGACGACGTTTGCCGACGTCAAGCAGTCGTTCGACAAGGACCGCGCGCTGTCGCGCCGGTTCCAGAAGATCGAAGTGCTGGAGCCGTCGGAAGTGGAGACGGTCGCGATTCTGAAGGGCCTCAAGGCGTCGTACGAGCAACACCACGGCGTGACCTATTCGGATGAGGCGATCGAGGCGGCCGTCGCGCTGTCAACGCGCCACCTCAAGGATCTGCACCTGCCCGACAAGGCGATCGACGTGATCGACGAAGCCGGTGCCTCGGTCAAGCTCGACACCAGCCGGGAGGCGGAGGGCGCGGGTCGCATCATCGCCGTCAGCGACATCGAGAAGGTCATCGCCAAGATGGCGCGGGTGCCCGTGCAGGCGGTGTCGAGCGACGACAAGGTGGCGCTCAAGAACCTGGAGAGCGAACTGCGCGCGGTGATCTTCGGGCAGGACGCGGCGATCGACGAAGTGGCGTCGGCGATCAAGCTGTCGCGCTCGGGGCTGCGGGCCGCCGACAAGCCGATGGGCAACTTCCTGTTCGCCGGCCCCACCGGCGTCGGCAAGACCGAGCTCGCGCGCCAGCTGGCGCGCGTGCTCAAGGTGGAGTTCCTGCGCTTCGACATGTCGGAATACATGGAGAAGCACGCCGTGTCGCGGCTGATTGGCGCGCCGCCGGGGTACGTGGGCTACGAGGAGGGCGGCCTGCTGATCGACGCGGTCCGCAAGTCACCGCACGCGGTGCTGCTGCTCGACGAAATCGAAAAGGCGCATCCGGACCTGTTCGCGATCCTCCTGCAGGTCATGGACCACGCCACGCTCACCGACACGCACGGCCGGCATGCCGACTTCCGGCACGTCATCCTGATCATGACCACCAATGCCGGCGCCCGTGACCTGTCGGGCCGGCGCATGGGCTTCCGCGAGGCCGGCGAGGCGTCGAAGGCCACCGGCGTGCTGGAGCGCGTGTTCGCGCCCGAGTTCCGCAACCGCCTCGATGCCACCGTGCACTTCCTGCCCCTGGGCACGCGTGAGATCGAGCTGGTGGTGGACAAGCACATCGATGAACTGCGGGCGCTGGTGGCGGGCCGCAAGATCCAGATCGAGCTGGAGCCCGCGGCGCGCGCCTGGCTGGCCGAGAAGGGGTTCGACCGCGCCTTCGGCGCCCGGCCGATGGCGCGCCTGGTGGAGAAGTCGATCAAGAAGCCACTGTCGGAGCTGCTGCTGTTCGGCGACGTCAAGGACGGCGACCGAATCGTGGTGTCACTGAAGGCCGGCGCCCTTCAGCTCAGCCACGACGGTAAAGACCCAGTTCCCGCGGCTTGACTTCAGGCTGACAAAATGTAAGAGTGGCCGCCGTGACTGACCCACGGTTGCCCTCGATGTCGCGTACCGAGTCGCTGGTGATGGCGATCCTCGGCAATGGCGAGCGCTATGGTCTCGAGCTCGTCGACGCCTCCAGCGGCGCCCTGAAACGCGGATCCGTCTACGTGATCCTGGCCCGCATGGAGGGCAAGGGGTTCGTCGACTCCTGGCAGGAAGAGAGGAACCCCGGCGCCAGCGGGTTGCCACGCCGCCTTTACCGCGCTACGCCCTATGGCCTCAAAGTACACGAGGCGTTTGCCACCCTGCGTGAGGCGCTCGCGCTGAAGCCGGCGGAGGCGCAATGAGCTTCGAGTCGCGGGTCATTGCGTTTGCCGATCGGTTTCTCTCCAGTCGCAGCGTTGAACTCATCGTCGCGCCCGCGCTCGCCGACCTGCAATTTGATCGCGGGGCGGGGCGGCTCAGGCAAGCCGCGAACCATCTTGCGGTGATCCGGGCCGTGGCCGGCGGGCTTCGTGATGAAGCCGCGCGCGGCTCCGGCTTTTTCGTCGCCCTCACGCTGATGACTGCTTGCTACAACATCGTCTTGCTGACGATCTTCGCCGACTTCGTCTCACTTTCGGACCACCTCTTCATCGTCGCGATCGGCGTGCTGTTTCTGTCGCTTGGCCCGGTGATGGCCTGCTTCTGGCCCGAGCGCCGCCGCGTGCCGCCGGTCGGCTGAGTCACGCCATGGCGGACCTGCGCGGTCACCGGCTGTCGAAGCACTTCTCCGGCGTGCGCGTCGTCAGGGACGTCAACGTCACGCTGCGTCCCGGCGAGATTCTCGGGTATCTCGGTCCCAACGGGTCCGGCAAGTCAACGACGGCCCGGATGCTGGCCGGCCTCCTCGAGCCTTCGTCGGGGATCGTCGAGTACGACGGCCGCGACATCCGCGACGACCTGGTCGCCTTCCGGCGCCAGCTTGGCTACATTCCAGAAGAGCCGTATCTCTATCCGTTTCTCTCGGGCCGCGAGTACCTGCTGCTGATGGGTCGCCTGCGCGAAATGCCGGAAGCGCTGCTGACGACGAAGATCGAAGGGTTCCTGGAGCTGTTCGGATTGCGGACCGCGGCCGATCAGTCGATCGCCTCCTACTCGAAGGGCATGCGGCAGAAGATTGTCATCTCCGCCGCGCTGCTGCACGACCCATCGGTCGTGCTCTTCGACGAACCGGAAACCGGGCTCGACGTGGCGACGACGCTGATGCTGCGCCATCTCGTGCGGACGCTGGCGGCCCGCGGCAAGGCGATTCTCTACAGCTCGCACATCCTCGAAGTCGTCGAACGTGTCTGCGACAAGGTGATCGTGCTCCACCGGGGAGAGGTGGTCGCGGACGACTCGATTGCGAGCCTGCGCACGTTGCTGTCGCGGACCTCGCTCGAAGGCGTGTTCTCGCAGCTCGTGATCCGCGACGACCCGGAACAATTGGCGCGCGACCTCGCCGACGTCTCGGCCCTGGGTGCCCGGTGACCCCCGCCCGCCTGCGGACGCCGTATGTCCAGCTGACCCGGCTGTTCCTTCGCCAGTTTCTCGAGAACGACCTGATTTCGCCCGACGCGGATCGCACGCAACTGCTCGCCGTAGTCGGTGGCACGGTGGTGTCGCTCACGCTGTTCATCTGCGCGTTCATGTCGTTCACCTATGTCGGGGCGATGCTCACGCCTGGACAGACCGCCATCCGGTCGCTCGACGACAAGTTCTTCTACCTGGCGCTGGCGATGATCGCCACCGCGCTGGTGGCGGCCTCGCAGTGGGACGCGATCGCCGTCGATCCGCGGGACGCGGCGATCCTGGAGCCGCTGCCGGTGCCGCCCGGCACCATCCGGCGCGCCAAGGTCTCGGCCGTCGCCATTTTCGGCGGGGCGGTTGCGGTCGCGATCAATGTCTTTCCGAGCGTGGTGTTCCCGTGGCTGCTGGTGTTCGCGTTCAGGCAGTTGAGCCTCGTGAAACTTGCGGGCCTGATCGTCACACACGCGGTGGTCACCATCGCCGCCGCGGCGTTCGGCTACCTCGTCGTGATCGCGCTCAGGGAGACTATCGCGGCGATCCTCGGACGCCGCTGGTTCACGCGCGTGTCGCCCTGGGCCCAGGGTGCGCTGATCGTGATGCTGGGCAGCGCGCTGCTGCTGTTGCCGCCCGCGGCGGACGGCATTGCGCGGCGCGGCTTCGACGGATGGCGGGCGCAAACGCCGCCCATGTGGTTCCTCGGCGTGTACGAGATGGCGGCCGGTGGCATCATTGCCGACTTGCCGCGCTCGCGGATGACGCCGCGACAGGCGAACAACGACCGCATCACCAGCGAGAGGTATGACGAGCGGCGCGCACGGTTTCCGGCGCTGGCCGGCCGCGCGGGCATGGCCCTCGCGCTGACCTTGGCGCTGGCCGCGGCTGCCTACTTGTGGAACGCGAGGCGGCTGCCGTCGCTCAGCCCGGCGCCACCGGCCGCGGTTCGTCGCTGCTGGCGGCTGGGCGGCTGGCTTGCCAATGGGTTGCTGGCGCGCAATCCGTCGGCACGGGCCGGCTTCTACTTTGCGCTGGCCGCCATGTGGCGCAGCAATACGCATCGGCTGACGCTCGCGTGCGCGGCCGCCGCGGGGTTCGCCATGGCCGTGGTCGCGCTCTCCAACTCCGACGTGCAGCAAGACGGGGGCGCCTCGGCGCGACTGCTCTCGATGCAGCCGCTGCTGTACGGCGCCCTGCTGGTCGGCTTCCGCCATGTCATCCGTGTGCCGGCAGAGCTGCGCGCCAACTGGGGCTTTCAGCTCGCGTGGCGCGGCCGCGACCGCGCGTTCGCCGACGGCGTCAAGGACGCCGCCATCGTGGCCCTGGTGCTGCCGGCGCTGGCGGCAGTGCTGCCTCTTTTCGTGTTCGTTCTCGGTCCACGGGCGGCGCTCCTGCATGCGGTGCTCGGCCTATCCGGTGCGCTGGTGCTGCTCGAAGTGCTGATGCTCACCTATGACAAGGTGCCGTTCACGTGCAACTACGTGCCCAGCGAAAACATGAAAGCCCTCGCGCCCATCTATGCCATTGCCTTCTTCGTGGGTGCCTCGGCGTTCGCCCGCATGCAGCATGCGGCGCTGCTCGGCGGGAGCCTGATCAGGGTGCTGGCCACCCTCGCCGTGGTGTTTGCCGTCCTTCGCGTGATCGCGGTGAAGCGCGCGCGGCCGCGAGCGATCGAGTTCGACGAGGCGCCCGCCTCGTTCCAGGGTCTCGGCCTCCACTCGTAGCCGCGCGTCGCGCCGGCGTTGCTCGTTTCTGCACGGCCCCTATAATTCGGGGATGGAAATCGCACGGGAGCGCTTCCTCGACGACACGCGCACGTATCACCTGACGATGGGCATCCGCAGCCGCACCACGGAAGCCCACAGCCTGCTGACCGCGCTGACCCCCGATGAGCGCGAGCAAGTCAGCGTCGCCATGGTGACAGCGCTCGACGAAGTCGAGCGCATCGTTCGGCGCCACCTGGTTTCGCCGTCGCGGTAACGGCGCGCGCCGTGGCGCGCAGGCCGCCGCCGTTGACCTGCTGCCGCCAGTCGCAGTCGTGGTACATTTCGGGCCTGTTGCGGTCTGAGGAGGACCCCCGGATGTTCCGACAGTCTTGCCTGCTTGCACTGCTTGTCACCCTGGTGGCCATCGGCGGGGACACCGTTCGCGCGCAGCGCCCGGCGGCCGCGGCCGCGGCCGCCGCGCCGGCCGATCCCTTCCCGGGCCTGGTATTCCGCAACATCGGCCCCGCCACCATGGGTGGCCGCGTGGACGACCTGGCCGTGCTTGAGTCCAACCCGGCGGTGTTCTATGTCGGCACGGCCACCGGCGGACTTTGGAAGACCGTGAACAACGGCACCACGTGGGAAACGTTGTTCGACGATCAGGAGAACGTGGTGTCGATCGGCGACATCGCGATCAATCCCGGCGACGCCAACACCGTGTGGGTCGGCAGCGGTGAAAACAACAACCGGCAGAGCACGTCGTGGGGTAACGGGGTCTACAAGTCCACGGACGGCGGCCACACGTTCAAGTTCATGGGCCTGGGCACGTCGAAGATGATCGCGCGGATCGTGGTCGATCCGTCCGACCACGACGTGGTCTATGTCGCGGCGCTGGGCAGCGTGTTCGGCCGTGGCGGCGAGCGCGGCGTCTACAAGACCACCGACGGCGGCCTGACGTGGAGCCGCATCCTGTTCGTGGACGACGACACCGGCGCCACCGAGCTGGTGATGGATCCGTCGAACAACAAGGTGCTGTATGCCGCCACCTATCAGCGGCGCCGCGCCACCTGGGGCTTCAACGGCGGCGGACCGGGCAGCGCCATGTGGAAGTCGAGCGACGCCGGCCGCACCTGGACCAGGCTGACCGAAGGCGTGCCCGCGGGCCCGCTCGGCCGCATCGGCATGGACGTGTGGCGCAAGAACCCGAACGTGGTCTACGCCCGCATCGAGCACGAGACCGAGAGCGGCACCTATCGGTCAGACGATGCCGGCCGCACGTGGAAGAAGATGTCGAACGTCAATCCGCGGCCGATGTACTTCAGCCAGATCCGCATCGACCCCACCAACGACGCGCGCATCTACGTGCTCGGCGTGCAGCTCCACATTTCCGACGACGGCGGGCGCACGTTCATCGAGAACGGCACCATGCACTCGGATCACCACGCCATGTGGATCAACCCCGCGAACCCGAATCACGTTCTCGATGGCAACGACGGCGGCATCGGCGTGAGCTACGACAAGGGTGCGACGTGGGAAGGCATCTACAACCTGGACATCGGGCAGTTCTACCACGTCACCTACGATATGGAGACGCCCTACAACGTGTGCGGCGGCCTGCAGGACAACTACACCTGGTGCGGCCCGAGCGCGGTGCGCGGCCGCGCCGGCATCGGCAACGACCACTGGTTCTCGATTCACGGCGGCGACGGCTTCGAGGCGCAGATCGATCCGAAAGACTCGCGCACCATCTACGCCGAGTCGCAGGACGGCAACATCTCCCGCGTCGACCGCGTCAGCAACGAGCGCAAGTCGATTCGGCCGCTGCCGGCGCGCGGCGAGGCGCCGCTGCGCTGGAACTGGAACACGTCCATCCTGCTCTCACCGCACGACTCGAACACCATCTACGTCGGCGCCAACAGGGTGTTCAAGTCCACCGACCGCGGACAGAGCTGGACGGCGATCAGTCCGGACCTCACCGAGGCGACCGATCGCGAGGGCCTGTCGCTGATGGGGGTCCAGGCGAAAGACATCAAGATCGCCAAGAACGACGGCGTGCAGTCCTACGGCAACATCGTCTCGCTGGTGGAATCTCCGAAGCAGGCGGGCGTGCTCTACGCCGGCACCGACGACGGCAAGGTCCACATGACCAAGGACGGCCGGACGTGGACCGACATCACCAACAAGTTCCCGGGCGTACCGAAGAACGCGTATGTCTCGCGCCTGGTGCCGTCGGCGCACGACGTCAGCGTCGTCTACGCCAGCTTCGACAATCACCGCGCCGACGACATGGGCACGTATGTCTACGCCAGCGTCGACGGTGGCAACAACTTCCGGTCGATCGGTGAAGGCTTGCCCAAGGGCCACACGGTGGCGTCGATGACCGAGGACCCGAAGAACCCCAGCGTCCTGTATTCAGGCACCGAGTTCGGCCTGTTCGTGAGCCCGGACCGCGGCGGCAAGTGGCTGCGCATCAAGTCGAACCTGCCGACGGTGCCGATCCATGAAGTCGTCTTCCATCCGCGCGACAACGACATGATCATCGCCACCCACGGCCGCAGCATCTGGATCCTGGACGACGCGACGCCGCTGCAGCAGCAGGCGGAGGCGATGAAAGCCGACGCCTACCTGTTCGACATGCGCGGCGCCCTGCAGTTCAACCCCGCCAACGACCGCGGGTTCGTGACCGACAAGCCGTTCTTCGGCAAGAACCCCACCTACGGCGCGCCGATCAGCTTTTACCTGTCGAAACCGCAGGCCAACGTCGCGCTGCGCATTCGTGACGCGGCCGGCACGCAGGTGCGGGAGATCAGCGGCACCGACCTGCGCAACGCCCGCGGCGCCGGCGTCAACCGGGTCTACTGGGATCTGCGGCACCAGCCGTTGTTACCGCTCGCGGGGCAGCCCCCGGCCGGCGGTGGTGGCGGTGGATTTGGCGGCGGCGGCAACAACGGCCCTCACGTGCTGCCCGGTGAATATCGCGTGACGCTGGTCGTTGACAGTAAGGACGTGGCCACCAAGACGGTGCGCGTGAGCGGCGACAAGGACATGCCGATGACCGAGGCCGATCGCAAGGCGTGGCACGACACCGCGTTGGGCCTGCACGAGCTGCAGCGGGTGGCCAACGCGGCGGCCGAAGCGGTGACCACGCTGGGCACGCAGGTCACGGCGGCCGAGGCGTTGCTGAAGACGGCGGCGGCCGTCCCGGCGGCGGGCAAGACGGCGCTGGCCGACGTCAATACCAAGCTCGCCGACCTGCGGCGCCGGCTCGGCGTCGGCCAGGGCGGGCCGGGTGGCGGCGGCGGATTCGGCGGCCAGCAGGCCAACGTGCGCGGCCAGCTCGGGCAGACCAAGGGCCAGATCATGGGCTCCACGTCGATGCCGACGGCGCAGCAGAGTCTCGTCGCGGGCGAGCTGCGCGAAGACCTGGCCAAGGTCGTCACCGACACCAACGACTTGATCGCGGCGGTGCCCGCGGTCTACGACGCGATCGGCGCGTCGGGCGCGAAGCCCGCGGCGCTCAAGCCGGTGGGTCCATTGCCGGCTCCACGTTAGTTGTAGCCTCCGCCTTCAGGCGGAGTTTTGGGAGGACGGACATGAAACGGATCGTTGTTCTTGGTTTTGCACTCGCCTTGGTGGCCCCTAACGCGCCGGCGGTGACGGCGCAGGGCAACACGATGAGCTTCTTCATTACCAGCGTCGGTCCCGGGAAGGGCGCCGACCTGGGTGGCCTTGCCGGCGCCGACGCGCACTGCGCGGCACTGGCCAAGGCGGCCGGGGCCGGCAACCGCGTGTGGCGGGCCTACCTCAGTGCGACGGCGGCCAATGGTCAGCCGGCCGTGAACGCGAAGGACCGCATTGGCGCCGGCCCGTGGTTCAACGCCAAGGGCGTGCAGGTGGCGGCCAGCGTCGCCGATCTGCACAGCGACAACAACAAGCTGTCGAAGGAAAACTCGCTGACCGAAAAGGGCGAGGTCGTGAAGGGCCGCGGCGACACGCCGAACCAGCACGACATCCTCACCGGGACCAACCTCGACGGCACGCTGTCCGGCGCGACCTGCAACAACTGGACGAGCTCCGCCGGTGATTCGAGCGCCACGGTGGGGCACTTCGATCGACAGGGTGGCGGCGCCAACCCCACCTCATGGCACTCCGCGCATCCGTCGAAGGGGTGCGGTCTCGAACACCTGCGCCCCACGGGCGGTGAAGGCTACTTCTACTGCTTCGCCGCGAAGTAACAGCAACCGGGAGAGGCGGGCCACACCGGCCCGCCCCACTTCGGTGCATACTCACTTCAGGAATTGTCGACTACCATCCGCAGCATCGGCGCAAGGATTCCACTCGGCAGGCTGGCGATTGCGGGGTTCGGGCTGCTGTTGATCGCCGGCATCTGGGTCTACACGATCGATCGCGCCCGCAATGAGCGGATTGAAGCCACATCGAGCGAGTTCAGCAAGAACGCCAACCTGGCGTTGGCGCTCGATATGCACACCCATCAACTGCTCAAGGGGCTCGATCGATTCCTGCTCGTCATCAAAAGCCAGTACGAGCAGCCCGGTCCCCGCGTCCCGATCAGGCAGCTCATCGGGCCCGCGATGTCCGGCGAACGGTGGATCACCTTCATCGGCGTGACCGACGAGCGCGGCGACTTGGTCGAGGCGAGCCAGGAATTCGTGGAGACCAACTTCTCGGAAGGCGAATCGTTCAAGACCCACCAGCGTCGCGACTCCAAAGCCCTGCTGATAATGCCTCCCGTCCTGGGCCGGGTCAGCGGCCGCTGGGCGATCACCCTGACGCGTCGGCGCAACAAGCCAGACGGCTCGTTTGGCGGCGTCGTCCATATCGCCATCGAGCCGCGCTACCTGACCGAACTGTTCGAGAACACCACGATGGGGCCGAGCGACATCATGTCGCTCGTGCTGGCGAACGGCGTCACCCTGGCCCGGCGAAGGGGCCCGACGATCGAGTTTGGAGCGGCCATTCCCCAATCGCAGCTGTTCGTCGAGCACGCGAAGCGGCCGATCGGCAACTACATCGGTTCGGGTGCGGTGGACGGGCAGCTCCGGGTGTTCAGCTATCGGACGATGCAGGACTACCCGATCATCGTGACCGTTGGCACGTCGGAAACGGACGCGTTCGCGCCGGTCCGCCGGCGCGCGCGCACGCATTACGTGACGGCGACGCTGGCCAGCGCCTTCATCGCGCTGGCGTGCGCCGCCGGCATCGTGATGCTGGGCCGCCAGCAGCGGGCGAACCGGCGCCTGCACGAGCAGGCGTCGTTGCTCGACAAGGCCCAGGACGCCATCATCGTCAGCGACCTCGACCGCCGGCTGACCTACTGGAACAAGAGCGCCGAGCGCCTCTACGGGTGGACGGCGGAGGAGGCCGTCGGCCGCACGGTCGCCGAGGTGTTCTACGCCGACAGCGATGCCGCCGACGCCCTCCACGCCTACGAAGTCGTGATCCGCACCGGCGAGTGGACCGGCGAGCTGAAGGTGATCAACAAGCACCGGCGGCCGGTGATCGTCGAGAGCCGGTGGACGCTGGTGCGCGACCGGGAGGGCCGGCCCCGCAGCGTGCTGTCGATCAACACCGACGTGACCGAACGCCGGGAGCTGGAGCGCCAGTTCTACCGCGCCCAGCGCCTGGAAAGCATCGGCACCCTGGCCGGCGGCATTGCCCACGACCTCAACAACGTGCTGACGCCGATCATGCTGGCGATCGAGTTGCTCAAGGACCACATGACCGATCCGCGCGATCGCGAGGTGCTGGCCACCATCAACGACAGCGCGCGGCGCGGCTCCGAGATGGTGCGGCAGGTGCTGTCGTTCGCCCGCGGCATGGAAGGCCGCCGCGTCGAGATCGACGTGATCGAATTGGTGGCCGAGGTCGAGCGCATCGCCCGCGACACCCTGCCGAAGACGATCGGCATCCGCACCCGCGTTGATCTCGGCCTGCCGCCGATCGTCGGCGACCCGACCCAGTTTCACCAGGTGTTGCTCAACCTCTGCGTGAACGCGCGGGATGCGATGCCGACGGGCGGCCAGCTGTCGATCGCCGCCGAGCTGGTCCTCCTCGACGGCCGCGACCCGGCGGCGCCTTCCGACCTGCCGCATGGCGCCTACGTGATGATCGAGGTGCTCGACACCGGCGAAGGCATCGCGGCCGACATCGTCGATCGGATTTTCGATCCGTTCTTCACCACCAAGGAGCCCGGCAAGGGCACCGGCCTCGGGCTCTCCACCTCGCTCACGATCGTGAAGAGCCATGGCGGCTACATTCGCGCGACCAGCGAGCCCGGGCACGGCGCCCGCTTCCGCATCTACCTGCCCGCCTCTCACGGCGAAGGTGTCGCCGGCTCGATCGGCGAGACGGCGTCGAAGCCGCAGGGCAGCGGGCAAACGGTGCTGGTGGTCGATGACGAGGCGGCGATCCGCATGATCGCGCGGCGCACCCTCGAGGCCAACGGCTATCGCGTGCTGCTGGCGTCGGATGGGGCGGAGGCCATCGCCAGCTTTGGCGCGCACTCCCGAACGATTGCCGCGGTCCTGATGGACATGACCATGCCGGTGCTCGACGGCGTGCCGACCATCCAGGCGATGTCGCGCATCGACTCGACGGTGCCGATCATCGCCGTCAGCGGCATCAGCGCCAACGAGCACGCCGCGCGCGCCGCCAGCGCGCAGGTCCAGCACTTCCTGCCCAAGCCGTTCACCTCCGCCACGCTGCTCAAGGCCCTGAAACAGGTGCTGAGTTAGCCGGAGCCGAACGCCGGGGCTTCCTGGCGTCATACAATGCCGCCATGACGACGACGGCGGCAGCGGTGGCGAAGGCGCTTGCGGAAGCGGGCATCGATCGGGTGTTCGGCCTGCCCGGTGGAGAAGTGCTGGTCCTGATCGATGAATGCCGCCAGGTGGGCATCGACTTCGTGTTGATGCGTCACGAGGCCAATGCCGGCATCGCGGCGGCCGTCCACGGCAAGCTCCGCGGCCAGCCCGGCGTGGTGCTGGCCACGCTGGGGCCGGGCGCCGCCAACCTGATGCTGCCGATCGCGAGCGCGTATCTCGACCAGGAGCCGCTGCTGGCCATCACGGCGCAGCTCCCGGACGAATTCCCGCCCAGCCACACCCATCAACTGCTGCCGTTGCACGACAGCTATCGCCCGATCTGCCGCGTGGCGGAGAAGGTCACGCAGGCCAACGCGGGCGAGCTGGTGCCGCGCGCGCTGGCGGCGTGCATGGAGCGCCCGTATGGCGCGTCGTTCCTCACGCTCTCCGCGCGCGAAGCGCTCAAGCCGGTAACCTCCACCACCTCCACCACTCCCGTCACCCCTGTAGGGCCCCCCTTTATGGGGGGCCGGAATGCCATCGCGAAAGCCGCCGAACTCCGCGATCGCCTCGCCCGCGCGGAACGCCCGCTCGTGCTCATCGGCCTCGGCGCCGGCACCGCCAATGCCGCGCGCATCCGCAAGTGGCTGCTTGAGTGGAACCTCCCGGTCGCCGTCACCCCGAAGCTCAAAGGCATCGTCGACGAGTCGTCCGCGAACTTCGTGGGCGTGATCAGCGGCATGGCGGCGGATGGATTGATGGTGGAGGCGCTCAAGTCCTCCGACCTCCTGATCGGGCTCGGTCTCGATCCCGTGGAGATCGACAAGCTGTGGCACACCGAGTTGCCCATCCACTGGGTGCTCGAGGCGCCCAACGTCGGCGGCTTCATCCCGGCGGGGACGGAGCTGGTCGATCACGCCGCGTTCATCGACGCCATGATCGCGGGCAACGCGCCTCGGGTGTGGGACCAGCCCTTCGAGACGTTCCAGCGCAGGCGCCGCGACCTGCTGACCGGGCAATCGGCCACGCCCGAGACGATGTGGCCGGGCGACATCATCCGCGCCTTGTCCGAGGCGGTGCCGGCCTCCACCATCGTCACCACCGACGTCGGGTCCCACAAGTACCTGTTCGGGCAGTTCTGGCCCAGCCGGCAACCCGGCACGTTCTGGATGTCCAACGGCTTGTCGGGCATGGCCTACGGGCTGAGCGCGGCGATTGGCGCGAAGCTCGCGTGCCCGGATGCGCCGGTGCTCGCGGCGGTGGGCGACGGCGGCTTCTCGATGAACGCGCAGGAGCTCGAGACCGCGGAGCGCGTGGGCGCGCCGTTTGTGACCATCGTGCTGGAAGACGGCAGCTACTCGCTGATCAAGCTGGCGCAGGAGAGCCGCAAGCTGCCGTCGTACCGCATGGAGTTCGGGCGCATCGACACGGTGAAGATGGCCGAGGCGTGCGGCGTGCAGGCGCTGCGCACCGCCCACCCCGAGGAGCTGGCGACGGCGGTGCGCCGGGCCGTCACCGAGCGGCGCAGCCTGGTGGTGGGCGTGCCGGTGAACTACGCGGATTACAAGTTGATGTTCTGATGTGGCGGCATAATTCCCTTATGCCTCACCTGTTCGATCCGCTGTCCATCCGCGACTTGACCTTTGCCAATCGCGTGTTCGTATCGCCGATGTGCGAGTACTCGAGCACCGACGGCTTCGCCAACGACTGGCACCTGGTGCACCTCGGCAGCCGCGCCGTTGGCGGGGCAGGCCTGGTGTTCACCGAGGCCACGGCGGTGACGCCGGAAGGGCGCATCAGCCCCGAGGACCTCGGCATCTGGAAAGACGAGCACATCGAGCCGCTCGCCCGCATCGTCCGCTTCATTCACGAGCAGGGCAGCGTCGCCGGCATGCAACTGGCGCACGCCGGGCGGAAGGCGAGCACGTATCGACCGTGGAGCGGGAACGGTGCGGTGCCCGAGGCTGAGGGTGGATGGCCGGACGTACTGGCGCCCAGCGCCATTGCGTTCGCCGGCAATTACCCGGTGCCGTCCGAGCTCTCGCTGGACGGTATCACGAGGGTGACCGCCGCGTTCGTGGAGGCGGCCCGCCGCGCCCACCAGGCCGGGTTCAGGGTGATCGAGATCCACGCCGCGCATGGTTACCTGCTGCACGAGTTCCTGTCGCCGCTCAGTAATCAGCGGGCCGACGCGTACGGCGGCTCGTTTGAGAACCGCACGCGACTCGTTCGAGAAGTCGTCACCGCCGTCCGCGGCGTGTGGCCGGAGCAACTGCCGCTGTTCGTTCGCATCTCGGCCACCGACTGGATTGAAGGCGGGTGGGACATCGAGCAGTCGCTTGAGCTGGCGCGCCAGCTCAAGCCGCTTGGCGTGGACTTCATTGACTGCTCATCGGGCGGCAACGCCGCGCAGGCGACGATCCCGCTGGGGCCGGGCTACCAGGCGCCGTTCGCGGAGCGCATCCGGCGCGAGGCGGGCATCCTTACCGGTGCGGTCGGCCTGATCACCGAGCCGGCGCAGGCCGAGCAGATCGTCGCGAGTGGCCAGGCGGACGCCGTCCTGATCGCGAGGGAGCTGCTGCGCGACCCGTACTTCCCGCTGCGCGCGGCCCGGGAGCTGGGCCAGGAAGTCACGTGGCCGGCGCAGTATCTCCGCGCCGGTCCCAAGGACGCCAAAGCACGACAGCCGGCTCGTCCATAGGGGGCCGGTTCGCATATTCTTGAACCCCCATGCTGAAGCTGTTTCGGTTCCTGCGACCATTCCGTGCGGCGGTCGCGATGGTGATGGGGCTCGCCTTTGCCCAGTCGCTGGCCAACCTGTATCTCCCCCGGCTGATGGCCGACATCGTCGACCACGGCATCGTGCCGGGCGATACCGATCAAATCCTGAAGATCGGCGGCGTGATGCTGCTGGTCGCCATTGTCGGCACCGTCGCCGCGGTGGCGGGCAGCTTCTTCACCGCGCAGGTCGCCACCGGCTTTGGCCGCGTGGTCCGCGGCCGCATCTTCGATCGGGTGGCGCACTTCTCCGTGCACCAGTTCGATCACTTCAGCACGGCGTCGCTCATCACCCGCACCACCAACGACACCACGCAGGTGCAGCAGGTGACGCTGATGCTGCTGGGCATGGCGATTACGGCGCCGATGATGGCGATTGGCGGCGTGGTGCTGTCGCTGTCGCAGGACGCCCGGCTGGCGCGCGTGCTGATCGCGGTGATCCCGGTCCTGGCGGTGGTCTTCTTCCTGATCATGCGCAAGGCGGTGCCGCTGTTCCAGCAGATGCAGGTCAAGATCGACCGGCTCAACCTGGTGCTCGACGAGGGCCTGAGCGGCGTCCGCGTGATTCGCGCCTTCGATCGCGGCGCCCACGAAAGCCGCCGCTTCGACGCGGCCAATCGCGACGTCACCGGCACCGCGATCTCGGTCAACCGCCTGGTCGCGCTGCTGATGCCGACCATGTTCTTCATGATGAACCTGACCAGCGTGCTGATCATCTGGTTCGGCAGCCTGCGCATCGACGCCGGCGAGATGCACGTCGGGGCGATGATGGCGTCGCTGCAGTACGCCATCCAGATCCTGATGGCCGTGTTCATGGTCACGGCGGTGTTCGTGATGCTGCCGCGCGCGGCCGCGTCGGCCGAGCGCATCAACGAGGTGCTCGACGTCGTGCCCGACGTCAACGATCCGGCGGAGGGCGTGAAGGTGGCGTCCGGCTTCAGCCGGACCATGGGCCACGTCGAGTTCCAGGACGTGACGTTCCAGTATCCGGGGGCTGAAGAACCGGCGCTCTGTCACGTGTCGTTCACGGCGAAGCCGGGGGAGGTGACCGCGGTCATCGGCGGCACCGGCTCCGGCAAGTCCACGCTCGCCGGCCTCATCCCTCGCTTCTACGACGTGGCCGAGGGCCGCGTGCTGGTCGATGGTGTCGATGTCAGGGACATGCGGCAGGAAGACCTGCGCGCCAGGATCGGGTTCGTGCCCCAGAAGGCCGTGCTGTTCTCGGGCACCATCGCCAGCAACATCGCCTTCGGGTTCGAAGGCGCCACCGACGACGAGATGCGTCGCGCGGCCACGGTGGCGCAGGCGGCCGAGTTCATCGACCGCATGCCGGAGGGCTACGCCTCGCCGGTGTCGCAGGGCGGCATCAACCTGTCGGGAGGCCAGAAGCAGCGCCTGGCGATGGCGCGGGCGCTGGTGCGCCGCGGCGGGATCTACGTGTTCGACGACAGCTTCTCGGCGCTCGACTTCGCGACCGACGCCAAGCTGCGCGCCGCGCTGAAGGCTGACCTCGCCGAGGCCACGGTGTTCATCGTCTCCCAGCGCATCGGTACCGTGATGAACGCCGACCGGATTGTTGTCCTGGACGATGGCCGGGTCGCCGGCATCGGCCCGCACGCGGAGCTGCTGCAGACGTGCGACGTCTACCGCCAGATTGCGGAATCGCAGGCCTCGCTCGAGGAGGTCGCATGAGTGCCGAACAGAAGGCGATCCGGCAACCGTCGGCGTCGGCCAACATGTTCGGGCGGGGCCCGATGGGCGGCTTCGGCGTGCCCGTGCAGAAGGCCAAGGACTTCAAGGGCACACTCCGGCGGCTGACGGGATATCTCGGGCCGCACCGCCCCGCGCTGATCGTGGTGGTCGCCGCCGGCGTCATCGCCACGCTGTTCAGCGTGATCGGCCCGAAGATGTTGGGCTTGGCCACCACCAGGATCTTCGAAGGCTACCTGGCCCGCACGCTCGGGCGGTCGAACGCCGGCATCGATTTCGGCTACGTCGGCGGCATTCTCTGGACCATGCTCGCCCTGTACGTGGTGAGCGGCGCCTTCCAGTACCTGCAGCAGTACCTGATGTCGGGCGTGGCGCAGAAGACCGTGTATGCCCTGCGCCAGGACGTCGAGGCGAAGTTCAACCGCCTGCCCCTGCGGTTCTTCGACGCGAAGACCCACGGCGAGATCCTGAGCCGGGCCGTCAACGACCTCGACAACATCAGCAGCACGCTGCAGCAGAACCTGACCCAGCTGATCACCTCGGTGCTGTCGGTGATCGGCATCATCATCATGATGCTGACCATCAGCTGGCTGCTGACCATCGTCGTGGTGCTGACGCTGCCGTTGAGCGTGACGGTGGTGGCCAGGATCGCCAAGCGGTCGCAGGGTTACTTCATCCGGCAACAGAAGGCGCTCGGCGAGCTCAACGGGCACGTCGCCGAGATCTACGCGGGCCACACCATCGTCACGGCCTTCGGCCACGAGGGGAAGTCGGTCGCCAGGTTCGACGAACTCAACGAGAAGTATTACGACGGCGCCTGGCGCGCGCAGTTCGTCACCGGCGTGATGTTTCCGATCATGATGTTCATCGGCAACCTCGGCTACGTCGCGGTGGCGGTGATCGGCGGCTTCCTGGTCACGCGGCGGGCGATTGCCCTCGGCGACGTGCAGGCCTTCATCCAGTACAGCCGGCAGTTCTCGATGCCGATCACGCAGTTGAGCAGCATCGCCAACTCGATCCAGTTGACCATCGCCTCGGCCGAGCGGGTGTTCGAGCTGCTGGACGAGCCGGAAGAGCCCGCTGACGCGCCGGCCGCCGCCGTGCTGGCGGCGCCGCGCGGGGAGGTCCAGTTCGATCACGTCGCCTTCAGCTACCAGGCTGACGCGCCGCTAATTGAAGACATGAGCCTCCAGGTGACATCGGGGCAGACGGTGGCCATTGTTGGCCCCACCGGCGCCGGCAAGACGACGCTGGTCAACCTGTTGATGCGGTTCTACGACGTCAATGCCGGCAGCATCCGCGTCGACGGCGTGGACATCCGCGAGCTGACGCGCGGCGGCCTGCGCCGGATGTTCGGCATGGTGCTGCAGGACACCTGGCTGTTCTCGGGCACCATCCGCGACAACATCGCCTACGGCCGCGAAGGCGCCACCGAAGACGCCATCGTCCAGGCGGCCAGGGCGGCGCAGGCCGATCACTTCATCCGCACGCTGCCCGAGAACTACGGCACGCTGATCAACGAAGAGGCGACCAACCTGTCGCAGGGCCAGAAGCAGCTGCTGACCATCGCCCGGGCGTTCCTGGCCGACCCGGCCATCCTGATCCTGGACGAGGCGACCAGCAGCGTCGATACGCGCACCGAGGTCCTGATCCAGGAGGCGATGGGCCGGCTGATGCACGGCCGGACGACGTTCGTCATCGCCCACCGGCTGTCGACGATTCGCAATGCCGACGTGATCCTGATGATGGAACACGGCCGCATCGTCGAAAAAGGCACGCACGAGGATTTGCTGGCCGAAAAGGGGCGCTACGCGGCGTTGTATCAGAGCCAGTTTACGGGGGCCGAGGCATAGCGTCTGGTGCTACCATGCGCCTCGCGGAGGACAGATTATGGCGTTTTCACGTCGCGAGTTCGTTCGGAGGTTTGGTGTCGGCGGGGCGGCAGCGGCCTCCGCGGCGCACATCATCGGCTACGGCAACGAAGAGTTACTGGCATTCGTCCAGGGGCAGGGCGGGGCGCGGCGCGGGCAGGGCGGGCCGCCCATCGCGATTCGCCTCAGCAGCAACGAGAACCTGCGGGGGCCAAGCCTCAAGGTCATCGAGGCGTTGAAGGCGCATCCGTCCAAGGATCTTGGGCTCGGTTATCCGCCGCCCACCCTCAGCACCTTTGTGGACACCGTCGCTACGTTCTCCGGCGCGAAGCCCGAGAACGTTATCATCGCCACCGGCTCCGGCGAAATCCTGACCGCGGCGGTGATGGCCTACTGTGCACCCGACCGGGCGCTGGTGACCGCCGATCCGTCCTACTCCTCGCCGAACGGCACGGCGCGGAACATCAACGCACCCGTGAAGTTGATGCCGGTTGACGCGCGCTTGCGCCTCGACCTGGAGGCGCTGATTCGCGGCGCGATCGGCTCCGGCCTCGTGTTCCTGTGCAACCCCAACAACCCGACCTCGAGCGTTCACACGATGTCGGACATCGAGCAGGCCGTCCGGACGATCAAGACGCGCTCGCCCGGGACCGGCATCCTGATCGACGAGGCGTACCTCGAATACGCCACCTTGCCGGGTTCGGGCTCGATGGTGAAGCTGGCGCTGGAACTGCCGGGCGTGTTCATCTCGCGCACGTTCTCGAAGGCGTACGGCATGGCCGGCATGCGCATGGGCTACGCCGTTGGCCAGCCCGAGACCATGACCAAGGTCGGACGCGCCTGGGGCCTGGGCAGCATCAACGAGCTGCAGGCGGTCGCCGGCATCGCCGCGCTGAAGGACACCGCCCACATGGAATGGGAGAAGGGCGAAAACAAGCGGGTCCGCGACTGGACGCAGGCGCAGTTCAAGGCCATGGGCTTCGACTCGCCGGAGTCGCAGACCAACTTCATCTTCGTCAACATCCGCAAGCCCGCGGTGCAGTTCCGCGACGCCTGCCGCGCCCAGGGCGTGGCGGTCGGCCGCGACTTCCCGCCGATGGAGAAGACCTACGCCCGCATCTCGCTCGGCACGATGGAAAACATGCAGCAGGCGATGGTGGTGTTCAAGCAGGTGCTCGGCGCCTGATGTGATCAGGGCCGGTCGGACATTCACCTCCGCCGAGGTGAGTGTTCGTCCGGCGATTCGGCGTCATCCTGCGGCTCGCCGATCCGGTCTCGCACTTCATTCCAGAATTCAAGAACGCCAAGGTCATGCCGGCTGGCAATCTTCGGAAGGGGCATATTTAATGAGTACCAACCTGTCACAGCTCTTTAGCGACTTCGACCGTGGTGTGTTGTCGCGCCGGCAATTGCTGCAGGCGCTCGGCATCGCCGCCGTCGTCCGGCCCGCCTCGGCCTTTGCCCAGGGCCAGTGCGGCGGCGCACTGAAGGGCACGCCGCAATGCGACCCGACCCCCGCGAAGGCGCCGTTCGCGCCGACCGGATGGAAGACCGTGATGCTCGATCACTTCTCCCTCCAGGTGGCCGACTACTCGAAGGAAGCGGCGTACTACGCCACCCTCATGAGTTGGCCGGTCCGGAGCGACGACGGCAAGCAGGCGATGCTCGACATCGGTGATTGGGGCGGCCTGCTCATTCGCGGCGGCTACCAGGCGCCTCCGCCGCCGCCCGCGGCGGCTCAACCGCCGGCCGGTGGCGCCGGCCGCGGCGGTCCGCGCGCGCCCCGCAACGCCACGTTCGACAGTGTGTGCTGGGGCATCGATCAGTGGGACGCGAAGAAGGTCGAGGCCGAGCTGAAGAAGCGCGGGCTCAACCCCGTGGCCGACAACCACGGCGACTTCCAGAGCTTCCACGTGAAGGACCCCGCCGGCTTCGGCCTGCAGATCAGCAACGGCAGCAAGAAGAACCGCCGCCAGGGGCCGGCCAACGGCAAGACCGCGGCGCCGGCGCCGTTTGCGCCGACCGGGTGGAAGACGGTGTGGCTGGATCACATCTCGTACGAGGTCCCGAACTACAAGGAGACCGTGGCGTTCTACGCCGCGCTGCTGGGGTGGACGCCGGGCCAAGACGAGGGCAGCCAGAGCCAGTGCCAGATCGGTGAGATCGGCGACATCATCATCCGCCGCGGCAACGTGCAGCCCGGGGCGCCGCCGCGGCCGGCATCGATTGGACACATCTCATTCGGCATCGCCGGCTTCGAACCGGATGCGGTGAAGGCCGAACTGGAGAAGCGCGGGCTGAACGCCCGCGAAGACACGGGCGGCCGGGGCGACATCCACACCGCGCCGTACAAGAGCTATCACACGACCACGCCGAACGGGTCCGACCTGCAGATCAGCGCCACGACGAAGGCGAATCGCGGGGCCTGATGGCGCGGCCCGTCATGACACTCGTTGCCGAACGGCGCTTGACCGATCTGCTCAAGCCGCCGTCCGGCAGCCGCGTGCTGGAAGCCAGCGGTGTGTTCGCCAAGGACGGCGCCTACTTCGTCGTCTTCGACAACATCCGCCGTCTTGCGCGGGTAGATCCGGGTCTCGAGCCGGGCTCGAAGCTGCATTCGTGGCTGGGCCCGACGCGGCCGGGCGACGGCTATGAAGACATCGCCTTCAGCCCGCACACGCGGCGGTTCTACCTCCTGGTCGAAGCCGAGAAGCATCCCGACGGCACCTACAAGGGGCTGATCGACGAATGCAATGAGGACGGCAGGCCCACCAGGCGGCGCTGGATCGATTACGCGTTCGCCAAGCGCAACACCGGTTTCGAGGGATTGATTGCGGTGCGTCGGAACGACCGCAACTACCTGCTCGCGCTCTGTGAAGGGAATGGCGGCAACGCCGGCCGCAAGGGCAGGATACCCGGCCGCGGACGCATCCAGGTCCTGCAACAGGCAGGCGAGGTGTGGAAGGTGGTGGCCACCATCGCACTGCCGCCAAGTGTCAAGTTCGAGGACTACGCGTCGATGTCGCTGCGGGGCACGCAGCTGGCGGTGATCTCGCAGAAGACCTCACGGCTCTGGATCGGGACGCTGCGATTTCGCGACTGGACCATCACCGGGTCCGGACGGAGCTACGACTTTCCGCGGAACAAGGAGCACAAGCCGAAGTACTGCACGCTCGAAGGCGTGTGCTGGCTGTCGCCGCGCACGTTCGTGACCGTGTCCGACCTGTCGAAGGGCGATTACGCGAAGCGCTGCCGGAAGCGCGATCAGTCGATCCAGGTCTTCCGCCTGCCGGCCGCCGCCCGCCGCAAGTAGGAAATCGGCCGCGGCCTGTTACCATTGACGGCGACGCGCCCGTAGCTCATCTGGATAGAGCACCGACCTTCTAAGTCGGGGGTAGCTGGTTCGAGTCCAGCCGGGCGCGCCAAATCCCAGCGATCCCCTTGGGCGCCGCGCGCCGCTTCAGCGAGCACCCATGATGTAGCCACGGCGCTGGCGATACAGCGCGATCCGCTGCTCGATGTCACCCGCGAGATCCAGCGCTCCCGCGCGCCGCGCACGGTCGGCTGCCGTTGTCGCCGTCGCTATGGCTTTTTCGAATTGGCCGGCGCTTGCCTGTGCGGCCGCCAACGCGTCGAGGGCCGCCGGGTCCGTACTGCGCGTGACGTTGATGGCCAGGGTGGCCAGCCGCACCGCCTCGACCGGCTGCCGCATCGCGGAATCGAGACCGCTGCTTAGAATCCAGGACAGCCCAATCAGCGCAGGCGGCCAGTCTGGCTTGAGGTCGAGCGCCTCCCGATAATGCCGGGTCGCCAGGTCCAGGCGGCCCTGGCGAGTGAGCGCCTCCGCCAGGTTGAAATGCGCCTCGGCGTACGACGGCCGGAGCGTCAGGGCCTGGTTGAGGAGATCGACGGCTTCGACCAGCGCACCTTGCAGCACGAGGACATGACTGAGGTTGTTGCGCGCCTCGGCGTTGTCCTTGTCGAGGGAAATGGCCTCGCGATACTGGGCGACGGCCTCGTTGACGTGTCCTTGCCCGAGCTGGATGTTGGCGAGATTCACCCGTGGCGCGGCGTAGCGCGAGTCGAGGCTGATCGCGCGCTCGTACGCGGCGGCGGCCGGTTGCCCCATGGCCTCGAGCGCGGTTCCCACGTTGTAGTGCGCTCGCGCGGACCCGGGAAGGATCGCAGCCGTCGCCAGGAAATGGCGCAACGCATCGGCCGGGCGCCCCAACTCCCGATACAGGATCGCGACATCGTCGTGGAGGGCATGGTTGGCGGAGTCCTGGCGAAGTTGCAGCTCGTACCCGACCGTATCTTCCGCCGTTGCCTTCGCTCGAAAGGTCGAGACCAGCCGCTCTCGGTCGGCGTCGGTCCGCGTCAAGACCTGGATCCAGACATCGGCCATCTCGTCGGAAGACTTGAAGCCCCAGAGCGCACGTCTCGGCGGCGACTCGGGATTGCGTATGTTGCGCGCGGAATTGTCGAACCTGAACTCGGTGACGATCTTGGTGCCGGCGGGCAACCAATAGGGATCCGAGACGCGGTACACATCCTGCCAGCCGAAGTCCCAGCGGGAGATCTGAATGAGGTTCCGCGTGGTTTCGTCGGTCAGCTCGGCCCGGGCTCGAACCTGCGTCGCGCGATAGTGCGCGTGAGGCTGGAACGCCTGGACCTGGACGTCAACCGGCAGCGTGAACGAATCCACTGACTGGTAGCCGGCCTCTCCCGCGGGGATGTCGATATTCTGCCGGCCCAGCCGAAGCATCGCCGGAAGCCTGGTCGGCGGGTCGTCGGAGAAATACAGTCCGATGGACGGCTGGATCCGCTCGGCGGCGCCGGTGGGGCGCAAGTGCAACTGCACGACGAAGTCGCCGCCAGGTGACAGCTGCCACGCGAGTCCCTTAGGGGCCAGCGGGGACGCCTGGCCCGGCGTCCATCCGAGGAAGTGGCCATCGGGATACTCGGCCGAATTGAGAATCAGGCCGTTGTACCCCGGTTCCGGATCCGCTTCGTCCAAACGTCGAGACGCACTCGAATAGTCGATGCGGATGTTGGCGTGGTGAACGGCCCGTGAGGACGCGCGAAACTCCAGGCCACGCACATATCGCACCGCCTGGACTGGAACAGGAACGACAAACATGCGGAAGACATCGAGGCCGTCCGGTCGCAGGGTGTACTCGGGCAACGAGACAATCAGATCCGGCTCACCAAGCTGCCAGCCCGGGGACCAGCGGGGAGGGGCCGGGAGATCTTTCGCGTCGCCCTCGGGCATGCCGGTCCGGACCCACCGTTCGATGAGCGCGATCTCCGCGCCGGTGAGGCGGCGTTCACCAACGAACTCGCCGGCGCCGGGGTCAGGCTTCCACGGCGGCATGTAGCGGCTCTTGGTGACGGTGGCGATCTGGGTGCCGTGCCGGCGCGCCTCGTCGTAGGTGAGAAAACTAAAGGGCCCTGGGCCGTCGGGGCGATGGCACGGCGCGCACGACTTGAAGAGTACGGGCGCCACGTCGCGAGTGAAGGTGACCGGACCTTGCTGGGCGGCCGCAACATCGGCAACGAGTAGACCGGCCAGTAGCATCGCGGCCCGCGCCAGCCCGCGCACGCTCACGCCTCCACCGCCCCTCGTGCCGCTCCTCACCCTGGGTCCTGCGCGAATGATACTTCACGGCGCCGCACCCGCCCATTACCCCGTGCCCGCGACATATTGCGACAATTGCTATTCGTCAAAGGTGTTACAAAACGCGCGACTACCTACAAGGTTGCTGTTTTGAAAGTGCGCCATTGCCACTAGCTCCATTGTGGCGTGGTTGGGGAGGACAGATTAATGAGAAGGTTTTTTGCTTGTCTGGCTGGGATCGTGGTTGTCTGCTTCTGCCTGCTTCCGGCGCCGGCCATGGCCCAGAGCAGCAGTATTGCAGGCGTGGTGACTGACGCCTCCGGCGGTGTACTTCCCGGCGTGACGGTTCAGGCGACGAGTCCGGCGCTCATCGAGGGCTCGCGTACGGTCATCACCGACAGCAACGGTCGGTACGCCATCGTCGAATTGCGCCCCGGGACCTTCACGGTCTCATTTGAGTTACCGGGGTTCTCCGTGGTCAGGCGAGAAGGTATCGAGCTTGGCGCGGGGTTCTCGGCGAATGTCAACGCGCAGCTCAAGGTCGGGACCCTCGAAGAGACGGTCACGGTGTCTGGCGCCACACCCGTCGTCGACGTCCAGAGCGTCGTCAAGCAAAACCTCATTTCGAAGGAAGTGATCGATGCAATTCCGACCGGCAAGAGCTGGTCGCAGCTCGGCATGCTCACGGTTGGCGTGACCAGCTCGACCGCCGACGTCGGCGGGTCGGCCGGGGAACAGCAGAATGCCATGGCCGCTCACGGCGGAGCCCAAGGTGACAAGGTCATCGAGATGGACGGCATGCGGCTGGGGCTGCTGCTCGGCGACACCTCGTCCACTGGCGTGTCGTCCAACGACGCCTCGACGCAGGAGGTGACCGTCGAAGTGGGCGCCAGTTCGGCGGAGTCGACCGGCGGCGGCGTGCGGGTCAACATCATCCCGAAAGAGGGTGGGAACAGATTCGCTGGCTCGCTGTTCGGTAACTTCGCGAACAAGTCGATGACCAACAGCAACTTCACCGACGAGTTGAGAGCGACCGGCGTGAAGTCGCCGGACCGCGTCAACAAGATCTACGATTTCAGCATCTCCCTCGGCGGCCCGATCAAGAAAGACAAGTTGTGGTTCTTCAGCGCCCAGCGGGTGTGGGGCTACCAGAACCTTCGGGCAGATGCGTACTACGAGCTCAATCCGGCCGACTACAAGTACGAGCCGGACACGTCCCGCCAGGCCTACGACGACCAGCGCCTGCGCAGCCACAACCTGCGGCTCACGTGGCAGGTGAGCCCGAAGAACAAGCTCGCGTTCTTTTACGACTACCAGCCGCGTTGCACGTGCCACTGGACGGTGAGCTCGACACGTCCCGGCGAGGCGACGCCGGTCCAGAACCTGCCGTTGAACTGGTACGGCACGATGTCCTACACCTCGACGATCAGCTCGCGCCTGCTGTTCACGGCTGGATTCTCGAACCTGAGCACGACGTGGACCCGCCTGCCGCAGGACGACGGTGTGCCGGTCGACTCGGCGACGGGCCGGCTGACGTCGGAGGGCTACGGCGTCCAGGACGCCGCTCTCGGGATCACCTACCGGGCCTACGGCGCGCCGTTCAACTACAACTTTTCCGCGACGCGGAACTGGCGGGCGGCCTTCAACTACGTGACCGGCTCGCACCAGATGAAATTCGGCATGACCCTCGTGGAGGGCGAGCGCATCGTCCGGAACTGGATGACGGCCAGCGACACCCAGCTGATCTTCAACAATGGCCGGCCGATTGGCATCCGCCGGTACTCGACGCCGTACGCCGAAAAAGAGAATCTCGAAGCCGACCTCGGCGTGTTCCTGCAGGACACCTGGACGATGCAACGGCTGACGGCGAATATCGGTGTGCGCTTCGATTACATGAACCAGTCGGTGCCGGCGCAGGAGACGCCGGCCGGCACCTGGGTGCCCGCCCGTTCGTGGGCGGCCGTGAAGAACGTGCCGAACTGGAAGGACATCTCGCCACGGCTGGGATTGGTCTACGACCTGTTCGGTACGGGCAAGACGGCGGTGAAGGCGACCGTGAACCGGTATGTCGCGCAGTCGGCGACCAGCTTTGCGGCTCTCAATAATCCAATCACGACGAGCATCAACTCGTCGACGCAGAGTTGGACCGATGCCAACGGCGACTTCATTCCGCAGTTGAGTGAGTTGAGCGGGGCGCAGAGCCCAGGCCCCGTCGGCTCGGCCGTCGCCACCACGTCGTACGACGACGCGGTCAGGGAGGGATGGGGCGTCCGTCGCAACAACTGGGAGATCTCGGCCGGCGTGCAGCACGAGCTGTTGCCGCGCGTGGGCACCGAAGTGAGCTACTTCCGGCGGAGCCAGGGCCACTTCACGACGTCGGACAATCTGTTGGTTACGCCGGACGACTTCCAACAGTTTTGCGTCACGGTGCCTACCGACTCCAGGCTGCCGATGAGCGGACAGCGGATCTGCGGTCTTTACGACGTCGTTCCGAGCAAGGCCGGCCAGGTAAAGAACCTGGTCACCTTCAACGACGCGTCCAAGCAGCGCCGCGAAGTCTGGCAGGGGGTCGACGTGAACGTGAACGCGCGGCTTGGCAGCCGGTCGTTCCTGCAGGGCGGATTGAGCACCGGCCGCTCGGAGTACAAGAACTGCAGCGCGATCGACAATCCCGGGCAGTTCGTGAACGGGAGCGTGACCACGCCCACTCAGTATTGCGAGTGGACGACCCCGTTCCAGACGCAGTACAAGCTGATCGCCGGGCATACGTTCCCGTGGGACATCCAGGCAAGCGTGGCCTTCCAGAGCATTCCCGGACGGGAAATCCAGGCGAACTGGGCCGCGACCAATGCCGCGATTGCGCCGTCACTGGGCCGTAATCTGGCGGGATCGACGACGTACAACGTGGCACTCGTTGAGCCGGGCACAATGTTCGGCGATCGGATCAACCAGGTGGACCTGCGCCTGTCCAAGCTGCTGCGGACGGGATCCAGGCGGATCCGGCTCATGGCGGATGTCTATAACGCCCTCAATGCCAGTCCCGTCGTCACGCTGAACAGCACCTACGGCCCCAACTGGCAGCGGCCGACCCAGATTCTCGTGGGCCGCTTCCTCAAGGTCGGCGCGCAGCTCGACTTCTAAGCGGACCCACTGTGGTGTCCGCCGCCAGGCGGATTTCCGGGCCAGCCCTCGCTAAGGGGGCTGGCCCGTCGTGTTTCAGGCGGGCGTGTCGCTGCCGTCCGGGGCGAGGAAGTAGCCGTCGCCGTGGACGGTGTGGATGAATCGCGGCTTGTGCGGCTCGGCCTCGATCTTCTTGCGCAGGCGGGCGATGGCGTGGTCGACCGCGCGCGTGTGCGCCGTTTCGGGATAGCCCCAGACCGCGCGCAGCAGCTCGTCACGGCGCACGATGCTGTTAGGCCGCTCCGCCAGGTAATGCAGGAGTTCGAAGTCCCGGTGTGTCATCTCGATCTCGTTGGTCCCGTTCCAGGCGGAGAGCCTGGCGAAGTCGATCGTGACGGTGCCCAGGACGAGCCGTGACACCTCGGGCCTCGCCCGGCGCAAGACGGCGTGGATGCGGGCCAGGAGCTCCTCGAGGTCAAACGGCTTGGTCACGTAGTCGTCGGCGCCGAGTTTCAGGCCTTCGACTTTGTCGCTCTTCTGACCCTTGGCAGTCAGCAGGATGATCGGCGTGCGTGACCCGCGGCGCCAGGTCTTGCACAAGTCCAGGCCGCTCGTGCCGGGCAGATTGATGTCCAGCAGGACGAGGTCTGGAGAAAACTCCCGTGCGGCCTGCAGGGCGAGCGCCCCGTCGGCGACCGGGCGCGTCTCAAAGCCCTCGAAGGCCAGATTGTCACAGAGGACCCGCGACAGCACGGGGTCGTCTTCGACGACGAGGACGCGCATCTTCTTCTTCATGGCGCCAGGATGGGCAGGGTGACGGAGACAGTGGTCCCGGACCCGGCGACGCTGGAGATGTCCAGCGCCCCCGCGTGGTCGGTCACGATGCGGTCGACGATGGCCAGGCCCAATCCGCTGCCTCCCGTCACCGCCTGTCGGCCTCGGAAGAACTTTCGCGTCACGCTGCCGATCTCGCTCGCGGGGATGCCGACCCCCTGGTCGGTGACCGAGAGGACGACGGTCTCACCCCTTCGCCGCGCGGCGATGGTGACGTGCCGCCGTTCGCGAGAGTAACGGATTGCGTTGTCCAACAGGTTATTCAGCATCAGGTTCAACGCCGTGGGATCAGCGCGTACCGCGGGCAACTCTTCTGGCAGGTCGACGTGCACCTCGAAGCGTTCGGCCGTCAGCGTCGGCGTGAACTCCTGCAGGCTGCGATCGACGATGGTTTCGAGAGCGACCCGCTCGAACGAATACAGGTCGGCGACGTCTGTGACTCTCGCATAGGCGAGGAGGTTGTCGATCAGCCGCGTCAGCCGGTTGGCCTCGCGCAGGCCCATCTGCGCGTATTCGCGCGTCATCTCGGCGGTGGTACGGCCCGAGCCCAGTGTCTCGTTGATCGCCCGCATGTTCGCGATCGGGGTCTTCAGCTCGTGCGTGACAGCGGAGACGAAGTCGGCGCGCATTTCCGCGAGCTTCGCACTGGCGCGGGCGGCCCGCAGGCTGAGGAAGAGCCCGGCCGTCAGGGCCAGCGCCATCGCGGCCGCTACGTCGAGGGTGCGCCGCGCCCCCCGGCCGGCGGCCGCGAGCGTGACGTCCCGATCGGCGCCCACCACCACCGACCACGACGGAATCTCGAGATCCGCCGGGGGGTCGATGGCCACAGTGAGCGGATCGAAGAAGGCCATCGGAAAACTACGCTGCTCGGCGACAGTGCGCGGCTGAGGCGTCGGGCCACCGACGACCGGCGTGCCCCGCTCGTCGAGAAGGGCAAAGTCGAGGTCGCCGTCGCGGCTTTCGATGCGGGCCACCTGCGTCGTCAGATCGCTGAGGTAGCGTCCGCGCACCCAGTCCAGGTTGACCATGAACCCCAGGACCGTCGCCGGCCGTTCCTGTCGCGCATCCGTATGAGAGAGGGCCGCCACGACCTGGTAGGTCGCGCCGGCCACCGCCAGGTTGAACACCGAGAACCGCCGGCCCTGTGTCCCGTCGTGCATCACGCGATTGACGAGGCGCGCTCCGATGCCCGGTTCGCGGCCGACGACGATCGGAACCGTCTCCGCCTGGTCGAGGCGCGAGAGCCACGGCGGCCGCCGTTCCGCCCGGCTGTAGAAGGTGACCGCGTCTGGAGCCGCGGAGCCGTGCCACGAGAAGAACACTTCCGGATAGGGGTACCTCGCGAGCGCGTGTTCGACGGGGTCGAAGAGGTCGGCGCCCGCGCCCTCGGGGGCGTCCCGGCTGTCGGCCGCAGACAGCACGAGCAGCTGCGCGCCACGCATGTCGCGCGCCAGCGCCGCGACGAGCAGATTGGCCGCTGCCTCGGCCCGCTTCCAGGCCAGCATCGCCGCGGCATGTTCCCACTCGACAATCGCGCGATAGCCGAGCCAGACCAGCGCGGCCGCTGAGAGATAAGCACCCAGGGCCAGCCAGGGAGTCACTCGGAGCCTCGCCAGCAGGGACATCAACGTGACAGCTCGCGCTCTCGGAAGTACCGAGCGGCGCCTGGATGGATCGGCAGGGGCGTGGCCGGTGCCCGATCGAGATCGAGGAACCGCAGCGAGGCCTCCACACCAGACAGCCTGGGGAACGAATCGAAGAGCTGTTGCGTGAGGTCGTGCACGACCGACTCGTCGAGATCGCGGCGGCATACCACCACCATGTCGAGTCCGACCGTGGGGATCACCCGGTCTTGTCCCGGATAGATGTTGCGCGGTATCGCGGTGGCCCGAATGAACGGGAAACGGCGCCGGAGGCCGTCGACGCCAGGGCCTTCAATCGGAATCAGATACGCGCCCTCGCGAATCGTAGCCTGCGTGGCTTCATCGGGATAGGTGTAGCCGGGAAGAATAATGGCGTCTGCGCTCCCATCTTTGAGGGCCTTAGCGCCCTCCGCCCGCGTGTTCACGCTGCGGATCAGCCGTGGCCGGGCGCCAACGGCCTCGAGCACAAGGTTGCCGAGCGTCCAGCTGGTCGTGTTCTTTGGACCAACCACTACAACACGTCCGGCGAGGTCTTCCACCCGGCGGATGCGGGACCCCGGCCGAACCAGCACGTAGGCCGACAGCGGCTGCAGGAGCGAGAGCCCCCGGACCAGCTTCTCGGATTCGGGCACGCGCTCGATATTCCAGTAGTCGGCGTAGGCGTGGTCCGCCGTCGTGATTCCCAGGTCCGCCGTGTTGTTCTGGATGGCCTCGAGCGCGTCGCCGACGTCCTCGAGCCGGATGTCGAGGCCTGGCAGCGTCCGGCGATATTCCTCGGCCAACCGGTCGCTCAGGGGGGGGAAGGCCCTGGCGATTCGCACAATCGGCCGTGTCCGGACGGGGGGAGACGGAGCGCGACAGGCGATGCCGGCCGTACCGACGAGCAGCGCGGCGACCAGGAGGCCGCCTGGGGCCTCCCATAGGTAGTGCCGAAGCTGTCTGGTACGCCGCGTCATGGGGGACCGACACCCGGGCCGGTGCGCAGAGCTTTACAGAACGTGGCCTTGGGATCAAGGATGGGCCGCCAGCCCGGCCGTCCACTTGCGACAAGTTGCGACAACGGGTAGGAAACAAAGGTGTTACAAACCTAGGATTCTTGATTCTCCGGTTCGCGAAGGAGTGACATGTGATGGATGCTCGAAGACAGGTCGGTTGGACACTCACGGGCGGGTTCGCTTTGGCGATCGTTGCGGCGGCCGGCATGGTAGCCCCGTCCGCGTTGAAGGCCGCGCCGCCCGTCGTCCCGGGTGAGGTGACCTTCACGAAGGACATCGCCCCGATCCTCCAGCGAAGTTGCGAGAACTGCCATCGGCCCGACGGCGTCGCGCCGATGTCGCTGGTGACCTACGAGGAAACGCGCCCCTGGGCGCGCTCCATCAAGCAGCGGACAGGGATTGGACCGAAGGCCGGCGTGATGCCGCCCTGGTACGCTGAAAAGAACATCGGGATCCAGCACTACAAGGACGACCCGTCGCTGACCGAACTGGAGGTTGCGACCATCGCCAAATGGGCGGATACCGGGGCCGCGAAAGGCAATCCCGCCGATATGCCGCCCGCCAGGGTCTACGCCGATTCGCGCGCCTGGAACATCGGCACCCCCGATTTGATTGTGAAGACGGCTGACATCGTCGTGAAGGCCAACACGCCCGACTGGTGGGGCGAGATTCCCCGGGCCCCGACCGGCTTGACCGAAGACCGCTACGTCGTCGCCATGGAGGTCAAAGAGGTCAACGACGTCCCTCGGGTCGGCACCGGTCGTGCCACGGTTGGCGGGCGCTACGTGTGGCACCACATGATCTGGAGCACACGGGTCATGGGCAAGGGCCCAGAGGTTGACGCGTTTTCCGCGGCCCTCGATGGCTCCGGCACGTCATGGCCGGTGCACGAAGTTGGCCGCAACGCGGACTACTTCGATCTGAATTCGGCGAGGCTCCTCGAGGCCGGTTCCAGCATCGTGTCTGACTCGGTGCATACCCACTCGAACGGCCAGGACACCACAGCGCACTTGGAGATTGGCTTCAAGTTCGCGCCGAAGGGCTTCAAGCCCGCGTTCAAACGATCGAGCATTGGCTTGGGCAATGGTGTGGACATCGACGTCAAGCCGATGGAAGCCAATCAGGAGTTGCACGCGTACGCGGTGCTGACGGAGCACACCAAGGTCATCTCGTTTGAGCCCCACCTGCACGCGCCCGGCGCGCGCATGTGCCTGGAGGCCATCTGGGGTTACAACATCCAGACCCTCAGCTGCGTCGGATACGATCACAGTTGGGTGCGTGGATACGTCTTCGACGACGACGCGGCGCCGCTGCTCCCGAAGGGCACGGTCATGCACATCATCGGCTACATGGACAACACGCCGGCCAACAAGAATGTCCCCGACCCGCGGAACTGGCAGGGGTCGGGCAACCGCTCGGTGTCCAACATGTTCATCGATCTGGGCGCCCGCGTGAGCCTGAGCGATGAGCAGTTCAAGGACGAGATGGCGAAACGGCGGGAGAAACTCAAGCTGTCGGGAAACACCGTTGTGCTCGGCTGTCCGCTGTGTAACGTCCAGCCACTGCCGACTGCTGCCACGGCAACGCCGCGGCAACAGCAGTAGCCGGGGGGCATGATGATGAGAATCCATTCTGTCTGTCTCTCGGCGCATCGAGTTCTGGCCATCCTGCTCGTCGCGGCAGTGCTCCTGTGGGCCCTCCCGACCGCCAGCGCGCAGTCCCTCTCCTACGCCAGCGGGCAAAACATCTCGCCCGCGTATGAGGGATGGGTGCTGAACCCGGACGGAACGCGCGACTTCGTGTTCGGGTACATGAACCGGAACTGGGAAGAGGAGATCGACGTCCCGGTTGGTCCTGACAACAGCTTCAGTAACGGGGCTGACATGGGACAGCCGACACACTTCCTGCCCCGCCGCAACCGATTTGTCTTCAAGATCCGCGTCCCCAGCAATTTCACCGCGAAGGACGAACTGGTCTGGACGCTGACGACCCATGGTAAGACCGAGAAGGCGTACGCGACGCTGCTGACCGACTATGAGCTCAACGACCTGGTCAAGGCGTCTGAAACAGGCGCGCTTGGCGCCGGGTCGAGCAGCCCGGAGGTTCGCGCGAACAAGCCGCCGTCGGTGACGATCACCGAGACGAGCCGCAGCGTGGGCGTCGGCCAGCCGTTGACGCTGGTGGCCCAGGTCGTTGATGACGGCATTCCGAAGCGGCGCATGTCGGGCCTATCCGGTGCGGCGGTTGCCAATGAGGGGTCGCGCCGAGACACCGAGGGAACCGCTCCCAATTCGGCGAATCCGATCCGACCCAACCGGGCCATGACGCCGCCGACACGAGTGACGGTGGGCAAGAACGTCGGGCTGCACCTGTCCTGGTTCGTCTACCGCGGCGCTGGGAAAGTTACCTTCACGCCCGACCAGGTCGTCGCGTGGGAGGATACGAGGTCAGGCGCCAACTCGCCCTGGGCGCCCCTGTGGACCGCGCCAGTGATGCCGGCCGATGGCAAGGTCACCGTTCAAGTGACGTTCTCAGAGCCTGGAACCTACGTGCTCCGTAGCCTGGCCGACGATGGCGCGCTGTTCGGGTCGGACGACATCACCGTGATTGTGAAGCCCTGACGGCCTGGTAACGCGCGTGCTGAGCCGGGGATCCCAGGTTCGATCCCCGGCTGGCAAGCCAACCGAGCGCGCCGAAGCAAGAACGGTTACTATCCCGGCGAGGTCACTCATGCCGGGCTCCACCAACAACATCAGTCGTCGTGAACTGCTCGCCGGCGCGGGAGCCGGTGCGGCCGCGCTCCTCCTCGAGCAAGGCGGCCTTCAGGCGCAAGCACCGCCGAGTGCCACGGTCGTCTTTTCGCACACCACCGTGGCGAACGCGGATGCCGTCCAGCACGACGTGGCGCTCGCCGTGCAGGGCGACACGATCGTGGCGATTGGTCCGACCGATCAGATCCTCAAGACCTATCCGCGGGCCGAGGTCTACGACGGACGGGGTAAGGCGCTCTTCCCGGGACTGATCAACTGTCACGCCCACATGGGGGCCGTGCTCCAGCGTGGCTTCAACGAAGACTTCGGCTTCCCCAACTCGGCGCGCCTGGCCATCCAGCCCGCCAGCCTCCTCCAAGGGGAAGAGGCCACGCTGATGGTCACCGTCGCCGCGTTGGAAGCGATCAGGACCGGCACGACGACCATCGTGGAAAACGTCGCGAACATCAGCCGCAGCGCCGCGGCGCTGGCGCGGTCAGGGTTGCGCTGCGTGTTCGCGGAATCCGTCCGCGATAGCGAGAACGTGGCGGGCCCGATGTCCCCGGAGGGGTTGGCCAAGAGTGTCGCCCCCACGTTCTCGGCCAGGCTCCGAGACGAGGGCATGCAGCGCATCAACGACCTGTACTCCGCCTGGCACGGCAAGAACCAGGGGCGCATCAGCGTGTTCCCGGCCGCCGCGCTGGTCGAGACCTCATCGCCCGAGCTGCTGCAGGCGATCCGCGCGTTCGCCGGGAAACACGATCTCGGCTACACGATCCACTTGAACCAGAGCACGCCCGAGTTTGAGTTCATGCAGAAGTTCCATGGGCTGCGGCCGGCGGCGTATCTCGACAGGCACGGCTTCCTCGGTCCCCGGCTGTTCGCGGCGCACGCCCGGTATGTCGATGCGGCCGAGATCGCCTTGCTCGGCCGTTCCCGCACCATCATTTCCCACCAGGCCGGCATGGCCGCGAACCGAGGGGTCATTCCGCCCATCCCCGCGCTGCGCGCGGCGGGCTGCCCGATCGCGCTTGGCACCGACAACAACACCACCGACGTCTTCGAAGTGATGCGCATCGCACTGCTGACCGAACGAGTCCGGCGCGAGGACGAGCGGCCCGGCCTGCTGCCGCAGCCCGAAGACATCCTCGCCGACGCCACCGAAGGCGGCGCGCGCGCCGTGAACCAGGAGAAAGGTCTCGGCTCGCTCGAAGTGGGCAAGAAGGCGGACATCCTGGTCGTGAACACCCTGCGGCCCTACCTCGTGCCGGCGGGCCGCATCGTCTCGGCCTGGATTCACAGTGGTCACCCGGCCGACATCGAGTCGGTCATGGTCGACGGTCAGTTCGTCATGCGCAAAGGCAAGGTCCTGACCATGGATGAAGACCGCGTCATCCGGGAAGCCGACGCGGTGGGGCGCCGGATCTGGGGCCAGGTGCTGGAGGCCGGTCCTCTCAACGTGCCGCGCCTGCCGCGCCCGCGCTGATCTGACTACCACCCGAACCACCAGATTGGGAACGCCGAGGCGAGCGCCGTACCCACCTGGAGGGCCAGAACCATCAGCGCCGCCTTGGGCTCGGCGGGGAGCCATCGCATGGCGAAGTACGCCACAACCGGCACCTGGCCGGCCATGAGGAGTTGCCACAAGTGGGCGGCGGCGCCCTCGTCCTCCTGGCGGGCCGTGCCGTGCAGGGCGAGATAGCCCACCACGAGGGCGAGCGCGGCGACCGACATGGCGACGGGAACGACGGCACTCGGCCGCCGGAGCATGGTGGCGAGCATCAGGATCCCCCTGTGATGACGGGTTGCGAAAAGAACTTTGCATCGTAAAGCACGATCCGGCGAAGTGTCAACACGACACCACGGGCCGGCAGGATGTCCTTCCCGTACAACGAAAAGCGGCCGGGGCCACGAGACCCCGGCCGCGACTTCACGTGTCGACCTGTCCGGTGCGACCTAGAACCGGCCGACCACCGTCAACTGGAACGCGCGCGCCGGCTGCTGGTTGGCCATCAGCAGGAAGTTCGAGCTCCAGCTCTGGTAAGCGCTGTTGTAGTTGTACTGGGTGTAGTTGCCACCGTTGAACAGGTTGTAGATGTTCGCCGCGATCTCGACCTGGTAGCGCTGGTACTTCAGGACCTTGCCGAGCTTCAAGCCGGCGGTCGTGATGGTCGGCGCCTGGACCTGGCCTTCACCGCGGTCGCTGAACACATAGCGGTTGCGCGTCCGCAGCGGGTTGGCCGCCGGGGATCCGTTGGCGAGCGTGAACGTCGCCGGCCCGTACTTGACGACGTCGGGATCGGTCGCTGACAGCTGATACAACGGCGATCCCGACCACGGGCCCGCCTGCACCGTGACGTTGCCGGCTACGTTGATGCCCCAGGGCGCCTGCCACACGCCGCCGAAGTTCGCGCGGTACTTCATCCACGTCGGGCCGTAGCTCAGGGCGTTGCCCGTGTCCGGCAGCGAGTTGCCGTCGTTGTTGCCGCGCGGCATGTAGAGGTTGGCGTTGTTGGCGAAGTGGTCCGGCTGCACGAAGGCGGCCGGGTCGGTCGGGTTCCACGTGCCGTCCATCTTGTGCCACTGGCGGTTGAAGCCGGCAATGAGCTGGAACCCGTGCGACATGTTCTTCGTCAGGGTCACTTCAAGGGCCTGGTACTTGAGCTGGCTCCAGGTGTTGTTCGTCTGCTGCTGGATTTGTCCCTGGTTGGGATCGACCTTGCCGAAACCGAGGAACGGCAGGCCAGGTGCGCTGGGATAGATGCCGTTGATGTCGATATTGGCCCACATATCTTTGTAGGCGCGGTTGATGTAGCCGACATCCAGACCAATCTGCCAGCCGAACTGGCGCCGGAATCCGACGATGAACTCGTCGAGGTAGGGCTGATGCAGACCGGGCGCAATCTGCTGCGCGGCCACGGCCGCCGTCGATGCCGGCGAGAGCACGATAGTCTCGAACACACCGTCGAGGTTGTTATCGTACTCTTGACGGAGGGACGCCGTGTCGTCCGCGCCAAAAATGGTGACGCCGTCGCGGCCCATCACCTGTTCGCCCAGGCGGGCATATCCGGCCCGCAGGACGTTTTTGGCATCCTCGGTCAGGAGGTAGGTCGCGCCTACCCGCGGTTGCACGGTCCACGATTTCTGCCGCGTGATGCCCTTCACCTCGTCCACGCGCTTGACGAAGTCGAACCGCATCCCGAGGTTCGCCGTCAGACGTTCGTTTGGTTTCCAGCTGTCCTGCGCGTAGAACGCGTAGTTGCTGTCGCGGGCCTGCCGGGTCTGCAGGCTGACGGGGCTCCGGTAGTCACGCCGGAACGGCACGGTTCCCCTCGAAGGATTGGCGGGGTCCACCACCGTCCGGGCCTCCCGTATGAACCCGTCATTGACGTACTCCGTCCGCTGATCGTAGATGTTCTGCGGTTCCAGGAAGAACCCGGTTCCGAACTCATGGGAGCCGAGCCAGCCTTCTTTGTAGTAAGTCATGTCGCCGCGAAACAGGTACAGCGATGCGGGCACGAAGGTCCGGGACTGGTTGTTCCCGCCCTCGAGGATGAGCGCATTGCCCGTGATCAGGCCGCTGGAGATCCGGGTGCCGTCATAGACGGCGATGTTCGGTCCCTGGGCGTCGAACCCGAACGCCGTGTAGGTGTCGTTGTCGTTGCCGCTCTTGTTGTTGTAGCCGGCCGAAAACGTGGTGGTCAGCCGCTGGCCCCACGTCGATGTGAGCTTCCCGCTGTAGACGTTGCCGCCATTCGAATACACGTTGATGGGATCGAAGAAGTAGGCCCAGTTGCTCTGGCCGTGGGTGCGGTCGCGCTGGAAGAACCCCGACAGCTCATGACTGGTGCCGACGCGCGTGGTGACCTTGACGTAGGGCTGGTAGCCCTTGATCTGCTGGGGGAACAACGTGGCGTTGGGATAGAACTTCTTGATGTCGTCCACGTTCTTCGAGTTCCGGCTGATCTGGGTCTCGACGGCCGACTTGCGGAACGAGCCGAAGAACCAGGCGCGGTCCTTCACGATCGGCCCGCCGAGCGAACCATCGAACTGGCCGATGTCGGACTGCACCGGCGTGCCGCCGGTCGACACGCACTTCTTGTCCGGGCAGGTCGAGTAGGTGGCGAGCGGCCCGGTCAGGGCGAATTCCGTCCTGTGCGAGGTGTTGTCGCCGCTCCAGCGGAGCGGCTGATACGCGTAGCCGGCGGTGCCCTTGAAGGTGTTGCCACCGCTCTTGGTGATCACGTTGATCGCCAGCCCGGTCCCCATCGGCGTGCCGGCATCGGCCCCGCCCGTCTTGACCTGCGTGTCTTGAATCATGTCCGACCCCATCTGCACGTAGGTGAGCTGGAAGTCGTTGTAGTTGCCCGCCTGCATGCCCTCGAGCTGCACGACATGGGCGAAGTGTTCGGTGGCGTGTCCGAAGTAGACCGACCGCCCGCTGCCATCGTCAAACGGCCGGGAGTGGACGCCGGGCGTCTGCTCGAGGAAGTCGGTCCAGTTGCGCCTGGCGGCCAGCGGCATCGCCTTCTGGAACTCGCCGTCGATGTTCAGGATGTTGCCCGGCTTGCTGACCTCCAGCATGGGCGAGTCGCCCGAGACGGTGATGGTCTCGGACAGCGCGCCGAGCTTCAGGGTGATGTCGACCTGGAAATTCACGGCCGCGCGCAGAAGGATCCCGTCGCGCACGAACGTCGAGAACCCCGGCAGTTCCGCGGTGATCGCGTACTCGCCCGGTGGCAGGTTAATCAGGCGGTAGTAACCGGTGCCGTCGGTGATGCCGGACGCCGGTTGGATCATGTCGGGGCTCTTGGCGGTCACCGTGACACCCGGCAGCGCTCCGCCCTGGTCGTCCTTGACGTAGCCTCGCAGGCTGCCGCCCGTGGTCTGCGCCTCCGCTGCGAGCACGCCCGCCATCATTGCGGCGACTATGAGCATTCCGAATCGCGTAAGCCTTGTCATGGCGCATTCCTCCCGTGGGGTAGGCATCGACGAGACCTGTGGGGTCGTTGTCGATGCAGGACAAAATTCCTCCGACCGACGCATGGTGGTTCCCGTCTCAAAAGCAATCCGCGCGACTGGATCTTACCGCCAAACCCGCCAGGGCAGTTACTTCGGGAGCGCCTTGAGCAGTTCCGCCGCGCGCGGCTCGGCGGGGTCGAGGCGAAACGCTTCCGCCGCACGGCCGCGGGCCTCGGCAAACCTCCCGAGTTCGGCGTACAGCGCGGCGAGATTGAGATGCGCACTGGCCCGCGCCGGATCCAGGCGGATCGCGCGCTCGAGGTGCGCCAGGGCCGATTGAGGGTCACCCTGCAGGAAGATCGCCAGGCCCAGCTTCTCGTGCGCCTCGGCCCGATCGGGTGCCCGCTCAACCGCGACCTGCAGCCATCGGAACGCCTCAACCAGGGCACCGCGCTCGAGCGCCAGCGTCCCGAAGTCGAGCGCGACCTCCGCGGAATCTCCAGCGACCGACGCCGGCATGATCGAGATCCGCCTGACGGCGTCGTCTGGCCGGCCCGCCAGGATGAGCGCACGCACGAGCAGCGGCCCGGCGACAGTGACGTCGTGGCCGCTGTCGTAGGCCGCTTCCAGGTGTCCCACGGCCTCGGCCGCCCTGCCGCTACCGGCCAGCGCTTCTCCCAACGCGAGCTGGATGGCGGGCCGCGGGCCATCGATCGTGATGGCCTCAGCCAGGAGGCCAGCCGCATCGCCGTGGCGCCCGGCATCGAGCAGCGCCTGCCCGACACTGAACCGTAACACCCCAGGGTGACTGTGTTCGTTCGAGATCTGTTCGACGTATCGGCGGGCTTCGTCGAACGATCCTTGCTCGACGAACCAGACGGCCTTGCGCGTCTGCTCGCCGCCAATCCCATTGTCGAGACCGAGGTTCGCGAACACCACCAGCGCGGTCACCGCCATGGCCGCGGTCGGTAATAGGAGCGGAACGATCTGGCGGGCGCGCGCCAGGTCGAAGAACCGGACGAGCGCGGCGCCAGCCGTCGCGCACAGGGGCACGAGCAGGGGCATCCGATAGCGGTCCGACACGAAGAAGAGCACCACCGCGGCTCCGTACACCGGGACGAACATCGCCCAGACCCAGTACCCGCGGCGGCTGGCGCGCAGCGCCGGCCAGAACAACCCGACCAGGCCGAACGGCAGGATCAGCCACGGCCCGGCCGCCAGCACGCGAAGGAACGAGGATGGCTCGCGCGCGTAGAAGGCGTAACTGTAGTTGAGTGGAACGTCGACGCGGTTGAGCAGAATCCCGACCTTGCGTAACGACAGGCGGAGCGCGTCGGCGGGATGTTCGGTGACCCAGTCGATGGCCCGCCAGGCGAAGTAGTTGGAGACCTCGCTGGGAGAAAGCGTTCGACCCGTGTTCGACTCCGCAACGCGGGTCGAATCACTGACCTGTCCTGCGATCGATGGCGTGATGCCCGGCACCGGCGTGTAGGTGCCGTCGGCGCGATCGTGGTTGCCGATGTAGAGATTGAGCCCGCCGTGTGACGCAATCACCAGGGGCTGCCCTGACACGGCGTAGTTGCGCGCGGCGTTGGCGGCGAGTACGACGAGCAAGGCAACCAGCAGCACCGTGGCGCGTTTGACCCGCGTCCCGCGCCCTTCGTGAACCGCGGCCTTCTGACGCCATTGGATCACAAACACGGCGGCGGCCGCCGCCACGGCGAACACCAGCGCATTGGGTCGGTTCAGAGCGAGCAACCCGAGGGAGGCGCCAGCGGCGGCGAATGCCCCTGTGCCTCCGCCGGCCGCCGTACGCGTCAGGGCATAGAGCGCACACGATACGAGAAAGGGATCCAATGCCGACTGCAGGATCAGCACTTCGCTGAACGTGAAGAAGCCCGTCAGGATCGCCAGTCCGGCGGCCGCGAGGGCGGCCCGTTCGCCAAACCAGTGCCGCGCGGTGGCGAACAGCAAGCCGACCGCCGCAGCCCCCAGGCCGATCTGGACCAGTAGCGCCGCCAGCAACGATCCCCCGGCGGCAAACACGGTCGCGAGGAAATACACATACAGCGGCGACACGACGAACACCCCGGTGGGCGCCAACACACCTGCGGAGGCGATCTGGCGGCTGAGGGTGACGTAGTAGGCGGTGTCGAGTTCACCGTGGGGCTGCAGCAGCGGGTGGTTCCACAGCTGCAGGAGCACCACCAGCTTGACGACGAAGGCCGCCGTCACGATCGCCGCGATCCGGCGCCAGCGCCAGGCCGTTGCCGCGTGAGCAGAGTCGTTCATATGAGCGAAGCCGGGTTGAACGGCTTCGCGTCATTGTAGACGCACGAGCGACCCGCTCTGCGGGGCGTGCCGATGGCTGGCCGAGAGGTTCATCGTCGGCGCCTCCGTTGTCGGTAGCCCCCTAACCTGCGATCATCGGTCGCATGAACGCGCGATACCGGCTTGAGAAGTGGCTCAAGAGGCTGGGAGCGGCCGGCGAGACGATGAAACGCGAGGATGTGTGCTTTGTCATGGTGCAGGCGCGGCACCTGATCGAGGCGTCGGAGGCGCCGGAGCGCTTCCGCGTCGTGTCGTTCTACGCCGACTGGACTGTCCATACGGCGCTCGACCGCTCTCTGGTGTGCTTCGAGGTCTTACGGGACATCACCAGGGTCATCGCGGAGAACATGGCGCCGACGAGCCCGGAAACGCCGAGCCTGATTTCCCGCGTCATCGGATTCCCTCAACTCCGCACGCAACTGATGGCGCTCTTCCGAGAGAACGCGCTGCCCGTGACGGTATTCGAGTACTACCAGAACTGGAAGGGGTTCGGAGCCTTCCTGCTCTGGCACATAGCGGGGCAGCCGGTTGGCTGGCCGGCGGAGCCGAGAGGCCGAGCGAAGGTCATGCGCGAAGAGATGGTGGCACTCTCGCGCCCGCATGGTTTCGCGGTTGAGGCGCTCGCAATCGTCGAGCACGAAGGCAAGTATCACTGGAAGCTCGCGCTGTCCCAGCCGGACAAAACCTTCTTCATGGTAGGTGGGTTCGATGCCATCGAGGGCCCCGAAGCGTTCACGACGCCCCCGGAGGCTTAAGGGCAGAGGTATGCGTCTATCTCAGTACTGCGTGAGGTGCCGGTGAGCATGCGCGAACCCGCGGTGTTTTGCGGCGTGGATGCAGCGTGAAAATCGCGTTCACGACGCCTTGTTCTCGGCGCAGACCTGCTGCTCGCGCAACTTCTTGACGAGCTCCTGACCTGCCGGGTTTCTTCGGACCAATCGTTACTGGAGAATGGCCCCTTCGGGGTTAGTTAGTACGTTCGGTTCTTCTGCCCTGACTTCATCTTGTTCAGCGCG
>JBAZYO010000006.1:300000-401872 GCA_041659285.1 Vicinamibacterales bacterium | reverse complement strand
ACGTGAAGGGGCCAAGTTTGTTTGTCGCCGCCGCGAAGAAGACCCAAGACCCAAGACCTAAGACCTAAGACCTAAGACCTAAGACAACAGAGGAGCAGAGTGATGACAACCGCAGTGAACGCAACGCACGCTTTCGACCTGGCCAAGCAGGTCGGCCGTGAACCCTTCAAGGTCCGGGATCTGGGCCTGGCCGAATTCGGCCGCAACGAGATTCGCCTGGCCGAGCACGAGATGCCGGGGCTGATGGCCCTGCGCTCGCGCTATGCCGGCAAGACGCCGCTGGCCCGCGCCAGGATCATGGGCTCGCTGCACATGACCGTGCAGACCGCCGTGCTGATCGAGACGCTGACCGCCCTCGGCGCCGACGTGCGCTGGGTGAGCTGCAACATCTTCTCGACTCAGGACAGCGCCGCCGCCGCGATCGCGGTGGGCCGTCCCGAATCCGGCGGCACGACCGCCAACCCGCGCGGCACGCCGGTGTTCGCGTGGAAGGGCGAGACGCTCGCCGAATACTGGTGGTGCACGGTCGAGGCCCTGATGTGGCCCGACGGCAGCGGCCCGACGATGATCCTGGACGACGGCGGCGACGCGACGCTGTTCGTGCACAAGGCCCTGGAATACGAGACGGCCGGCAAGGTGCCGGCGTTCAACCCGGACCAGGATCCCGAAGAGTGGGGCGTCATTCTCGAGACGCTCAGCAAGGAACTCAAGGCCAAGCCCGGCGCGTGGTCGAAGATCGCCCTCGGCATCAAGGGCGTCAGCGAAGAGACCACCACCGGCGTGCACCGTCTCTACGAGATGACCGCCGCCAACACGCTGCTGTTCCCGGCGATCAACGTCAACGATTCGGCCACCAAGAGCAAGTTCGACAATCTCTACGGCTGCCGCCACTCGCTGATCGACGGCCTCAACCGCGCCAGCGACGTGATGTTGTCGGCGAAGGTTGCCGTGGTGTTCGGCTACGGCGACGTCGGCAAGGGCTGCGCCCAGGCGCTCAAGGGCCAGGGCTGCCGCGTGATCGTCACCGAGATCGACCCGATCTGCGCGCTGCAGGCGGCGATGGAAGGCTACCAGGTCACCACCATCGACGACGTGATCGAGACCGCCGACATCTTCATCACGGCGACGGGCAACAAGAACATCCTGACCGTTGACCTGATGAAGCGGATGAAGGACAAGGCCATCGTCGGCAACATCGGCCACTTCGACAACGAGATCGACATGGCCGGCCTCGCCAAGGGCGGCGCCAGGCGCGTGCAGATCAAGCCGCAGTACGACGAGTGGATCTTCCCGGCCGAAGGCAAGCGCCCCGAGCACAGCATCCTGGTGCTGGCGGAAGGCCGCCTGCTGAACCTCGGGTGCGCCACCGGCCACCCCTCGTTCGTGATGTCGTCATCGTTCACGAACCAGGTGCTCGCGCAGATCGACCTGCACTTCAGCGCCAACGGCCAGCCGACCCTGTCGGGCACCACTTACGACGCCAATCGCGTCTACATCCTGCCGAAGAAGCTGGACGAAGAAGTGGCGCGCCTGCACCTCGGCAAGCTCGGCGTGAAGCTGACGACGCTCTCCAAGGAGCAGGCCGACTACATCGGCGTGCCGGTGGAAGGCCCCTACAAGTCGGCGCACTACCGCTACTAGTTATTTCGAAATAAAGGTCAGGCCGGGGGGACGTCCCATAAGATTGGGACGTCCACCTCATGCGTAAGATCGTGCCTGTCCTGGCCTGCTGCGCCCTGCTCGCGGCGTGCGGTGGTTCGACGACCACCGGCCCCTCGAAAACTCCGACGTTGTCACGGACGCGGTTTCTCGCGTTTGGCGACAGCTTGACATCGGGCGAGGTCACGGTTCCGGTCGGCGTCGTTCCCGAGTGGCCGGGTGTCGGCGGCGCCGGCCAGCCGAGTACCAGGATGATCCTGGTGCCGGCGGCCTCCTACCCGACACAGTTGCTGTCGATGCTGCAGGCGCGCTACGCGCCGCAGGCCGCGGCGGTCGCGATGACCAACGCCGGCAAGCCCAACGAAACCGCACAACTGGGCCTGGTCCGGTTGCCGACGGTGTTGGCGGAGAGCCAGCCTGAGGTCTTGCTGCTGATGGAAGGGGTCAACGGGCTGTTCATCGCCGGCCCGGACCTGTCGGCCGATTTCGTGCGGGACATGGTGCAGTTGGCGAAAAGCCGGGCGCGGGTCTTCGTCGCGTCGATGTTGCCGACCATCCCGGGCCGACGGAATTCGCAGGTGGTGTTCGAGCTGGAAAAGCTCAACAGCAACCTGCGATCCATGGCGGCGGACGAGGGCGTGGTATTCATCGACCTTTACAGCCCGATGCTCCCTGAAGCCGCGACACTGATTGGGATCGACGGCCTGCATCCGACCGAAGCCGGATACAGGCGCATGGCCGACATCTTCTTCGCTTCAATCCAGGCGAACCTGGAAGTGAAGTAGCTACTTCAGCGAGACCTTCTGCACGCGCCAGTTGGCGCGCTCGCCGATCAGCAATTCCGACTCGTTGCGGCAGTCGATGGAGTTGGCGAGACCGAACTCCTTCGGCAGCTTGCCGGCGGTGCCGAACTTGCCGACCACCTTGCCATCGAGGGCCACCTTGTAGATCGCCGCATCTTCCATGCCGTCGGTGTCGCCGGCGTGCGAGATGTAGAGATGCTGTGTGGCGCCGCGCGTGATGCACATCGCGATCGGCGTGCCGACATTGCCGAACTCCGACTTGAACGTGCCGTCCGCGTCGAACACCTGGATGCGCTTGTTGCCGAGGTCGGCGGCGTAGACGTTGCCCTGCGCGTCAATCGCCAGCGCCTTGACGCCGGCGAACTGGCCGGGTTCCTTGCCGGTCGAGCCCCAGTGCTTGATGAAGCGGCCCTCTTTATCGAACTTGGCAATGCGGTTGTTGTTGCCGACGCCGTCAGCCACGTAGATGTTACCGGCGCGATCCCAGGCCACGTCGGTCGGACGGCTGAAGCTCGAACCGGGAGTGCCGGAACCCGGCGCGCGCGCGGCCTGGCCGCCGAAGCCGCCGCCTGGGCCCGCCCCGGGAGGAGGCCCACCCGGCCCCGCGCCCGGCGCGCCCGCGCCTGGTCCGCCGCCTCCGGGACCGCCACCGCCAGGACCACCGCCGCCAGGCTGATTCGGCCGCACGCCAATGGTCTCGGGCTTTCGGCCGAGCACCAGCGCGATGCGCCCATCAGTGTCGAACTTGACCACCTGGCTGGCACCCTCGTCGATCGTCCAGACGTTGTCCTGGGGATCGATGCGCAGGCCGATGGCGGCATTGAAGCCGTAGACGTCCTGGCCGAACTCGCGCACGAACTTGCCGGCCGGGTCGAACTGGAGCAGCCGCGAGCCGCCGTGATAGAAGGTGCGGTTATCCCCAAGTGTCGCGTAGGGATGCCCGGTGCGCGTATAGACGTAGATCGAGCCCTTCGAATTGGCGCCAACGCCACTGACCTCGCCGACATACAGGTCGGCCGGCGTCTTGAGCAGGTCGGTGGTGGTGAACGAAAGCTCGGGCACGCCGGCCTGCGCGATGAGCGAACCGCCCAGGGCGAGGATCGCGGCGGCCACGGTGGCGGTAAGTATGCGTGACATGCGGGCCTCCCGGAGCCTCTGCGTAATCTGTGTCATCTGTAGCCCCTACTGCTGACTCGTGGTCTTGATGGCTTGCGGCTTGAGCAGGATCTTCTGCGATCGCCAGTTGTTGATCTCGGCGGTGAAGATGACGTCGGGGTCGCGGCAGTCCATCTGGTGGATGGTGGCGAACTCGCCGGCGGCTTTTCCGGCCCGGCCGAACTTGCCGATGATGGTGCCGTCGAGCTCCATCTTGTAGACCTCGCCGGTGAACTCGGCGCCGGCGGCCGGCGCGCTGTCTTGCCACGAGTTGGAGACGTAGAGGTACTGCTTGCCCGGGTTCTTGGGGCCGGGGCCGCCCGATACGCACACCGCCCACGGATTGCCGACGTTGGGGTAGTTGGCCTTCCAGTTCAGGTCGTTGTCGAGCACCTGCACGCGGGCGTTGCCGCGGTCGCCGACGTAGACGTTGCCCTGGAAGTCGGTGGCGATCGAGTGCGGGGTGTTGAACTCGAGATTGCCTCGGCCCTGCTTGCCGACGGCCTTCACGAAGCGCCCGTTCTTGTCGTATTTCACGACGCGGGCATCGAAGTAGCCGTCCGACACGAAGATGTTGCCCTGCTGATCGAAGGCGACGTCGGTCTCGCGGCCGAAGCGGTACTTCTCGTTGCGGCCGTGGAAGCGGCCGCCGCCCGGCATGTTCGTGAGGCTGGCGACCGGGTCTTCACGACGGCCAATGGTCATCAGCACCTTGCCCTCGGGGCTGAACTTGATCAGCATGTCGGTGCCTTCGTCGACGGCCCAGATGTTGTCCTGGGCGTCAACGCGCACGGAATGCGCGAACGCGAAGCCGTAGTTGCCGCGGCCGATCTCGCGCACGAACACGCCTTGCGGGTTGTACTCGAACAACCGGGTCTCGTTGGCCCGGTGATAGATGAAGATGTTGCCCTTCGAGTTGGTGGCAATCCCCATGTTCTCGCCGGTATAGATCCCCGGCGGGTTCTTGAAGAAGTTCGGGACCGCCTCGTGCGGTATCACCGCCACGTTGGTGGCCGTTGCGCGGGTCTGGGCCGCGAGCGCGCCGCCGCCCAAAATCAGGGCAGCGATCAAGGCGTAGGTCAATCGGGTCTGCATGGAATCCTCCGGCTGGGGGAGTTTAGCGCAAGTACGCGGTGCCGCGCTTATACTCTGCCGATGCGAAACGCAGGCGGATTTGTACTGTTGTTCAGTCTTGCCCTGGGAGCGCAGTCCCCGGGCCTGGTTGCCCAATCAGTCGAGTGTTCGGTGGCCGCGATTCAAGCGAAGGCGCCGCCCGGCACCACCATCACCGCGGCGGCGATCGTGCCGGCGGACGGCAAGCGCCCGCAATACTGCCGCGTCGACGGCCACGTCGCCTCGCCGGGCAACGAGGTCAACTTCCGCCTTGGGTTGCCCGACGGCTGGAACGGCAAGTTCTTGTTCCAGGGCGTCGGCGGCCTCGGCGGCACCATCGCCAACCTCGATGGCAGCCTCGCGCGCGGTTACGCCGCCGCCTCCACCGATACCGGCCACGTCTCCAGCGATCCCACGTGGGGCTCGAATCGCGCCAAGGAGATCGACTACGGCTACCGCGGCACGCACGTGACCGCGGTGGCGGGCAAGGCGATTGCCGCGGCGTTCTACGCCAGGCCCGTGCGCCACGCCTATTTCAACGGCTGCTCGAACGGCGGCCGCCAGGCGATGATGGAAGTGCAGCGCTATCCCGGGGACTTCGACGGCGTGATCGGCGGGCATCCCGCCACCGGCACACCTATGCAGGTGGGCCGCGCGATCGTCTATCAGCACATGCTGGCGTCGCCGGACAACCTGCTGACCGCCGAGAAGGTCGAACTCGTCGATCGCGCCACGCTCGCGGCGTGCGACAAGTCCGACGGCCTCGTTGACGGTCTGGTCACGGATCCGCGCGCCTGTTCGTTCAACGTCGACACGCTCGCTTGCAGGGGCGCCGACACTCCGGATTGCCTGACCGCGGGCCAGGTGACGACCGTGAAGCTGATCTACGCCGGCGCGAAGACCGCCGACGGCAAGACCTACGCGTATGGCTTTCCGCCGGGACACGAAGGCGGCGCCACCGGCTGGCGCGCCTGGATTGCGGGTCAGGTGGCGCCGGTCAAGCAGGGTGACGGCTCGCTGGCCTATGAGGGAACGCGCCTGCCGTCAGGCTTCGGCCTGATGGAGCCGAACTTCCGCTTCCTCGCGCTCGACGCCGACGATCCGTCGTTCAGTTGGAAGGTCCTCGACCTCGACCGGGATCTGCCGCGCCTGAAGACGATGACCGAGATCCTGAGCCCGCTGGATCCGGACCTGCGGCCGTTCAAGAAGCTGGGCGGAAAACTGATCATGTACCACGGCTGGTCCGACCCCGGCATCAGCGCCGCGGGCACGGTCGCCTACTACGAACAGATGGTGCAGAAGGTCGGCGGACAGAAGGACGCCGACAGCTTCGCGCGTCTCTTCATGGTGCCCGGCATGCATCACTGCGGCGGCGGCCCCGGGCCCAACTCCTTCGACATGCTGCCGGCGCTGGAAGCGTGGGTGGAGCAGGGCGTGGCCCCGGCCAGCGTCACGGCGTCGCGCGTGGTGGACGGCCAGACGGAGCGGACCCGCCCGCTCTGTCCGCACCCGCAGGTGGCGCGCTACAGTGGGAAGGGCAGCGTGGACGACGCGGCGAGCTTCCGGTGCGAGTCGAAGCCATGATCGCGAAGGAACTCCATTTCCGCGAACGGCCGCTGCCGCCGAAACCTGAGGGGGTCGCGTGGCGCGACTACCTCATCCTGCTGCTCCATATCGCCGCCGAGCTCGAGCAGTCGTTGATGGTCCAGTACTTGTACGCCGCCTATTCGCTCGGCGGCAAACACGCCGCCGAGCAGGAGCGCAAGGTTCACGAGTGGCGCGACGCCATCCTGACCGTTGCCAAGGAAGAGATGGGGCATCTGCTGACCGTGCAGAATTGCCTCTGCCTGCTCGGTGGCCCGATCAGCTTCGAACGCGAAGACTATCCGTGGGACACGCCCTACTATCCCTTCGAATTCTGCCTCGAACCGCTCACCCTCAGGTCGCTGGCCAAGTATGTCTTCGCCGAGATGCCGGCGACGTTCACCGAGGACGACAAGCTGGAGTACGGCGCCGCGAAGGCGGCGAGGAAGTTGCTGGGCCCCAGGGCCAGGACTCCCGTCGGCGAGATCTACGACAAGATCATCGAGATCATCAGCGATCCCTCGAAGATCCCGGATGCGGACTTCAACGCGGAGACCTACGGCATCCAGGCGTCGTTCGACGATTGGGGACGGGGCTACCGGCCGGGGCCGTTCGCGCCTCACGTCGTGCCCACCGACGCGCCGCCGCCGAACCAGCGCAAGACCCGCCTGATCATCGCGCAGATGGCCAGCCGCACGGAGGCGATCGCCGCGCTCACCGACGTGGCCGGACAGGGTGAAGCGCCGCACCTGAAAGCTCAAGTGAAGGCCGAGCCGTCGCACTTCGCCAGGTTCGCCAGGATCTTCCGCGAACTGGAGGCGATCCAGGAGACCCAGAAGGACTGGTCGCCCTCTCGCCGCGTGCCGGTCAATCCGGTGGTCGCCAATTCCGCGGACGTGAACAAGGAGTCGACGGCCATCACCGCTGAACCCTCACGGACGTGGGCGGCCCTGTTCAACATCCGCTATCGCATGTTGCTGACCTATCTCACGCACACGTTCCAACTGCGCCGCGACAACCTCGACGGCCCGGACGACCGCCGCGCCGCCGTCATGTCGAAGGTGTTCGGTGAGATGTACAACCTCAAGGCCATCGCCGGCATCCTGGTGAGGCTGCCGCTGGTCAGCGCCGGCGATCCGCGCCGGGCGGGCCCGACCTTCCAGACACCGTTCACGCTCGTGCTGCCGTCGTCCGAAGCAGACGTCTGGCGGCTGCAACGGGATCTCGTTCGCGGTTCCCAGGACCTGGTCGCCACCTTGATGGACCCCAAACAGAAGAACCATCACGTGGTGCCCGCCGACGGACCGCAGTACCTCGCCGCGTTACGTGACCTCGACCTGCAGTCCATGGCCTTCATCGACCAGGTCCTGATCGGGCTGCGCCCGGCCGCGCAGAGGACACGCAAATGAGCATTCGTGAACTACGCATCCTCCCGCCGCTCGCCTTTGGCCGGCTCGGCTCGGCGCCGGAGCCGCTCGACAACTTCACGATCCTCGAGAACGACAACCATCCACTCGACTTCCGGCGCATCGTCCCGCAAGAGACGCTGAGGGTTGATCCCAAGACCGGTGCGATCTCAGGCAGCCAGACGCCGGCGGCGATCGCGTTCAAAGACGGCGAGCGCATTCGGCCGGTGGCGCCGTTCCTGGAGGTGTTCGCCCGTGTCGATCGCTCCAGGACGTGGCAGCCGCTGACGGCCGGCCTGCTGGCAAAGCACGGGCACCGCGTCCGGGACGTCTCTTGGCAGGTCACCGTCGCCAATCGCAAGGTCGAACGACGCACCGCCGACCCCAACGATGCCGTCGAGGCCACGACCGGCTGGTTCTCGAGTCACGCCCCGCAACCGCTCGAGGGCCACTGCGCCAACTTCGTCTCGAAGAGGCGCCACATCGATTTCGGCAGCGTGCGGTTCATCAAGCCGACCAGGCAATATCCGGAAATCCGCTTTCGCTTCTCGCCGGCGAAGGGTCTCATCTACGGTCCCAATCTCAGTGAGGCCGAGCTCGCGGAACTGCGGGACGCCCATCCTGAAATCTACCAGGTGCCGAAGGTGCGCCGGATCTACAACCACAAGAAGGGCGGGTGGTACCAGTTCGAGCCGCCCGCGGGCATCGACGACAACTTGCCCGGCTACGCCGGCAAGTTCGTGAGCGAAACGCTGCCGCCGTCGCTCTACGCGATCATTCCGCCCGCGCCTTGCTGGCTGAACAACAACGTCGCCATTTCCCGCGGCTATTTCGATGACGCGTGTGACGGCATCGTCGAAGTCAGGCTCATGGGCAAGAAGGGCGCCAAGCCCCTCGCGGCGGCGGCGCGCATCACCGCCGGCCCGCCGATGCTGGTGCCCGATTCCCTGTTCGTACGTCATCTCGGCGACGAGCTCGACCAGGTGATTTTTGGACCGAAGATCGAGGGCGAGTCGTACGAGGAGACGCGGGCGCGGGCCGAAGACATCATCCGTCGCGCCTTCGAGACGGTGCGCTTCTTGAACGTCGCCGTGATGAACGGCAACCCGGTCGATGCGCGCGATCCACTCGACATCGACACCATGCCTGCCGAGGAGGCGTTCGATGTGCTGCGCCCCATGCGGCCGGTGTTCAGCGCCCAGACCGCCGACACCCTCGCCATCATGCGCCTGCACCAGCAGGTGTTCGCGGCGCTGCGGGCCGGGGCGGCGCCGTGGTTCCCGGCGCTGCTGCGACAGCCGGATCAGGTGGCCGACTTCACGGATCACGGCCGCCGCAAGATGCCGGCGCTCATGTGCGGCGCCGACGGCAACTACCTGGCGCTGACGCACCGGCAGATCAACACGATCTTCCGCGCCGCCGGTCAGCCGGTCGACCTCGATGCGGCGCCGGGGCATGAGGTCCAAGCCGACCCGCCCAAGGCGGCGCTGACGGCCCGCAACCTGTCGGCGCAGCGGCACCGGGACGTCAACTTTGTCGCCCGCGGCAACCCGGTGAGCACGCGGCCGGTGAGTTCGGTCGCCAACTGCACGCCGGGTCTGGAGGTTGACTTCCGTGCCGTCTGGCGGCGGGTGTTCGAAGGCATCGTGCTGCGCGAATACGACAACCTCGTCGTTGAGGTCACCAACCCGTCGCTCGAACATCTCCGGGGCCGCCGGCTCCTGCGCATCTCGTACGAGGGCGCGAAGCCGTTCTTGACGATGGCGATCGCGATCGGTCCGTCGCCGGCCGACACGGTGAACCAGTCGGTGGTCTATGCGACCGACGCCAACCCTGCGGGCCTGGCGCCGCTCGAATGGTCCAATGCGCTCGCCAGGATGCTGCACGCGCGGGTCGGCCAGACGGTCACGTGCGACTTCACGAAGACGCCGGCGTGGTACGGGCAGGTGCCGTGGAGCGACAAGACCGACAACGACGGGAACCTTCCGTACGTCACCCACGAACTCAAGGTCCGGGAGTTCTTCGAAGCCGATACCGCGGTGATCTCGCGCGTGCTCGCCGAAGCGGGCGAGCTGACCCAGGGCCTCTGCTCGCCATGGCAGAACGACTATCGCGAATGTTCGTGTTACTACTGGGCGGCGGCCCGTCCTGACTTCATCAACGTCGTCCCCACCTCGGCGGGCGTGAGTGCCGGCGACAACTGGCTCCAGAAGGAACGCACGGGCGACTACGTTCCTGACGACTACGTGGATTCACGAATGGTGCTCTACGACGACCTGTTCACCGATTGGGAGAAGTGGCTCCGCTTCGCCGTTGGCGGCAACGACGACAACGGACGGGGCGGCCGGTGAGCCGCGCCGAGGCGCGCCGCTACATGACGGCGTCGGCGCCCCGGTCACGCGAGGTCCATCTGATTGAGACCGCTCTCGGCGGCCACGTCTTCGTCGCCGATGGCAGCCGCCTGTTCGACGCGGCGCCTGAGTTGTTCGGCCAGTTCGACGAGGCGATGGCCGCCGGACGCGTCGGCGAGTTGCTCGACGGCGCCGGCCTCGGCGGCACGCCCTACATTGACGACGTGCCGCTCAGCGCGCCGCCCGTCCACGCGCTGTCGCTCGCCATCGCGCAAAAGTGCAATCTCGGATGCAGCTATTGCTACGCGCAACAGGGCGAGTTCGGCGGCGCCGCCAAGAACATGGCCGCGGAACGGGCCAACCAGGCCGTGGACCTGCTGGTGAACGGCGCGGCTCCAGGCGCGCGCCTCAACCTCGCCTACCTCGGCGGCGAGCCACTGGTGAATCGGCCGGTGCTCCAGGCGACGACGCGACGTGCGGCAGCGCTCGCCGAAGAACGCGGCGTGACGTTGAACTTCTCGATCACGACGAACGGCACGCTGCTCACGGAGGGCGACGCGGCGTTCTTCGAGGAGTTTGGCTTCGCGGTGACCATCAGTCTCGATGGTCCGCGCGAGGCTCACGATGCGCAACGTCCATACCAGGGCGGCAAGGGCAGCTTCGACCGGATCATGGAGAACCTGAAGCCGCTGTTCGCCCGCCAGCGGAGCATGCAGGTGTCCGCACGGGTCACGGTCACGCCGGCTAACCTGACGCTGCGCCGCACGCTCGATCAGTTCGTGGCCGCCGGATTTCACAGCGTCGGCTTTTCGCCGATGCTCAGCGCGCCAACGGGACAGGGCGAGATGCAGGCCGATGATCTCGAGATCATGCTCGGCGAGATGATCGACTGCGGCCGGGAATTCGAGCGACGCTCCGTCGCCGGCGCTCGCTACCCGTTCGCCAACATGGTGAACGCGATGCGGGAGATTCAGAAGGGCACGCATCGACCCTATCCCTGCGGCGCCGGCGCCGGTTACCTCGGGGTGTCCGCCGACGGCGGCCTCGCCGCGTGTCATCGCTTCGTCGGTGATGCCGAAGGCGCCATGGGCTCCCTCGATCGCGGGATCGACGAAGCACGCCGGTCCACGTGGCTGGCGGAGCGCCATGTCCACACCCAGGAACCCTGTCGCGACTGCTGGGCGCGCTACCTGTGCGGCGGCGGCTGCCACCATGAGGTGATTCGTCGCGGCCGGCCGGCGTGCGACTACATCCGCGGCTGGCTTCACTATTGCCTCGAAGCGTATTTGCGGCTGTCGCCTTCCGGACTCGGCCAGGATCGGCGCACTCCCGCCGAGGTCGCCTAGGAGCCATGGCGCTTCTGCCCGTTGACGCGTGCGTGATTGGCGCCGGGCCGGCCGGGTGCGTGATGGCCGCGCGCCTGGCGCAGCTCGGCTTCGCGGTGTGCATTGTGGAACGGGCCTCGTTTCCGCGACCCCACCTCGGCGAGTCACTCAGCCCTGGCGTGTTGACCTTGCTCGAGGCCATCGGCGCACGGCGCGGCGTCGAATCCTCCGGGGTCACGCGCGTGCGCACGGTGTTGTCCAACTGGGAGGGGAGCTTCACCGAGCGCGTGGATCCGCGCGAGCAGGGCCTGCTGGTCGATCGCGGCCGATTCGATGCGGTGCTGCTCGAGCGCGCGCGCACACTGGGCGCAATGGTGCTGCAGCCGGCCGTGGTGCGCGAGCGCGCGCACCGTGACGACGGCTGGCACCTCGTCGTCGATGCGGGCGGGACGTCGCGCCGCCTGCGCGCGCGCTTTGTCATCGACGCCACCGGCCGCGCCGCCTGGCTTCCGGGCCGACGGCGTCGGACCGGCCCGCGCACGGTGGCGCTTCATGCCTACTGGGCGGGCGGGCGCCTGCCCACGCAGCCGCGCATTGAAGCCGGCGCGGACGCGTGGTACTGGGGGGTGCCGCTGCCTGACGGCGTTTACAACACGCTGGTGTTCGTTGACGGCGCGAGCCTGCGCGGCCGTTTCGCCTCGTCGCGTGAAGCGCGCTTTCGTGAGCTGATCGGCCGTTCCCGCTTGATGGACGGCTGCGGGCGTCCCCGCCTTGCCGGTCCGGTGCTCGCCGCGGATGCCACGCCGTACCTCGACGAAGTGAGCGTGACGCGCACGCAGATCAAGGTCGGCGACTCGGCGCTGGCCATCGACCCGCTCTCATCGAGCGGCGTCCAGAAGGCGATCCAGACGGCACTGTCGGGCGCGATCGTCGTCAACACGCTGCTGCGCAAGCCGGAGTGCAGTGACGCGGCTATTCGGTTTTATGGCGACAGCCTGGCGCAGGCGTCGGACCGCCATCGCGCATGGGCCACCGGCCACTACGCGACGGTGTCGGCGCGCGAGACCGGCAGCTTCTGGAGCGCGCGCTCCGCGCCCCTGGCGCCGCTCGCGACGCCCGTCGCACCCGCGCCGCCGGAAGAGATCGGCTCGCAGATCACCTCCAATGCGAGAGTGCAGCTGTCGGCCGATGCGGAACTGGTTGAGGTCCCGCGGCTCGGCGCGGAGTTTGTCGGACTCGGTCCGGCGCTTCGCCACCCGGCCCTTGAAACGCCCGTGGCCTACCTCGGTGGCTGGGAACTGGCGCCGCTGGTGCGTGAAGTGCGCACGGGCATGACGCCGCTCCAGGTCGTGCACTCCTGGTCGCCTCGCGTCCCATTCGAATCGGGCGTCGCCATCGCCGGGTGGATGCTCGGTCGTGGAATCCTGGTGCCATCACCTGAATCCCTGCGAGTGGAGCGGCCATGAGGATTGTGGCCCTGAGCGACCAGCACGGACATTTGCCGGAGATTCCGCCCTGCGATCTCCTGATCGTGGCCGGCGACGTTTGTCCTGACCGCATTGGGACGTCGTTCGCGGGTGACCACCCCGAACGGCAGAAGGCCTGGTTTGACGAGCATGCCCGGTCATGGCTGGCCACGGCCCCGGCGAGGCACAAGATCCTGACGTGGGGGAATCACGACTGGTGTGGGCAGGCGTGTCGCTTCGACGCCGACTCGCCGGCCGCGGCATCCACCACCGGGCTGCAGATTGTCGTGGACGAAGGCACCCTGGTGCCGGCGGCCGGAACGGCCGGGCGCTCGATCTCCGTCTGGGCGACGCCCTGGTCGCGCGAGTTCGACCGCTGGGCGTTCATGAAGTCCCCGCGCGAGTTGGCCGAGGTCTATGCCGCGATCCCGGCTCGCATCGACATCCTGGTGTCGCACCAGCCGCCCTATGGCCATGGTGACCGCTACGACCATCCCGGGTCCGGCGCCGTCGAACACCTTGGCAGCCAGGAGTTCCTGGACGCCATCGGCCGGATCAGGCCGCGGCTGGTCGTCTGCGGCCACCTGCACGGGGGCCACGGTCGTTTCGAGTACGACGGCATACCCATCTGGAACGTCAGCGTCGTCAACGACGACTACCAGCTGGTGCGGCCGCCGACGATCATCGATGTGGCGGACTGGTGATGGTGGAGAGCATGTCGGACGCAACCGGAGGCGGCGTTGCCTGATCCTGAAGCCCACCCGCTGACTTGGGAGCTGTTTCGCAAGTGCCGGCCGCTGGGGGCAGTGTCGGCATTCGCCATGCAGGAGGTATTTGCGGCGGCGGATGAGCGGACGTTCCAGCCGGGTGACGTAATGATCAAGCAGGGCGACCCTCCCGACGGCCTGCTGATCATGCTCGAGGGAACGGCTCATGCGCAGCTTTCTCGCCACGATGGCGACCACTGGCTGGGGAGCTTCAAGAGCGGCGATCTCGCCGGCGAGATGGCGCTGGTCACGCGCGAAGCGCGCAGCGCGAACGTGATCGCCGATTCACCGGTTCGCGCCCTGCTCGTCCCCACGGCAGAATTCGACCGGCTGGCGGTCCGTCATCTCGAGCTTGGCCTGGTGCTCACCAACCTCGTGGCCGATCGACTGGGACGGAGCATGCACGACGGCTTCGGCGACAAGAGAATTGAGGGGTTCCGGATTCTCCGGTGCATCGGCCGGGGCGGCATGTCGGTTGTCTACCAGGCGCAGGAGCAGTCCACCGGCGAGATTGTCGCGCTCAAGATGATGAGCTACCGGCTGATCTACGACGCCGCCGCGCTCGCGCGCTTTCACCAGGAGTCGGAACTTCACCAGAGCCTGGATCACGACAACATCGCGCGCCTCAAGCGGCTGTTTCCGGCCTACCGCACCTATTTCCTGGTGATGGAATTGTGCGAGGGCATGGATCTGCGCCGCCTCGTGTGGCTGCGGGGCCGTCTGCCGGAGGCGCAGGTCCGGGCGATCCTGGGCCAGCTTGCGTCCGCACTCGAGTACGTCCACGAACGTGGGCTCGTGCATCGGGATCTGAAACCCGCCAACGTGATGATCACCCGCGACGGTCGCGTCAAGCTCACCGACTTCGGGCTGGCGATGCCGGTCGTGCCGCTCGACGGTGGCGAGACCAGGGCGGTGGACGACTCGGTCATGGGCACGCCCGCGTTCATGGCGCCGGAACAGCTGGCGCGCGGCCCGCTCGATCGGCGGACCGATGTCTATGCGCTCGGATGCCTTGCGTATGAACTGCTCTCCGGATCGGCGCTCTTCGTCGCGACCGATCTGTTTGGACTGGTGCAGGAAAAGGCGGCGTTGCAGCTGCCGCCCGCGGCGTCGATCGGGGAGGGGGTCAGTGAGGAGCTGTACGAATTCCTGCGGGCGGCCGTGCGCGTGAATCCGAACGATCGGCCGTCTTCGACCGCGGCGCTCGTCAAGTGGGCGGCGCCGTGCGAGCCGCCACCAGTGGAAACCGTCGGCGAGCCGCCGAGCGACGATACGACCGTGTAACGTCGCCCGCGCGGCCGCCGCAGGCTGCCTACGGACGCGAAGGTGAGTTGTTGTTCCAGATGTCGCGATAGACCAACCACCCGCCGTTCTTCTGCCGCTTGTAGATCAGAATCCCTTTGACCGTGTACCGCAGGGTGGGACCCCCGGCGCGAGGGATGTCGACCGCCGAGTCGATGCCCTGGTCGAAGCCGTAGTCGCCGCCCACCCACATCGCCGTCGACTTCTTGACCCAGTGTGTCTTGGTCGTCTTGAAGTAGTCGGCCACCCATTTGCGGACCGGCCCACGACCGGTCACCAGGGGACCGTCCGGCTGCATGACCGCGATGCCCTTGTCGTACATGGCCATGACGCGATCGGTGTTGTTGGAATTGATCGCGTCGACGTAGCCCTTGTGCGCCTTGACGAGGCCCGGGTCCCACTTCGTCTTCGATCGCCGTGACGTTGGTTTCTTGCCGGTAGTCTTCTTGCTCATGCTTCAAGGCTCCTTGGAGGGGAAGGGGGCGTGCTGCGCGGGGTCATTCTCGTGCGAACGCGAGCGGCGGTCAACCGGCGGCCTCACACCGCCGATCTCAGGCGGACAGATCGTCCAGCAGCGCTTTGGCGTCGATCAAGTCCTTGGTGTCGAAACCTTCGGTGAACCAGTTGTAGACCGGCGCCAGCAGTTCGCGCGCGTCGTCACGACGGCCGCGGTGCGCGAACAGCTCCGCCAGGGTCGTGGTGCTGCGCAATTCCCAGGACCTGGCCTGCTGCCGGCGCGCGCACTCGATGGCCGCCCGCAACTGCGTCTCCGCTTCATCGTCGCGGCCCTGGCGCATCAGCATCCATCCCTTGAGGCGCAGGATCTCCGCCAGCCAGACGCGTTCCTGCCAGGCGGGCCGTTCGATCTGCGCGATGCATTCGTCGATCAGGTTCAGGGCCGCGTCCATGTCGCCCTGAAGAGCCAGCGCCTGCGCCAGCGCGGACTTCAGGTAGGGCGTGCGGACGTGCCCGCCGACGCGCGTCCAGCTCTCGATCCCCGCGCGCAACAAGGCGATGGCATCCTGTGGCCGGCCGTTCTGCAGCTGTGCCAGGCCTTCGGCCTGTGGTGCCGAGACCTGGTAGATGAAGGCGAGGCCCTGCTCGCGCGCCAGGCGGTCAACCTCGGTGAGCCGCTCGAGCAGGCGTTCCGGCTCGCGCCGGTAGGCGAAGGTGTAGGCGCCAAAGGTCAGTGCCCACACGAGGTTGAAGGCATGCCCGACGGACTGCGCCTGCGCCTGGCTTTGGCCGGCCATCCGGATCGCCCGGTCCGGGTAGCCCAGCATCCAGATCCACTGGCACGCATAGACCTCGATGAAGGTTCGCAGGTCGTGTCCGGTGAGTTGAATCCAGCGGTCGGCGTGCCGAGGATCGTAGGCGGCGAGGCCGCGCTCGGCGTGCTCGTTGGCCTCCACGAGTTGACCGAGGAGGAAATGCGTGATGGCGGCGGCGGCCTGTCCGAAGATCCGGACTTCACCGGACTCGCGGGTTTCCGCGAGCAGGCGCTGCGCCCACGGCAGGGATTCCTCGATGCGGCCCTGCGTGATGGTGTTGGTCCAGATCCACCAGAGGCCGAGCAGGAGGCTCTGCGTATTGCCCTGGCTTTCGGCCAGGCGGAGGATTGCCGCTGTATTGGCGTGAATCTCGGCGGCGGCCCAGCCGCGCAGTCCGGCCCACGCCGCGTTGAGCTGCTCACGGATCGTCAGCTCCAGCCGGTCGCGTTCGGCAGAGGGCGGCAGCTGATCGATCAGCCCCAGCCCTTTCTGGAAATGCGCAATCGCTTCCGGCAAGGCCACGCGCGCGATGGCGAGCTCGCCGGCGCGGCGCCAGAGCGGGATGGCCGCGGCCAGATCGCCCGCCTGGGTGTAGTGATGCGCCAGCCACTCGGGCTCGTGCGACACCCGATCCGCGAACTCGGTCTTGATCACGTGCGCCAGCATGGCGTGCAGGTGGTTGCGCCGGCTCTTGAGCAGCGAGTCGTAGGCGGCGTCCTGCATCAGGGCATGCTTGAAGGTGTAGCTGGCATTGGGCGGGTCGCCACGGCGGGTGACCAGCCCGGCGTCAACGAGCCGGTCGAGGCCGGCCGCGAGATGCTCGCCGCTCAGCGTCGAAACGTGGGCGAGCAGTTCGTACGGGAACTCGCGCCCGATGCACGCCCCGATTTGCGCGATCTCCTTGACCGGGGCGAGGCGGTCCAGTCGTGCCGCCAGCGAATCGCGCAGGGAGGTCGGGATGGCCAGCGTGCCGAGCGGAGCCTGCAGCGTGTACTGGTCGCCGGCTTCGCGGAGCAGTCCCGATTCGATCACCGACTTGGTCAACTCTTCGACGAACAGCGGCACCCCGTCGGTATGGGACAGGATCTCGGCGAGCACTTCCGGCGGCAGCGGCCGGCCGGCCGTCACCGTGTCCACCAACTGCGCGACTTGGAGGCGCCCGAGGCGGTTGAGCGTGAGGCTGGTCACGCCGCGGTGGCCCGCCCATGGCGGCGAATGCTCAGGCCGGTGAGTGGACACCAACAGTACAGGGAGTTCCTGCAGCTTCGGCAGCAGCACATCGAGCAACTCCTGGCTGCTGGGGTCCACCCAATGCACATCTTCGAACAGCATCAGCACCGGGCATTGGCGGGCTCGCGCCTCGACCTGGCCGGCCAGCGCCTCGAGCGTCTTCTCTTTTTGTTTCTGCGGCGAGAGCTTCAGCGACGGATAGCGGTCGGTGGGCAGTGAGAGCACGGCCGCGACCAGCGGCGCCGCGCCGGCAACCTGCGCCGCGCTGCCCACGAGCGCGGCTTCCATCTTGTCCAGTTTCTGATCGGGAGTGTCATCGCGGGAAAACCCCGCCAGGAACTCGAACTGCTCGATGAAGGGGTAGAGCGCGGAGTTGAGGTGATAGGGCGAGCACTGGTAGCGGAGCACCGCGTGAGGCTCGGCAATGCCGTCGCGCAGCGCCTGGGTCAGACGCGACTTGCCGATGCCGGGCTCGCCGCCGATCAAGACGACCTGTCCGTCGCCGTCGCGGGCCTGCTGCCAGCGGCGCCGCAGCAGCGTGATCTCTTCGTCGCGGCCGACCAGCGGCGTCAGTTGCATCCCGCCGTGCGCCGCCTCGAAGCGCCCCTTCGTGCGGTGCACCGCGTCCACGCGCCACGCCGGCACGGGCTCCGCGATCCCCTTGAGTGGTCGCGCGCCCAAATCCGTGAGTGCGAAGGCGTCACCGATCAGGCGTCGCGTGGCGGGCGCGATCACCACCTCGTGAGAGGCCGCCAGGCCCTGGAGGCGCGCCGCCAGGTTGGGGGTTTCTCCGACCGCCAGCGTCGCCTCGGTGTGGTTCCCGCGCGACGCGTCGCCCACCACGACGGGCCCGGTGGCCAGGCCGATCCGAACCGCGAGCGGCTGCGCCGCGGGAATGTCGCGGACGGCCTGCACCATTTCCAGGGCGGCGCGCACGCCGCGCTCGGGGTCGTCCTCGTGCGCGCGGGGCCAGCCGAAATAGATCATCAGCCCGTCGCCCAGGTACTGAGCGACGTGCCCGTCATAGCGGTGGGCCACGTCGCCGCAGGCCTGGCGATAGGTCTGCATCAGCTCGCGCAATTCCTCGGCGTCCATGCGCTCGGCCAGGGACGTGGAGCCGACCAGGTCGCAGAACATCACGGTGAGCTGGCGGCGCTCGGCACCCGGGGAGGCGGCGGGGGTGTCGGGCCGGGCGTCAGCGGATCCGGGGATCGTCTGAAGCGTCGCCGTCAGCGCCTGGATCGCCACCATCAGCCGGCGTCGCGGACCGGTGGGAAGAGCGAGCCGGTCGATGTCCGATTCGGTCAGATGCGGCAGGACCTCGAGCGTGATCTCGTGTTCGGCGAAGAGCGGGGCGTATTTCTCGAGGCCCGCCTGCTTCAGCCAGTCCGCGATGCCAGTCACTGCTGCTCCTTGCCCCGCTGCATTGATCGCCGCGCCGAAGTCTACTGCACGGGCCTCAACGGATTCGCTGGAAATGTGGTTGTGCTACTGTCTGGGCGCGCCCGACCGTCAGTCGTGCCGTCATCCGTTCGCTGAAGGAGACCCCCGTGAGCGCGCAGCACCAGTTTCTACTGCACGAGAGCCAGCTGCCGAAGGCCTGGTACAACATCACCGCCGACATGCCCGTGCCGCCCGAGCCGGTGCTGCACCCGGCCACCATGGAGCCGGTCACGCCGGACTTCTTGAGCGTGCTGCTGCCGATGAGCCTGATCCTGCAGGAGGTCAGCGCCGAGCGCTACATCGACATCCCCGAGCCGGTTCGCGAGATCTACAAGCTGTGGCGGCCCACCCCGCTGCTGCGTGCGGTGCGCCTGGAGCAGATGCTCGATACCCCGGCGCACATCTATTACAAGTACGAGGGCGTCTCGCCGGTGGGTTCGCACAAGCCCAACACCGCCGTGCCGCAGGCGTTCTACAACAAGGAAGCCGGCACCAAGGCGATCACGACCGAGACCGGCGCCGGACAGTGGGGCGCGGCCATGGCCATGGCGTGCAGCTTCTTCGACCTGGACCTGGAAGTGTTCATGGTGAAGATCAGCCATGCGCAGAAACCCTACCGCCGCATCATCATGGAGAACTTTGATGCGCAGGTCTATGCCAGCCCCAGCGACCGCACCCATGCCGGCCGCGCGGCGCGCGAGCAGGATCCCGATCACCCGGGCTCGCTCGGCCTGGCGATTTCGGAGGCCATGGAAACCGCCGCCACCAGCGGCGGCGCCAAGAAGTATGCGCTGGGCTCGGTGCTGGGCCACGTGCTCATGCACCAGACCGTGATCGGCCAGGAAGCCCTGCTGCAGATGGAGATGGCCGGCGAGTATCCCGACTTCGTCATTGGCTGCGCCGGCGGCGGTTCCAACTTCGCCGGCTTCGCCTACCCGTTCCTGCACCAGAACCTGACGGCGGGGAAGAAGAGCCGGATCATCGCCGCCGAGCCGTCATCGTGCCCGAGCCTGACGCGCGGCACCTACACCTTCGACTGGGGTGACCTGGCGGCCACGGCCCCCATCGTCAAGATGCACACGCTGGGCCATACCTTCATTCCGCCGGGCATCCATGCCGGCGGCCTGCGCTATCACGGCATGGCGCCCAGCGTCAGCGCGCTGGTGGAGCACGGCGACATCGAGGCGCGCGCCGTCAAGCAGCTGGAGACCTTCGCCGCCGCGGTGCAGTTCTCCAAGGCCGAGGGCATCATCCCTGCCCCCGAGAGCGCGCATGCCATCCGCGTTGCCATCGACGAAGCGCTCACCTGCAAGCGGAACGGCGAGAAGAAGGTGATCGCCTTCAACCTGTCCGGGCACGGGCACTTTGATCTGATGGCCTACGAGGCCTATCACCGCGGCCAGTTGCAGGACTACGAGTACCCGGTGGAGATGGTGGCGGAGGCGATGATGCACCTGCCGAAGGTGCCGTCGCGATGACCGCGACCCGTCTTCGAACGAGCCGTCGCCGGCCGGTCATTTGCCGCCGCCCTCGTTCGCGTTGACCCGATCACCGGCGCGGCGCCCGAGCCGCCTGGCCACCGGCTCATCCCGCTGACGGCGCTCCCAACTCTGATCCGCCCACCCGCGCCATCCGCACGCCTGGCATCGGAACGGCCGCTTCCGCGTCAGGCGGTGGCGCAGCCATTCCCACGGCCCATGCAGGTGGGACATTCGCAAGGGATACTGACGGCACCGAGGGCAACCCTCTAATATTCGATACACTAGCCGGCCCGCCGAACCGTTCGCGCTCTCAATCCAACGACCGCGCGTCAGACCAGCTTACGGTCGAGTTCCGAAGGTATGCAAGGCCTCGGCGCCGCCCAGCCGTGAGGGTCGAATACGACTACTCTTAAGGAATGAGCTCAGTGACCCATACCCGTCTGGCCATCGTCTTCGCCACGCTCGCCCTCGCCACTATCGCCGCCTGTGGCGCCACGCCGCCCGTGGCCCCTGCGTCGTCCGCGGCGCCTGCCCCTTCCGCGCCCGCCGCACCGGTCGCCGCCGTGGCTCCAGATGCGGGCACCATGACGGGCACCGTCGCCGAGACGATGAACTCGGGTGGATACACGTATGTGCGTCTGCAGACGCCCCGGCAAGACGTCTGGATCGCCGCCGACGAGTTCCCCGTCAAGACGGGCGAGCGCCTGACCGCGGCCATCAACATGCCCATGGAGAACTTCACCAGCAAGACGCTCAACCGGACCTTCCCGCTGATCTACTTTGTGACGGGTGTGGCACGCGAAGGCGAGTCGCTGCCCACGGCGTCGGCCGTGCCGGCCCTGGCCGGCAGCCACGACTCCGCCGCGGCTCCCGCGGCCGCGCAGGTCGTCGAACCTATTGCGCCCGCGCCGGGCGGACGGTCGATTGCTGATGTCTGGGCGAACCGAAAGGCGCTTGCCGGCAAGGTGGTGGTCGTCCGCGGCAAGGTGGTGAAGGCCATCCCCGAGGTCATGGGCAAGAACTGGTTCCACTTGCAGGATGGCTCGGGTTCCGCCAAGGACGGCACGAACGACCTGACGATTACGACCAGCGCCACGGTGAAAGTGGGCGACATCGTCACGGTGTCCGGCACGCTGGCGGTCGACAAGGACTTCGGCTCGGGCTACGCGTACGAGGTCATCGTGGAGAACGCCACCGTGACGGCGAGCAAGTCCGCCGGCTTACGGTTGGGTAGCGAAGGCATGCAAGGCGTCGACACCGCCCGCGAAACGCCGGAGCGCGCGTCCCAGCAGGCCCCGCTCGTCGCTGTGCGATAGGTCGACGGCTTCCATCAGCGCGTCGCTGAACACCGCGCCATCAACCGGCCGCCCCGCCGCCCGCGCGTTCATCACCGCGAGCGCGCACGCGGCGTTGAGGTACGACACCGCAATGGCGAGGTCGTCCAGCACGGGGCGATCGCCGGCTCCGAGCGACTGGATGCTCGCGCGCAGGTAGTGGTGCGCGATCGGCTGAATCTCCGGCGCGTTCACGTCCACGTGCGCGTTGATGTGGCGTCCGGCTTCAGCCGGACCGTTCTTTCGTGAGAGGGCCGCCAGGTTGACGCGTTCGAAGCCGGGCGCCAGACGGTGGAAGTGCGCGAGCAGCCGGAACATCCGCAGGCGGAGCTCGAAGTTCGACCGCTCGGCATGCTCGATTCGCATGCGCGTGGCGGCGACTACGAACAGGAAGCCCCGTTGCATGAGCCGTCCCACCCATCCCGGCGCGCGCGCCGGCACGGCGGTGTCGGCGGCCGCGGCGTAGGGCACCGTGAGCTTCACGTATTCCGCGAAGTCGGCGCCGGCCAATCGGACGACGCGCGTGCGCGTCAGGTCGTCGAGCACCAGGGCCATGCGGCGGACGTTGAGCCGCAAGTCGCGCCGCCCGCCCTCCGCGCGATTCAACATTGTCAGCAGGCCGTCGCGCAGGATGCGCAGCGAAGCCGGGTCGATGGCGCGGCCCGGGACCAACACGCGTGGCGCGGCGGCGTGGTGGCGGCCCGCGAACCACTCGCCCTTGAGCGTCTTGATGGACTCCAGCGCGGCGCCGTCGGCGATGCGCTCCCCCTGGTTCGCCAGCACGGTGGGGCAACCGAAGCTGGTGGTCACGATCACGGCGTCGGGGGCCGGATGAAAGCTGTAGGGGAACATCCGGCAGGTCAGCGGCTTGCGGCCACCGCCCAGCTCTTCGTGCAGCCGGCAGCGGTTGTCGGTCGAGAGAAAGCCACACGCGCCGTCGTCTCGCTTGCGGATGCGATGGAAACCCCGCCACCCGGGAACCGCCTCGAACGGGTCGCGCGTCGTGCCCTCGGGCGCGCCGTCGGCCTCGCGGAACCAGCGGGCGGCGTCGCGCGAGCGGAACGACTCGACCTCCGCCGGCGAGACGAGAATCTCCCAGCGGCGGCAGCAGCGGGCGCAGCTGCCGCACGTGAAGCGCTGCTCCGGATCGACCCTGAGCGGAGCCGCCTTCACGCCGGGACTACTTCGCGATCCTGACGGGGTTGATGCCGTTGACGAGCGAATAGGAAGCCCCGACGGCGCCGACCATGCACGTCTGGCGCGTCAAGCCCACCAGCTCGCGGATCCGGTAGACCGACTCGATGCCGGTGCAGTGCGCGCCGAGCAGTTGCTGGACGCCAAAGGCCTTCAGCTGCCCGGCCGTCCATGCCAGGTGCTGGTCGTCAGCGGCGAAGAGGTGCAGTCCGCCAATCACCGCTTTCACCGGCGCGGGATCGATCGTCTTGCGCGCGTGCTCCAGCGTGTTGATCACGCCGGCGTGGCCGCAGCCAAACAGGTAGACGGGGCCCTGCGCGGTCTGGAAGACCAGCGTCATGTCTTCCGGCACGGTGTCTTCGACATCACCGGCCGCGGTCCGGACCTTGCCCACCGAACTCCAATTGTGTTCGGGATGGACGCGGGGCACCGGTCCGGTGAGCCACACGCCAGGCAGAATCTCCGTGGGCCTGGTCACCTCGACGATGGCGCCGCCGGTGGCTTCGTAGTCGCGCCTGACGCCGGCCATGCGATCGCTCACCGCGCCGCCGGCGCTGATGCGCGGCCAGAAGATGCCGCGGCCGGCATAGACCTTACTGAGTGCCTTGGGTGACTTCGCCGCGAACTGGCGGCGCAGCGTCAGCAGGCCCGTGGTGTGGTCGTCGTGATTGTGGCTGAGGATGACCACCTCGACGTCCGACAGGTCAAGCTTCATCGCCTTGAGGTTGCGCTGCACCGTGTCTTCGTGCGCGCCGGTGTCGAACAGGATCTTGCGGCCGTCCACCTCGACGAGCGCGGCGAATCCCCACTCCCCAAAGCCCTCGTCGGCCAGCATCGTCGAGAGGATCTTGATCTCGAGGCTGGCGACCTTGTGGCCTGATGGCGCTTGCGCCGCGGCGGGCGCGGGCGCGAATACCAGGGAGAGCAGCGCGAGGCCGGCGAGCAAGGCGGCACGACGAACGAGTGACCTCATCATGAAGCGGCTTCTGGGTGGCGGCGCCACGGGGTAGCGCCGACGGGTCAGCATACCCTACGTGCCACGAGGTGACCGCCGTGCAGTATATTGACGCGGACGTCGGACGGGACGACACCGCTTGTCGGGAGGGAATCACTTGTCGGGAGGACACAGCTTGTCGGGAAAATACCTGCCGGTTATCGCTGTCGCACTGTTGCTTGTCGCCACGCCGGCCTTTTCGCAGGTTAAGGGCGGGGAAGACGAGACCGGCGCCTATCAGGTGGCTGAAGGCTGGCCGCAGCCGTGGTCGAAGGCCGGCTTCATCTGGGGCTCGCAGCCCGCGGTGTGCGCCCAGTCGCCCGACCGCATCTTCATCGGCATGCGTGGCGAGCTGAAGGTGCCAGACCCGCTGCCGCGCGGTTTCAACGGCAGTTGGGGATCCACCGGCCAACGCGCCACCGAGCCCAAGGCCGAACTCCGCAATTCCATCATCGTGGTCGATCGCACCGGCAAGATGATCGAGGCGTGGACGCAGTGGGACCAGCTCTTCGAAGGCAGCAGCCCGCACAAGATCCGCATCAGCCCCTACGATCCCCAGAAGCACGTGTGGGTCGTCAACGACGGCAGGCACCAGATCCACAAGTTCACCAACGACGGCAAGCAGCTGGTGATGACGCTCGGCGAAGCCGGCGTGGCCGGTGATGACGCCACCCACTTCGGCATGCCACAGGATCTGGCGTTCCTCCCGGACGGGTCGATCCTGGTCGCCGACGGCCTGCGCAACGCGCGCATCGCCAAGTTCGACAAGGACGGGAAGTTCGTGTCGTCGTTCGGCACGCGCGGCAACGCGCCCGGCCAGGTGAGCGGCGTGCACGGCATCGCGGTGGGGAAAGACGGCCGCATCTACGTGGCCGATCGCTCCAACCGGCGCATCCAGGTATTCGACGCCGCCGGCAAGTCGATCGACATCTGGCCGAATCTCCGTCAACCCAACGACGTGTTCGTCAGCGACGACGACACGGTGTGGGTGGTGGATGGCACCAACGCGCGGCTGCTGCAGTTCGACAAGAACGGCAAGCGGCTCTACTTCTGGGGCACTTACGGCATGCAGCCTGGGCAATTCTGGGAGCCGCACCAGATCTCGGTGGATTCCGAGGGCAACCTTTACATCGCCGACAGCTTCGGCGGGCGCACGCAGAAGTACGCGCCGTCGCAGGCCGGAGATCGCGCCAGGCTGCTGGTGCCGGTGAAGTAGCCCCGGCTATTTGACCTTGCCGTCGAGGATCTCGTACGCCCGGCGCATGCCGTGGTTCGGCGTGATGCCGGCCGCGCGGATCGCCGGGTAGTTCACCGCGTTGCCGCGCAGGTCCACCAGCTTCGCCGCTTCTTCCCACGGCGTGCCCGCCTTGTGGAACTTCTGCGCCTGCTCCCAGAAGTCGCGGAGGTAGGCCTGCCAGTGATCCATCCTGGCCTTGCCCTTGAAGGCGTTTCCGTGTCCGGGCAACACCGTCTCGACATCCAGTTGCTTCAGCGCCTCGATGGTCTGGATCCATTCCGTGAAGAACGCATCGCCCATGTACGACGTGCCCTCGACCAGCAAGTCGCCGGTGGCGACGATCCGCTCCTTGGGCAGGTAGACGACGACGTCGCCGGCGGTGTGGCCGCGGCCGAGGAACAGCACGCGGATCTCGCGCGACCCGCGATGCAGCGTCAAGGTCTGGGTCAGCGTCATGGTCGGGGGCGTCGGCTTGACGGCGTTGGTCCCTTCCAGGTGATTGCGCTGGATGTCGAGCTGCGCCTGAATGCTGCTGCGCGTCTTGTCGTCGGTGGCCGCTGCCAGCCGCTGCTCGAGGCCCTTGATCGCGGCGGGCACGCCGCCGACGTAGAACTCGCGGGCCGGTGAGTCTTGCGACTTGCCGGCGAGGATCTGCTGCCGCGCGAACTCGTGACCGATGATCTCCACCTCGGGGCCGTAGATCTGGTTGCCGTGGGAGTGATCGAAGTGATAGTGCGAGTTCACGACCCAGCGGATGGGCTTGCTGGTGATGGTTTTCAGCTCTTCGCGCAGCGCCCAGGCGCCGCCGGGCGACACGTGGGAGTCCACGACCAGCACGTCGCGGTCGCCTTCGATGATGGTCGCGTTCGACATCACCACCAGGCTGCCGGTGCCCACGGCGTGATACACGCCGTCCGCGATCCTGTTGAACGTGAAGGCCGCCCCCTTGTAGGTGGTCCCTGGCGGGCGGGCGCCTGACGGCGCACCTTGCTGGGCCGTGACCGGCCCCAAGGCCATTGCGGCGGCGCCGAAGATCAGAATTGTCAGGAGGAGCAAGGGCCGCTGGCGTGTCATGGTGCCGGGGATTCTAGCGCAATCTGCGTGCTAGCATTCGCCTCCATGAAGCCATTCCTTGGTCTCGCGCTCCTGGCCGGGCTCGCCGTGCCCGGCTCGCTCGAAGTGACCGCCGCCGGCGGACCCACGCGCATGCTGCGGTCGCCGACGATCAGCGCCACGCACGTGGCCTTTGGCTACGCCAACAACATCTGGGTGGTCGAGCGCGCGGGCGGCAATGCCCGCCGGCTCACCAGCTTCCAGGGCCAGACCACCAACCCGAAGTTCTCGCCCGACGGCAGCACCATTGCCTTCAGCGGCGACTACGGCGGCAACGTCGATGTCTACACGGTCCCGGTCGACGGCGGGGACCCGAAGCGGCTGACGTGGCATCCCGGTGCCGACCAGGTGCAAGGGTGGACCGCCGATGGTACCGGCGTGCTCTTCGCGTCGGCGAGGGCGACCGCCGCGCCCAATGCCACGCCGCGGTTCTGGACCGTGCCGGCCAACGGCGGCATCGAAGCGCCGCTGCCGCTGCCGCGCGGCTACCAGGGGAAGATCTCGCCCGACGGCAGGCGCATCGCCTATCGCATGAACAACTCGTGGGATGAAGAGCGGCGCAACTACCGCGGCGGCCAGAACCGTCCCGTGTGGATTGTCGATCTCAAGACGTTCGACCTGGTGTCACCACCCTGGACCGACTCGAAGGACGTCGATCCGGTGTGGGTGAGTGACACGGTGTTCTTCATCTCGGATCGCGACGGCATTGCCAACGTGTGGTCCTACGACACCGGCACCAAGGCCCTTATGCAGCGGACCAGGTTCATCGACTACGACGTGAAGACGCTTGACGCCGGCGCCGGCACGGTGGTGTTCGAGCAGGCGGGATGGCTGCACACGCTCGACCCGAAGACCGGCAAGACCACGCAGCTCACCATTACGGCGGCGGGCGACTTCCCGTGGATGATGCCGCGCTTCGAAGACGTCACCAGCCGCATGACCAACCTCGGCCTGTCGGCGACCGGCAAGCGCGTGGTGGTCGAGGCGCGCGGCGAGATCTTCACCATCCCGGCGGAGAAGGGCGACACCCGCAACATCACCAACTCCAGCGGGTCGGCGGAACGGCAGCCCGCCTGGTCGCCGGACGGCAAGTGGATCTCGTACTTCAGCGACAGGTCCGGCGAATACCAGCTGGTGATCGAATCGCAGGACGGCATCGCGCCGCCGCGGGAGATCGCGTTCCAGAAGCCGGCGTTCTACTACACGCCGACGTGGTCGCCCGATTCGAAGAAGCTGCTCTATACCGACACCAACCTCAACGTGTGGGTGATGGACGTGGCGAGCGGCCAGGCCAAGATCGTCGGCAACGATCCGTGGATGGTGCCGCAGCGCACGCTGGCGCCGGCGTGGAGCCCGGATTCGAAGTGGGTGGCGTTCGCCTCGCGCCTCAACACGCTCTATCGCGCGATTGTGGTCGCCAACGCCGAGACCGGCGAGAAGACGCAGGTCACCGACGGCCTGGCCGACGCGATGTATCCGGTGTGGGATGCGAGCGGTAAATATCTCTGGTTCCTCGCCTCCACGGATTTCGGCCTCGGGTCGCAGTGGCTCGACATGACCTCCTACGACCGCGAAGAGACCTTCGCCCTGTACCTGGCCGTGCTGAAGAAGTCGGATCCGAGTCCGCTCCTTCCAGAGAGTGACGAAGACCCGGGCACGACCGCCGCGGCGCCCGAAAAAGAAGAGGCCAGGCCGGTTCCCGCGGTGCAGATCGACTTCGCCGGCCTGCAGCAGCGCATTCTCTCGGTCGCGGGTGTGCCCTCGCGCCAGTATTCGCAGCTCAAGGCCGGCACTGCCGGCAGCGTGTTCTTTCTCGAGGCGGCTCAGGGGCAGGGCGGACGCAGCACGCTGCATCGATTCCGTCTCAGCGACCGCAAGGCGGATGTGTTTCAGCCAGGCGTCGCCGAATACGCGGTGAGCGCCGACGGGAAGAAGCTGGTGTATCGAACGCCGGCTCCGCCGGCCGCGCCGGGCGCGGCGCCCGCAGCCAATGCCAATCAGCGTCCCGCCTTGTTCCTGGTAGACGCCACCAAGGACGCCCCGAAGGCCGGTGACGGGCGGCTCGACGTGACTTTGCGGATGCACCTGGACCCGAGGGCCGAGTTCGCGCAAATCTTCAACGAGGGCTGGCGGCTGCAGCGCGACTACCTCTACGTGCCCAACATGCAAGGTGCCAACTGGCCGCGCATGAAGGAGATGTACGGCACCATGCTGCCGCACATCGCGCACCGCGCCGACCTCAACTACCTGCTCGACAACATGGGCGCGGAAATCGCCATCGGCCACTCCTACGTGCGGGGTGGTGCGATGCCCGACGTGCCCACATCACCTGGCGGCTTGTTGGGCGCCGACTTCGTGATCGAGAACGGCCGCTACAAGATCGCCAGGATCTACGACGGCGAAAGCTGGAATCCTGACCTGCGCGCGCCGCTCGCGGGACCGGGCATCAACGTGGCGGCGGGGGACTTCATCCTGGCCATCAACGGCGTCGATCTGGTGGCGCCCGACAACATCTACCGCCTGCTCGACGGCTCGGCGAATCGCCAGACGGTGTTGACGGTGAATGCGCAGCCGGCCGCGCCGGGCGCGCGGCAGGTCACGGTAGTACCCGTGCCCAACGATCAGGGCCTGCGCACGCGCGCGTGGGTCGAGGAGAATCGCCGCTTCGTCGAGAAGCGATCCAACGGCCAGCTCGCCTATGTCTATGTGCCGAACACCGGGCAGGGCGGCTACGAGAGCTTCAACCGCTACTACTTCGCGCAGCAGGACAAGCAGGGCGCCGTGATCGACGAGCGCTACAACGGCGGCGGCTCGGCGGCCGACTACATCATCGACGTGCTGCAGCGCGACTTCGATGGCTACTTCAACAACGTCGCCGGTGACCGCCGGCCGTTCACCAGCCCCTCGGCCGGCATCTGGGGGCCGAAGGTGATGATCGTCAACGAGATGGCCGGGTCGGGCGGCGACCTCATGCCGTGGATGTTCCGTTACCGCAAGATCGGCCCTCTGGTCGGCAAGCGCACGTGGGGTGGCCTCGTGCACACCGCCGACACGCCCGGCTTCATCGACGGCGGCACCATGATCGCGCCGCGCGGCGGCTTCTTCACGCGCGACGGCAAGTGGGCGGTGGAGAACGAAGGCACCGCGCCCGACATCGACGTGGAGAACTGGCCGAAGGATGTGATCGCCGGCCGCGATTCGCAACTCGAGCGCGCCGTGGATGAGGCGTTGCGCCTGCTCAAGGAGAAGCCGGTCGACCGCCGGACCACGGAGCCGGCGCCGCCGACTTGGGGACGAAGGCCGGGAGGACACTAAGGTGCGTACCGTGCGTACGGTGCTTGGTGCCAGTGCCCTGGCGTTCGTGCTGATGAACACCGGTGCCGGTGCGAAGGGCAGTCAGATGTCGACAGACGAGACCAGCATTCGCGCCGCGAGGGCCCGGTCGAATGAGGCCATCGCCAAACACGATGTCGCGGGGATTGCCGCGCATTGGATGCCCGACGTCCACATCGTGACCTCGACGAGCGCTCAACGGGCGGGCAAAGAGGCTAACGCGAAGGCGATGTCAGAAACGTTCGCGCGGCGGCCCGACACTGTCTACGTCCGTACGCCGGCGACCGTCGACGTGCTCGCCCCGTGGGCGGTGGCGTCCGAACGGGGAGAGTGGACTGGGCGCTGGACCGAGCCTGATGGCGTCGTCGAGATTGGCGGCACCTACCTGGCACAGTGGCGCAAGGTGGATGGCGTGTGGCTGATCCAGGCCGAGCTGTTCGTGCCCACTCACTGCCGTGGCTCTGCGTATTGCGCCAAGCGGCCGTAGGTTGAGACCGCCAATACGTTCAGCATCTCCCGCCACACGATTCATCGTCCTGTCTGCCTTACTGATGCTCGGAGCCAGCCCGCCGGCTAGCGACCTCGGGCTATTATGGCCGTGCGGACCATGCTCGACGAGTGTTCCGTTCTCACCCTCGTTACGTCGCGACTCGAAGATGCCGGTATCGCCTACATGGTGACCGGCTCGGTCGCCGTCAGTCTCTACGCCGAGCCGCCGACCTCATCGCCGTGGCTGCAGCGAGCCCACCCGATCGGCGAGCCCATGGCGTCGGCGGCGATTCGCGTGGCGCCCTCGACTGCGTGCCCTGGATGGCGCGCTCGCGTTCCACCTGGTGCGCCGGGATCTTCAGTGCCTGGGTTGAGGATGGTGCTATCTCAGGGCCGACCCTTGATGCCGTGCGGCAGCTTACCTCCCGGACGGTCGTCGTGCACACGTGTGAGACAGGGAAACACGGGTACAATGCCCCTATCACCATGGGTCGCCGCGAGGAGCGAATGGCCGGCAGCGCACGCCTGTTGCGTCAACCAGACGACGGGAGCTTCGACCGCGAGTTCTGGCGGTCAATCCCGCCGCATCGCCGCGTCGAGTTGATGTGGGACATGGTAGTTGAGTCGCGGGCCTGGAGGGGCGTGACCGATGGTGAACCCCGACTTCAGAGATCTGTTTGCCGCGTTGAACGCGGCCCAGGCTAACTACCTCGTCGTTGGGGCCCACGCGGTGGCGTTCTACGCCGAGCCGCGCTTCACGAAGGATCTCGATGTCTGGGTTGAGGCCTCGCCGGCCAATGCGCCGCGCGTTATGGCCGCCTTGCACGCCTTCGGCGCGCCGCTGGCTGGGGTCACCGAAGCCGACTTCCAGGTGTCTGGCGCCGTGCTCCAGATCGGCGTGGCCCCCAACCGCATCGACCTCACCACCCATATCGACGGCGTCGCATTCGAGGCGGCGTGGCCGAACCGGCTGTCGACAGTGTTTGGCGACCAGTCGATCTGGATTATCGGCCGCGCGGACTTGGTGCAGAACAAGGCGGCCGTCGCCCGGCCGCAGGACCTGCTCGATCTGGCGATGCTCGAGAAGCATGGCTGAGGAATCCGTAGCCGGGCATTCGTCGAACGCCGCCGCCGTTACCTCTTGTTCAGCATCGGCATCCAGTTGAGGATGGCACTGCGGCGCGCTCTCGACGACTGCGGACACCGCAGATTCGGCGCAGATGGCTGTTCCAGCCGCAGATTTGACGCAGATTGCTCTCCCAAGGTGTGGCTTCGCCCGGTCGGGTTCAACCGATGTCGAATCTGCTGTCCTGATCGAGTTGGTATTGAATCTGCGGCTGTCCTGATCGGGTTGGTGTCCAATCTGGGGCCGTCCTGATCCGCTTGGTTTCCAGTCGGCGGCTGTAATCAATTTGCGGCACATGATTGCGGCCCTGACCCATCTGTAGCCGAAGGGCAGTGCTATCCTGCGCGCCAGAGGTGGGTATGCGCGAGTCGAGCATTCGAGTTGTGGCGGTTCTGGCGATCATTGTGATGGCGGTCGCTGACGGCGCCGTCCACGCGCAATCCGTTGCGCAAGGCCCTCCCCCTAACGCCGCCGCGCCCGCGGTGCGGGCGGTCTACGAGGCGGCCCTTCGCGATCTGCCCTTTGCCGATCAGCAGGACTTCGCCGACGCGCGACGAGGGTTCATCGCGACGCTGCCGGCAGGGCAGGACCCTCGCCGCTATGGCTTCCTGAACGACGAGAAGGTTCCCGACACGGTGCATCCGAGCCTGTGGCGACTGGCGCGCCTCAACGCCATCAACGGCTTGTTCGAAGTGGTGCCCGGCGTGTATCAAGTCCGCGGGCTCGCGCTTGCGAACGCCACGTTTGTCGAAGGCACGACCGGCGTCATTATCGTGGATCCGCTGGGGTCAGTGGGCGCGGCCAGGGCGTCGCTCGATCTCTATTTCGCGCATCGGCCGAAGCGCCCAGTCGTGGCCGTGATCTACACGCACAGCCATAGTGATCACTACGGCGGCGTTCGCGGCGTCGCGGACGACGCCGAAGTCACGGCGGGCCGCACGGCAATCATCGGGCCGGCGGGCTTCATGAACGCGGTGATTGCCGAAAGCGTGGTCGCCGGCAACGCCATGGGCCGGCGGGCGACCTATCAGTTCGGCACGTCATTGCCGCGCGGTGAGCGCGGATCAGTGGATGCGGGATTGGGCAAGATCGATGGCGTCGGTGCGCCGGGCCGGTCCGTGATGGCGCCGACGATGACCATTACGCAGCCATTCGAGATGCACACGATCGACGGTGTGCCGATCGTGTTCCAGCTGACGCCGGCGACCGAGGCGCCCGCCGAGATGCACCTGTTCCTGCCGAAGCAGCGCGTGCTGAACCTGGCCGAGAACGCCACGAAGACCATGCACAACCTGCTGCCGTTTCGTGGCACCGAGGTCCGCGATTCCAGCGCCTGGTCAAAGTACCTGGGCGCTGCGCTCGAGCGGTTCGGTCCCGACACGGACGTCCTGATCGCGCAACATCACTGGCCGACGTGGGGAAGGGAGCGCGTCGCGCGCGCTCTGGCGAACCAGCGTGACCTCTACAAGTACATCCACGACCAGAGCGTGAGGCTGATGAATCACGGCTACACGCCCGCCGAGATCGCCGAGGAGCTCGTGCTGCCGCCGGGCCTGGCGAATGATTGGGCCGCGCGCGGCTATTACGGCACGCTGTCTCACAACGCCAAGGCGGTGTATCAGAAGTACTTGGGTTGGTACGACGCCAACCCGGCCAACTTGAATCCATTGCCGGAGCGAGAGGCGTCGAGGAAGTACGTCGAGTACTTCGGCGGTGCCGCGGCCGTGATCGCCAAGGCGCGGGCTGACTTTGCTGAGGGAGAGTATCGCTGGGTTGCTGAAGTCATGCGTCACGTGGTGTACGCCGATCCCTTGAACACCGAGGCGCGCCGGCTGGCGGCTGACGCGTTCGAACAGTTGGGCTATGCCTCGGAAGCCGCGACCTGGCGAAACGCGTACCTGGTCGGCGCGCAGGAACTGCGACAGGGGCCACTCGCGCCGCGGCCCGCGGCACTGGATCCCGAGATGGTGCGGGCGATGCGGGCCACCGACGTCTTCGATGTGCTCGGCACGCATGTGAACGGCCCGCGGGCCTGGTCGCGTGAGGTGGTCGTCAACTGGACGCTGACCGGCCGGTCGGAGCAGGTCGCCGTCACACTGCGAAACGGGGCGCTCACCTACGTGGCGGGTGCGCGAGCGGCGAATGCCGGTGCCTCGGTGACCTTGGCCCGCGCCACGTTCGACGCGATCGTCCTCGGGCGGCAATCACTGGCCGAGGCCGTGAAGCAGGGCGCGGCCACGCTGGAGGGCGACCTGTCGGCGGCCATGCAGCTGTTCGACGTAATCGACCGCTTCGACGCCGGGTTTGCGATTGTCGAGCCACGTCGGCCGTAGGGATCAGGGATCGATCCCTGGTCCCTGGTCCCTGAACCCTGCTATACTGCTCCTGTCACTGCGCTGCCGTCCTCAGATCTCCTCGGGACTACCACCCTTCGGTACAGTTAGCTCAGATGCGCGGCACCCCTAGAGGGCGCCTGACGCAATGCGCCAATCCGGCGCGACAATCGTGGATTATTCGGCCTGCTGTGTGCGGTTAGGGAACGCTCAGGCAACATCTGGAGTGCTTCGCTATGCCGTTCGTGTCTCTCGGGCTCACGCCCTCACTTTGTAATCCGCTCGCCAAACTGGGCTACACCACGCCCACGCCGGTGCAGCTCAAGTCCATTCCGATCGTCCTCACGGGCCGCGACCTGCTGGCCCGCGCCCAGACCGGCACCGGCAAGACCGCCGCGTTCGGCCTGCCGATGATCCAGCGGCTGCAGATCGTTGGCGGCGCTGCGGCTGGGACGCGCAAGCCGCGCGCGCTCGTGCTGGTGCCGACGCGAGAGCTCGCGCTCCAGGTGCACAAGTCACTGACCACTTACGGTGTGCCCGCGAACCTGCGCGTCACCGCCATCTTCGGCGGCGTCTCGATCATCCCGCAGAAGCGAGACCTTCAGCGCGGCACCGACATCATCGTCGCCACGCCGGGCCGCCTGCTCGATCACATGGAGCAGCGCACGGTTGACCTCTCGGGCGTGGAGATTCTCACGCTGGACGAGGCGGACCGCATGCTCGACATGGGCTTCATGCCGCCGCTGCGTCGCATCCTGAAGGTGCTGCCGCGCGAGCGCCAGACGCTGCTGTTCTCGGCGACCATTTCCCAGGACGTGGTCCGGCTGTCGGCCGACTTCACGCGCGACCCGATGCGGGTTGACGTGTCCGAGGGCCAGGTGATGGCACAGACGGTGACGCACCAGGTGCATCCGGTATCGGATCAGCGCAAGGGCGACCTGCTGACGCACATCCTGCTGCAGAAGCCGGCGGGGCAGGCCCTGGTGTTCTGCAAGACCAAGCACGGCTCGAACCGCGTCGGCCAGTACCTCGAAGGCGCCGGCATCAAGGCGGCCGTGATTCACGGCAACAAGAGCCAGGGCGCGCGCACCAAGGCGCTGGGCGACTTCAAGGCCGGGCATGTCAACGTGCTCGTCGCCACCGACATCGCCGCACGCGGGCTCGACATCGTCCAGTTGCCGCTGGTGGTGAACTTCGATCTGCCGCTGGTGGCCGAGGACTACATCCACCGCGCGGGACGCACCGGCCGCGCCGGCCTCGCCGGTCGCGCGGTGTCGCTGGTATCGCCGGCGGATCGCGATCTGCTGCGGGACATCCAGCGCCTGTTGCCGTCGCCGGTCGAGCACGTGGTGATCGAAGGCTTCCCGACCACGGCGGGGTCGCACGAGGCGTTGCCGGAAGCGGGCCGCCGTCACCAGGGCGGCAGGAACAGTCGTGGGTCCAGTGGACCCCGATCGGGCGCGCGTCAGGGGTCCGGTGGACCCGGACGCCGTCCGGCATCGCGGTCGGGACGCTTCGGCGCGCGTTCCTAGCCGATCGAGCAGGCAGGTTCTCCAACGCCCGGATCGTCCATCTGACGATTCGGGCGTCGTGTCGTACGGCACACCCCTCGCGGAGGTCTTCGCCCCGCTAATACCTGGCCGTGGCTAACGCCTCGTAAAACGGACAGTGGCGGACGAATCCCAGCGCTTCGTACAGCCGCAGCGCCGGCTCGTTGTCGGCACGGACGTTAAGGCCAACCGTTTGGATGCCGGCAAGTGACGCGACCACTGCGCTGGTGACCAGGCGGCCCAATCCGCGGCCCCGGCAATCCCGGCGGGTATAGACGTTGCCGATCGCCGCCGCGCCTTCTTCCCTCGACAACAAGTGCGTGCCGGCGGCCGCCGCCAGGGCGCCGTCTTCGTAGATGCCGCGAAACGCGCCCGCCGTCACCATTGACGGAAAGAAGAAGTCAGGCGCCTCGCCGGTGGCGTCGCCGTCGGCATAGAGCCGCTGCAGCGCCGGCACATCGTCCGCGCCGAGGCGCACGGCGTGTCCAGGGTTGATGTGGCATCCGCGGTCGGGTGGACCCTGCCAGCCCATGCGCCACATCGGGCGCTCGCTCTCCACGTGGGCGTGGCGTGCAATCTCATCCAGCGCGTCGCGCTGCACTTGCAGGTGCACGGGCCAGGTGACGTGATCGAGCGCCTCGCGGACGCTGCCAGGTCCGGTCGCGAAGAGGATGCTGGTGCCGAAATCGCGCAGCACGAGCGTGAGGTCCGGGGTGAACCACAGGGTCTTGGCGAACATCGCGGGCGCGAGATCCCCAAGCGCATAGACACCCCACACCGGGTCGCGGCGCAGGATCGCGCGGATGTCGTGCTGGTCGGTCAGGCGAGGCATGAAGGAGGCGGCTTCAAGTATAAAGGAGCCACCATGGTGCCACTCCGAATGCTCACGTTCACCGTTGCGGCCCTCGCTGTCTTCCCGGCCTTCGCCCAACAGGGGAGCCAGCCCCGCAACGACCTGCCACAGCCGTACACCACGACCCGCGATTGGGGAGAGCTGCCGCCCGGCGTGAAGTGGGCGGCGGTGACCGCGATTGAGCCCGCGCCAGACGGCACCATCTACGTGGTCCATCGCTGCTTCGAGAACTCGTGCGCCGGCCGGCCCGAGGCGCCCATCCTGAAATACAGCGCCGGCGGCAAGCTCCTCGCCGCCTTCGGACAGGGCATGCTGATCTTTCCGCACGGCGGCGCCGTCGATCGTGACGGCAACCTGTGGATGACCGACGCCGGCAATGCGCCAGGCAAGGGGCACCAGGCCATCAAGTTCAGTCCCGAGGGCAAGGTGCTGATGACGCTCGGCCGGGCCGGTGTCAGCGGTTCGGGTCCCAGCCTCTTCGACCAACCCACCGACGTCGTCATCGCTCCGAACGGCGATCTGTTCATCACCGATAGTCACCGCAACGGCAAGAACAACCGCGTGATGCACTTCAGCGAGGACGGCAAGTTCATCAAGGAATGGGGCCGCAAGGGCTCCGGTCGCGGCGAGCTGAGCGAGCCGCACACCCTGGCCATGGACTCGCGCGGCCGGCTGTTCGTCGGCGACCGCGAGAACAACCGCATCGTGATCTACAGCCAGGACGGCCAGGTGCTGGACGAGTGGCGCCAGTTCGGCCGGCCCAGTGGCATCGTCATCACCGGCGACGACACGATGTATGTGGCTGATTCGGAGTCGTGGGGGACCGACACCGGCGCCCATGAACTGCCGGGCATCAAGAAGGGCATCCGCATCGGCAGCGCCCGCGGCGGGCGCGTCACCGCCTTCATCGAGGACCAGGAATCAACCGCGGCGGATCACGCCGGCGCCGAAGGCATTGGCGTGGACGCCCAGGGCAACGTCTACGGCGGTGTGGTCCGCCGCCGCATGCTGGAACGGCACGTCAAGAAGTAGGGCCGCACGATCACAGCCGCAGATTGGACGCAGATTCAAGATTCTCACGGCTGGCAGCCGCAGATTAAACAGCAGATTCAAGATTCTCACGGCTGACAGCCGCAGATTAAACGCAGATTCAAAATCCTCACGGCTGGCAGCCGCAGATTAGACGCCGATTCGAGCTCCCGCTATATGCGGCGGCCGATCCGTTTCATGGTTCGCTCATCGCGAACCGGCGATACTCCAGCGATGGCCGGCCGAAGTTGACCAGCAGGGCGATCTCGTGGCCGCTGACGGCAAGGTAGTTCAGAACTTGCGCGTAATCGGCGGGCACGGTGGCCGAACTGGCCTTGACCTCGACAATCACGTTGTCGAAGCAGACGAAGTCCAGCTTGTAAGAGCCGTGAAGCCGTTGCCCCTTGTACTCCACCGAGCACGGCAACTGCGTCGTGAAGGGGATGTCGCGCAGCGTGAACTCGTGAGCCAGCGCTTCGTAGTAGATCGCCTCGAGAAAGCCCCTGCGCAGGACCCGATGGACCTCCATGGCGGCGCCGATGATCGCGAACGTTCTCTCGTCTCGTCCGGGCTGTGGCATGTTCATGCGGCCCAGAACATCCAATTGACGTGCCGCAGGCCCGATCATCCCGCCATCGCTGTAAGTGGTTGAGGCGACAGGAGCGGGCCCGGACGGGGATGCACGGGCCGAGCGACCACATCGGAGAAACTGCAACATGGGCGCCTTTCGGCTGCGGCAATTCTTGCCTCGTCAGGCGTGAGTGAGCATCGTTGGCTGGCGTGAATCTGCGGCTGCATTGGTGAGGCCCGAAACCTGCGTCTGAGTCTGCGGCCGTGATCGTGAAGGCCCGAAGTCGGCGTCCAATCTGTCGCTGTGATTCGTGAGAATCAGAAATCGGCGTCCAATCTGCGGCTGTGATTCGTGAGGACCAGAAATCGGCGTCCAATCTGCGGCTGTGATTCGTGAGGACCAGAAATCGGCGTCCAATCTGCGGCTGTGATCGTGAAGACCAGAAATCGGCCTCCAATCGGCGGCGTTGATTGTGAAGACCAGAAATCGGCGTCCAATCTGCGGCTGTGATTCGTGAGGACCGAATCTGCGTCCAAATCTGCGGCTGTCGTCTGTGACCTATCTTGCGGCCCAGTCATAATGAGCCAGCGCCCGCTGGATCGCGGCGGGCACGTCCTCGGCCAGCAGGAACCCCTCTTCGACCAACGCCACGGCGGCCAGCGAGATGCGGCCGAGGTAGTCTTCGCGGCTCGCGTAGCGTTCCGCGATCGACCTGCGGCTGTCGCCGGTGCGTTCGCGGTCTGCGCGGGTGCGCGGCAGCGGCAAGTATGATCCAATCTCGCTCGCCAGCCGGTCGGGCGCGCCGATCGACGCGCGGCGGTAATTCCACCCGGTGTGCGTGGCCAGCGGCACGGCAATCTCCGGCAGCCGGATGCCGGCGCGATCGTTGCCGGCTTCATCCACGGCCGGCACGCGGCCAATGAACGGCTTGCCGATGTCTGGCGGCTCCTTCGTGACGATGCCCTTCGCCCACTCGGGCCCGAAATCCAGGCGGTAGGTTGTCATCGGCGAGTGTGGCCGCGCGTAGCCGGGAATGGCCGGCCAGCCAGACGCCTCCACGGTCGTGAGCGTGCCGTTGGCCAGCTGGGGATAGCGGCTCGCTGGCGGCTCCACGCCTTCCGCCACCCAGCGATCGAGCGCGCGGAACAGGGCGCGAATCACCGGCGTGTAGACCAGCGTGTTCATGTCGGCGCGGCCGACGAAGTCCGGATCCGCGTACGGCGCAGGAGGAAAGGCCCCGACGATGTGCGGAGCAGAGGCGATGAAGTAGATGCGGCTGGTCGGCGGTGGCGCGATGTCGCGCGTGCCGGTGACATCGGTGTGCACCAGCGAGCCGGCCCGGTTGAAGTACTCGGAGTCGGTCAGCACGTGGAAGAACTTCGGAACCGTGTTGCTCCGGGTCGCCTGGCGCAAGACGCCGTCGGTAACGCCGGTCTCCGGATCCGTCTGGTCCACGTCCGTGAAGGGGAACATGTCCACGGGATAGAGAATGTTGAAGTGCTGGAGCTGGTCGCGTGACTGCTGCCCGAAGCGGTGGTTGAACGATCCGCGGCCGGCGCCGCCGACCTGGTCGAACACCCCGTCGAACACGATCTGTCCGCCCTCGTCTTCGTTGAACCCCTCGTAGACGAAATGGCGCAGGAAGCGGCCGGTCTGCGACACGCCCCAGCCCAAGGCGAGCGTGATGCCCGGAAGCGGATTGCCCGCCGCGGCCGTCGCGTGCTTGAAGAAGCTGATGATGTCGCGCGTCCCGGCCAGGCCCACTCCAATCACGCGGGGGTCGCGGGCGCGATAGACCACGTCGTAGATGAGGCCGGGCTCGAAGCTGCGATCCAGGGTCACCGCGCCCGGGCCGGTGAAGCGCCATGTGGCCCGCGCGATCTCCCTCGGAGCATCGGTGGGCAGCCGCCGGACGAGCAGCTTGTTCTCGGGACTCGTGGGATCGGCAACCGGGTAGGCGAGATGTCCGCGGTCAGCCACCGAGGCGGTGTTCGCGTTGGGGCCGGGAATGAAGTTGCCGCGCACCAGTCCGGTGATCGGCCGGCCGTTCTCGGTGGCGATGGGAATCTCCATCCGCATCCGGCCTTCGGGCACGTCCCATTGCCATCCCATCCACAGCAGCGAGAAGCCTTGTCGCATCAGCGCACCATTGCCAAACTCCGCGGCCGTCGTCGGATCGGGTGAATTGGCGGCGTCCTGGAAGACGGGAAGGATGCGCTTGGTGCCGCGATTGCCGGCCTCGTAGAACAAGCGGCCGTTGCCGCGGGTGGGATCAACCGGCTTCAGCAGATAGAAATCGGCGGAGAACTCGACGAGGCCCTGCGCGTTGCGCGGCGCCAGCTTCAGATCGACGATACCCTGGTTCTGTGGAAGAGACGGGTCGAGGGCGAAGTCGACCTTGCCGACCAGTTTCTCGTACGGACCGGCGGCGCCGAACGGCTTGCCCGCGAGCACCGTCTCGCGGCGCTCGATGCGCAGCCGCGTGACGCCTGCTTCAGCGATGCCGGTAAGGGCCTGACTGACAAGGAGGGCCACGAGCAAGAATCTGATCATGGCGGGATTATACGGCCGGGCATTCAGCGGGGATGTAGCGTCCGGCTATACCCGGACCGTCGTCTCCGGCCTGTTACAGGCCGAGCCAGTTTCTCAGCGCATCTTCCACGGCATGCGATGCGGCCTCGTCACAGCGCCCGACTTCACGCACGATGCTGGCGCGCGGCACGCTCACGATCTTGTCCACCATCACCTGGGATGCCGACTTCAGGCCGGTGCGCTCACCCGGCGGCACGTTGACCCGGAAGAGCGGCGCATCGATGCACGCCGTTGTGATCGGACAGATGGTCACGCTGGCATGCGTGGGATTGAACGAGTCGTTCTGGACGACGAGTGCGGGCCTGGGCTCACCGGTTGTAGGCACCGCGGGCCGAGACAATGACGACGGCGCCGCGGGTTATTTCCCCCCGCGGGGATCCCCGGCGTGCTCGATGAAGTCGAGGGTGGCACGGTCGGCGTCCTGTGCGCTGGCCAGCAGCGATTGACGCCGTGCCTCTATGTGCGGATCGACGACCGGGCCCGCGAGGTGGGCTTCGAGGATCGCGCGCGCGACCTCGCTCCGGCTGCGCCGCAATCGGCGGGCCTCCCGCGCGAGCCGGCGCTCCAGCTCAGGAGTCAGCCTGATCGTAACGACCGCGGACACGTTGGTGGTTTCCGGCACGATGTATACAGTTACACGACTCCATGGCCCGCCGCTGGTCATCGGGAAGCGAGCCACGCCGCGGCTTCAGAAGGGGTGAGCACCCGTACGGGCGAGCCCTTGAAGTCGCTGGGATTTCGCGTAACCAGGGCATCACACTTCGCGCGCTTGGCGGCCGCCGCCGTGACCGCGTCCTCGAAATCGGTCCAATTCAAGGCTAGAGCTGCGTTCAGCACGGCACCGTCCACGCTGGCTACCGCAAAAACCGAGAGCAACGCGTCGGTGGTTTCCCTTGCCATCCGAACGCCAACCGCCTTTGCGTTCAAATAGTGCAGGGTCGTGACGGCATGGGCCGAAAGCAACCCCTCGGCCTGTCCCTGCTCAACCGCCGCCCAGATGGCCGACGAGGCATCCGCAAATGGCGCGCGATCCAGCAGCACATCGAGCACGACATTGACGTCGAGCAGCACGCGCTTCATCGGTACTTGCGTGCGAGATACCGGTGGTAGTCCGCAGATGAGCCGCGTTTGAGTGAGCCGCGGAGCTTGCTGAGAACGGCTGGTGCGTCGCCGGTCTTGCCGGTCGGGGTGGCCACCAGGTCGAGCAGCTTTTCGACCAGCCCGGAGACCGAGGTCCCTTGCGCCAGGGCATAAGCCTTGGCACGCTCGACGATGCGCTCATCCACGCTGAGGGTGAGTTTGGCCATACGTATGATTATAGCGCCATCATACGTATTCCGAGGCTGTCCGCGGGTCTAGCGTGTGCCGAGCCGAACGGTGTGGTTGCTACGGTCGGCTACGTAGATGCGACCGGCAGCATCAGCGGCAACGCCCTTCGGATTGAAGAACCGCGCTGCCGTGCCGACACCGTCGGTTGATCCCGGGCTGCCCGAACCGCCCACCGTCGTCACCTCGCCTGACGGGGTGACCTGCCGAATCAGGTGGTTGTCGGTATCGGCGACGAACACGTTCCCCTCGCGATCAACCGCCACTCCAGATGGATACCGAAACCGGCTCGCGGCGCCGGTTCCGTCCGCGGATCCGGCGCTACCCGCCGTTCCGGCCAGCGTCGAGACGACGCCCTCCGCGGTGACGCGGCGAATCGTGTGGTTGCCGTGGTCCACGACGAACACCGTGCCCGCCGTGTCCACCGCGATGCCGTAGGGCACCGTGAACCTGGCGCTCGTGCCCGTGCCATCCGCGCTGCCGGCCGAGCCGCCCTGTCCCGCCAGTGTAGACACCACGCCAGCGGCCGTTATCTTGCGGATGGTGTTGGCCGTGGCATCAGAGACGTAGACGGTGCCGTTGCCATCCGCCGCGATGCCGAACGGCTGATCGAATCGCGCGGCCGCGCCGGTGCCGTCAGTGTGGCCCCGGGACCGCGCGGCGCCGGCCAGCGTCGTCACGATGCCGCCGGGCGCGATCTTGCGGACCGTGCTGTTGAAGCTGTCGGCCACGTAGAGGTTGCCGGCTCGATCCGCCGCGACGCCGAACGGCGAGTAGAAGCGCGCGGCGGCGCCCGTGCCGTCGGCGCTGCCGTACGATCCGGGCGTGCCGGCGTAGGTGGTCACCGTCCCATCCGGCGTGATGCGCCGGATGACGTGCGCGGCGCTGTCGGCGATGAAGACGACGCCATCGGCGTCAACCGCGGCCGAAAACGGATCTTCGAAGCGGGCGGCAGCGCCTTGTCCATCGACGCTGCTGGTGCGGCCGGCCTGTCCTGCAATGGTGGCGACGACCGCACCGGACGCGATCGCGCGAATGGCGTCGTTCTCTGTATCGGCGACGTAAATCACACCAGCGTTGGTCGCCGCGATGCTGGAAGGGAAGTGGAACCGCGCCGCGGATCCGGTCGCATCCGTCGTCCCGGGATTAGAGAGTGCGCCCGCGAGGGTCGTTACCGCGCCGTTCGCGGCGATCGAGCGAATGGTGTGCGAGCCGTAGTCGGCGATGGTGATGACGCCCGCGGCATCCACCGCGATCCCGCGTGGTTCGCTCAGCGACGAACCGGTCAACGCCAGCGTCGTCACAGTGCCAGCGGTGGTGATGCGGCGGACGGCGCGATTGCCGGTGTCGGCGACGTAGACGATGCCCGTGGCGTCCACGGCAATGCCCATGGGGCCGCGGAATGAAGCGGCAGTGCCAATGCCATCAGCGTTACCCGGCTGGTCCGCGCGTCCGGCCAGCGTGGTGACGACACCGGCCGGCGAGACTTTGCGGATCAGGTGGTTGTCGTAGTCGGAGACGTAGAGCGTGCCGTTGACGTCGAGCGCCACGCCTCGGGGCTCATCCAGCCGCGCGGCCGTGCCGGTGCCGTCGGTCGAACCCGCGCCACCACCGCCGGCGACGGTCGAGACCACGCCGTCGGCCGTAATCTTGCGAATCGCGTTGTTGGAGGCGTCGGCTACGTAGACAGTGCCCGCGTCGCCCACGGCGAGGCCGAACGGTTCGTTGAAACGCGCGGCCGCTCCGGCGCCGTTGACCAGGCCTTCGAGGCCCGGCGTGCCGGCGAGGGTCGTGACCTCGCCTGAGGGCGAGACTTTGCGAACGGTGTTGTTCCGGGTGTCGGCCACGTAGATGTTGCCCGCTCGATCGACGGCCACCCCGCGCGGTGCGTCAAACTGCGCGGAAGTGCCCACGCCGTCCTGGCTGTTGACGACGGAGCCGGGCGTGCCGGCAAGCGTTGAAAAGGTGAAGGTGGCGGCGGCCAGGGCCGCGAGCAAGAGCGCCGAACCGATCATGGATGATTAGACCGAAGAGGAGGCCGGAAGTTACCCGGTCTTCCGCGTCCTCGCCAGGAACTCGAACAGCCGGGTGTCGTAATCAGGCTCGCCGGCGCCGAACCCGCCGTGTGCGCCCCCGGGCACGATCCAGGTCGTGACGCGGCTTGGGTTGGCCTGGCCCAGCATCCGGGCATGCCGTGCGGGGGCGTTGTCGTCCAACTCGCCGTGAATCACCAGAACCGGCGCGCCCGGTCGCGACACCGCGGCCAGTGCCGATGCCGCTCCGAGGTCCACTCCGTATCGGACACGAGCGTAGAGCAACCCAGCCTCGATCCCGGGCCTAAGGACGCTCCGGCCCACCCAGGCGCCGGTCCGCAGTTGCTGGCCGACGCGATCGAACGCAATCTCGCGCATGTTCGCAAACGCGGATTGCGCGATCACACCGCACACCCCTGGCGCGTCCGCGGACTGCAGCGCGACCGCCGCGCCGAGCGAATCGCCGAGCAGGAAGACGCAGCCGTTGGTTGCGCGCTGGCGCACCCAGGCAATCCAGCCGCGCATGTCGCCGGACTCCAGCGCACCGAACGTCACGAGATCGCCGCCGCTGTCGCCGTGGCCGCGTCCGTCGAGGGCCAGCGCGCGGTAGCCCCGTTCCAGGAGCGCCCTGGCCCTCGGCAGCATGCCGGCGCGATTGCTGGTGATGCCATGCAGGAGCATCACCGTGTCGCCGTTCGAATTCCCTGGTGTGAAGAGCCAGCCTTGCAGCGTCGCGCCATCGCCGGCCGTCACCGACACCGTCTCGAGCACCGCGCCAAGCGAGGTGGCGAGGTCCGCGGCGCGCGCGTGGTTGTCTGCCGTGAGCGCGGTCCGGGGGCGATGGATGGCGCGGTCAACAAGGCAGGCGCCGGCGCCAACCGCAACGGCCAGGCAGGCGGCGATCAGGGAGAGGAGTCGCTTCAACTAGGTGCGCGGATCGGCGCACATCTCGCACACGCGGTTCACGGCATCGAAGCCGAGCATCTCAACCTGCGGCGTGAGGTACCCGGGCTTCACGGGTTCGGAGCGCAGCAGGTCGGTGCTCAAGTACTTCTTGTTGCTGTCGCTCAACACGGTGACGACGACCGACTCCGGTCCGAGCTCCTGCTGGACGCGGAGCGCGCCAATCACGTTGGCGCCAGAGGAGATGCCCACCGCGAGCCCGTGCTGCGCCAGCAACTGCGCCATCAGGATGGCGTCGCCGTCGTTGGCCTGCACCACGGCGTCCAGCTCGTCGAAGTGGATGATCGGCGGCACGAATTCGTCGGAGATGCCCTGGATGCGGTGGTGCCCGATCTTGTGTCCGGCCGACAGCGTCGGCGACTCGGCCGGCTCGAGCGGATGCACCCTGACCGAGGGGTTCTTCGATTTCAGGTAGCGGCCCACGCCCATCACCGTGCCGCCGGTGCCGACGCCCGCGACGAAGGCGGCAGGGGTCAGGCCCTGTCCCTGCAGTTGCAGCCAGATCTCAGGGCCGGTGCCGGTGAAGTGGGCATCGACGTTGGCCTCATTGGAAAACTGGTGGGGCAGGAAGGTGCGCGGGTCGGCGGCCTTCATGGCGTCGGCACGGGCAATGGAGCCGAGGAACCCGCCGTCGGCCTTGCTCACCAGCACCACGGAGGCGCCGAAGCTCGCGATCAGCGCGATGCGCTCGCTGCTCATCCAGTCGGGCATGAACACGGTGACCGGATGCCCGAGCGCGCGGCCGATGGCGGCAAACGAAATGCCGGTATTGCCGCTGGTCGCCTCGGCGATTGGATCGCCCGGCGCGATCAGGCCCGTTTCGTAGGCGCGCTGCAGGATGTGCAGCGCCATGCGGTCCTTGATGCTGCCGGTGAGGTTGAGGGGCTCGTACTTGGCGTGGATGGTGCGCGGCTCCCCGCCCACGCGCAGGGCGAGGGCGAGGAGCGGCGTGTTGCCGATCAGCCGGCGCATCGAGCGGAAGCGCCGGGCGAGGTTGGCGTCGAGGGCCGTGTTACTTCCCGCCCTTCGCGGCGATCGCCTTATTGATCGCCTCGACGGTCTTGGTGGCCCGGAACTCGACGATCTGCTTCGCCTGGGCGGTCGCCTTGGCGCGGTCGGCGATCGAGTGGCCGTTGATGCTGGCCTTGCCCGCCTTCACGCGCCCGTCATAACGGACCGAGTTCGGGTCGTCGATGAACATGTTGAGCGTGATGATCGGGTCGTCGTGCATGCCGTCGCTCTTGCCCTCGCCGATGCCCTGGCCTTCCATGTGCTTCGCCACGCTGGCGTAGTCGTAGTACTCGGGGATGTGCAGCGCCAGCGCCTTGCCGGCCCACTTCGCCGTCAGCGCTTCGGCCACGGCCTTCTGGCCGGCCTGGTTGCCGCCGCTGTCGCCGATGAAGATGACGTTCTTGAAGCCGTGGGCCTGCAGGCTCTCCGCCGCATCGGTGAGCACCGCGCGGAACGTCTCCTCACGCATTGTCATGGTGCCGGGCGACAGCATGTGCCCGGTCTTGGGCTCGATGCCGCCCTCGGGCACCAGCTTGATGATCGGCGCACACAACGCGTTGCCCAGCTTGCGCGCAATCGCCTCGCAGTTGGCGTGCAGCACGTAGTTGTGCTTGCCCGTCACCAGCCACGGACCGTTCGGCTCGATGCCCCCGGTAGAGACGATGATGCTGGTCTTGCCCGCCTTCAAGGCGTCGCGGACGTCCATCCACGTCATCTCTTCCAGCCACACCGAGGTGGCGGGCGGCAGGGGATTGACCGCGTCGTTGCAGTTGTAGGGGTTGTCGCGGCAGTCGCCGCCACCCATCGACCGCGGATCGGGCGGCCGACGCTGGCCCTGCTGGGCCGCCGCGAAAGTACCGGCCAGGACGACGATGCTCAGTGCTGCAAGCGCGATCTTTTTCATAGGTCCTCGATAATCAAACGGCGGCACTGAAGTGCCGCCCTCCTGGTGCTAGATTCCGGGCTTGATGCGGAAGGTGCCGTCTTCCATGCGTTCGCGGTACTTGCCGTGGCAGCTGGCGCAGGTCGCTCCGAGCGGCGTGATCGACGTCTTGGCGGCGTCGAAGTTGGTGTTGGCCACGTTCATCAGCACCGAGTCGGCGTGCCGCTTGCCGTCGGTCGCCCACTTGGTGGCCTCCTCGTTGCCCTTGGTCTTGAAGAACGTTTCGATCTCGGTGAACGCGGTCTTGAGAATCGTCGCCTGTTCCTTGGTGAGGTCGGCCGACGAGCCGTCGAGCGCCTTGCGCAGCGCCGCCTGGGCGGGGGGCAGCTTGGTCATGATCTTCTGCAGCGCCAGTTCGTCGGTTGACATCGGCGGAATCGGCTTCTTGGCAATGTCCACACCCGCGGTGTTGATCACCGCCGTGGCCAGCACCACCGGCTTGCCCTTGAACTTCGCCTGGTCTTCCGGCGACAGGTCGAGCTTGTAGTCCTTCAGCTTGGTCGCGATCTCGGCGGCGTCGAACTTGATCAACTGGCCGATGACCGTGACATAGCCGTTGGCGTCGGCCGGCTTCTGCAGCGTGGGCGCGAGCACCAGCACGTCCTTGCCGGTGGACTTGGTCTTGTCCTGATCCACCGAGAAGGCGGTCTTCGTGAGGTTGGCTTCAACCGCACCGGTCATCGTGACGTATTCGCCGATGTACGGATCGGGGTTGGCGGCGACCGAGCTGGCCGCGACGGGCACGAGCGGCTTGGGCGGCGTGTTGGCGGCCGGCGGCGGCGCCTGCCCGCCCTGCGCGGAGGTGAGCGCGGAATAGGAGATGAAGAATGAGGCGAGCGCGATGCCGGCCATGGTAACTGTCGATTTCGTCGATCGCTGCATGTTTGAACTCCTGGCGGTGCACCGGGCCATTGCGGTCCCGTCCGGGCCCCGAACTGGCACATTGTAACGCACGGTGTTCCCCTGGTCTGAGGGGGCATCGTCTTCATTTGTAATCGTGGCGGCGCCCGGTTGGTGGTGTAACCTCATCGGCGTTGGAGGCTTCCGCATGTTGACGAAATCATCCTTGGGTCTCGCGTTCGTGCTCATCACATCCCTGGCGGCTTACGCCCAGGCTCCCGCCGCGCCGCCGGGCGACCGGCGCGTGGCGTCCGTCAACACGCAGCCGCGCGTGGATGTGACCAACATGCCCCGGCCCATCGACATGCACGACAGCGTGTGGATTGAAGACCTCACCATGCTCGAGGTCCGCGACCTCATCAAGGCCGGCAAGACCACCGCGCTGATCCTGGCGGGAGGCATCGAGGAGAACGGGCCGTTCCTCACCACCGGCAAGCACAACAACGTGCTCAAGGGCACCGGCGAATCGATTGCGCGCGCGCTCGGCAACGCCCTGGTGGCGCCGATTGTCACGCTCGAACCGGGTAACCCGCTGCGGCCCAACCTGTCGCCGGGCACCGTGGTGTTGTCGCAGGCCACCTATCGCGCCGTGCTCACCGATATGTCCAACAGCTTGCGCGGCCAGGGCTTCACCAACATCGTGTTGCTGGGCGACAGCGGCGGCAACCTGAACGGCATGAAGGACGTTGCCGCCACGCTCAACGCGGAATGGAAGGGGCAGGGCGCCGTCCACTTCATCCCCGAGTACTACAACTACGCCGACGTCGAGCAGTTCCAGGAGAAGGTGCTCGGCATCCACGAGAAGCTCGAGGGCTACCACGACGATTACTACATCTCCGCCATCATCGCCACGGTCAGCACCGACGCCATCCGGATGCCGGAGCGCGTCAAGGCCGGCAAGTTCGCGATTAACGGCGTGCCGCTGGCGCCGATCGAGAAGACCATCGCGAACGGCAGGAAGATGATCGCGTTCCGCACCGAAGCCACGGTGGCGGCGATCAAGAAGTCGATGGGGAAGTAGCGCCGGGCCATGAAACCAATTGGGGCGGCGTGCGCGTGCTGGATCCTGGCCGCGGGACTTGTGCTGGCCCAGTCGGGCTTCCCCAAGCCTGACGGCTACGTGAGCGATTTCGCCGGCGTGCTTGACCAGCCGGCCGAAGACGCGCTCGAGGCGCGGCTCGCCGAGGTCGAGCGCAAGTCGTCTTCCGAGATCGCGGTCGCGATCGTGAAGTCCCTCGACGGCATGTCGGTCGAGGAGTACGCGAATCGCATGTTCAAGGAGTGGGGCGTCGGCCAGGCCAAGACCGACAACGGTGTGCTGGTGGTGGTGGCGCCGGGCGAGCGCGAGATGCGCATCGAGGTGGGCTACGGCCTCGAAGGCGTGCTCCCCGACGGCCTCGCCGGCGAGATTCGCGACGCGCAGTTCCTGCCGCGCTTCCGCGAAGACGACTACGCCGGCGGGATCACCGCCGGCGTCAACCGCCTCGCCGACATCGTCGAACGCAACCAGGTGCTCACGCCCGAGGAGCTGGCGCGGTTCAACCAGTCATCGGACGAACCGCCGGTGTTCGTCCTCGTGCCCTTCCTCGGCATTTTCGTCGCCATCGGATCGTTCATGATCGGCCTGGGCTTCCGAACCAAGGCCGTGTTCCCGATCTTGTTCGGCGGCTTCTTTGCCGGCCTGCCGATGCTGATGGCCCTGCTCGTCATCTTCACCGCGGCCCTGTTCACACTGGTACCCCTCGCGCTGGCGATGGCGGTGGTCGGGTTCCGGCTCGGCGGACGGGCGTCGTGGCGTGACTCGTTCCGGCCGCCAAAGGGTAAGGGCGGCGGGAAGAGCAGCGGCGGTGGATGGGTGATGGGCGGCGGCTCGAGCGGCTCTGGCTCGAGCTCGGGCGGCTCGTCGAGCAGCGGCAGCAGCTTCGGCGGCGGATCGTCCGGCGGTGGAGGTGCGAGCGGCCGGTGGTAGCCGCCTCGCTCGGGCGGCGACCGGCGGGACTCCTGGTGCTGTGCCTGACCACTGGTTGCGTGGCGGCGGGCACGCGCGAACAGCAATTCGTGCAGGGGCACATGGAAGGCCTGCCCGCCATCGAGTTCGTCCGCGTCTCGTGCGGGGGCGGATTCTTTGCCGGCTCCCACGTCTGCGCGACGGTCGCCATGGCCGAGGGCATGACGCTGCAGTTCCTCAACCTCGGGTATCAATCGTTCGGATCGGCGCCCTCTCGCGTCCGCGTCGCGGCGGCCGGCGGCCGCGCGCCGCTGGTCGTGTCCTGCGCCGGGCAGTCGGGCTTTGCCGACGTCGATCGCGCCGGGCTGTTCGGTCATCACTTCTCACCGGCGATCGACCGGGTGGCCGACGCCATTCGCCGCCGCCGCGACGTGATCGAGGAGCTGGAGTTCTGGCCGCAGTGTCCGCAGTTCTGGGAGGTGCAGGAGAACGACGGAACTGCCTATCGCTATTGCGCGCACGCGGCAGGCCAGGTGGGCGTGCCGCCGCCGAGACCCTGCGGCTAAACACAGGCCGCAGAATACACAGCCGCAGATTACATAAGCCGCAGAATACACAGCCGCAGACTGCACAGCCGCAGATTAGACACAGATGTCCCCGGGCAGTTCTGAGGCGGGCGTGTTAGAAAGTTTCTGTGCGAGGCGTGCGTTAATCTCGCCTTCAAGGTGACAGCGAGCAGGCGCGTTCATTCTACGATGCCGCGCCGGCAAAGCGATCAGCATGCGCACGGACGATCGAGAATCTCGGACGGAATGGGCGTCGGGGGCGACTCGGGCGCGAGGCTCCGGGCCGCGGTCTGGTCCGCAATAATCTGCGGCTGTGGATGTGCTCTACGATAATCTGCGGCTGTTGATTTCGTGTCGATGCTCTGCGGCTGTTGATGTCGTGTCGAGGATCTGCGGCCCTAGTCGCTCGACAGCACGAAGTAGAGCAGCACCGGCGCAATCACGATGCACGCCGCCGCGGCGAGGGCGACGAGCACCGTCTGCCGCACGACGCCGGCCACCGGCCCCGACCCCGCGCCGCTCGCCAGCAGCGGCACGACCGACTCGCGCGCCCACTCCACGCCGCCGGCAATCGACGGCCACGCCATGCCGATGGCGGCCAGCATGATGCCGATGGTGATGGCCGCGGTGATGCCGTGCAGCCAGGTCATGGGCCTGGTTGACGCCTGCGCCGACTCGAGGCGGGCGCGGACCGCGGACCGCCACCACACCTGGCCGGCGACCGGCACCTGGACCTCACGACGCGCCTGGTCGTGATCCAGGCGGAGCGCCACCGCCACGTCGGCCACCTCGCCGCAGATCGCGCACTGTGCCGCGTGGGCGACCAGTTCATGGTCGGCGTCAGGCCACCGGCCAGACAGCACGGCGTTGACGACGCGATCTTCGTGGACACATTCGTAACGGGTCACGACCGGCCTCCGGGGATCTTCAACAACACGGCAAGGCGATGGCGGGCGCGGAAGAGCATGGCCTTCAGGCTCGCGGTCTTCACGCCGAGGGCCACGGCGATTTCTTCGTGCGACCACCCCTGCGCGTAGGCCAGCCAGAGCAGGCTGCGTTCGCGTGGTTTCAGCTGCTCCATGGCGCGCGACAGGTCGATGCGGGCCGCGGCGCGATCGGCGCTGTGCGCATCGGCCGGCGCGGCCACCGATTCTTGCGCCGCGGTGGTGGCCGCCACTTCCACGCGGGGCCGCCGGCGGTGGTCCTGCACCAGGTTGGTGGCGATGCGGAACAGGTAGTTACGCCGGTGGTCATCGCTGTCGAACGCCGCGTTCGATCGCAGGAACCGGTAATAGGCCTCCTGCAGCAGGTCATCGGCGAGGCGGTCATCGCCCGTCATGCGCGACAGATACACGCGCACCGGCCGCGCCGTCAGCTCGTAGAAGACGCGGAAGGCTTCCTCGGTCATCTGGAACGTTCGTTCGGCTTCGTCAAAGGCGCCGAGGCGTTCCATGTCGGTCAGTGCGAGATCACGCATTACCGGAACTCGGGTCGTGGGCGGCGGCCGGCGCCGGGAACAGGCCAAGCCGCGACGAGACGAGGTAGGCCATGGTGGCCGCGAGGACGAAGCCCGCGCCCAGTGTCATCAGGATCACGCCGACCACGATAAAGGCCTGCTGCGCTTCGTTGGTCACCGACTGCGCCGCCAGCCGGAAGCCGACGCCGACCGTCGCGAGCACGATACCGGCCATCATCGACCAGATGATCGGCCCGACCGGCGCCCCCTGGCGGGGCGCGTCCGCTTCCTGCTGAATCGGCGCCGACTCCAGGAACCGCCGTCCGGCCGGGCTCTGAATGTAGGCGAGCAGCTCTTCGTTGGTGGTCATGCGGTCCATCAGTTTCACGTGCACGTCCGATTGCACCTGTGACAGCCGCAACCAGCGCCGATGCTGAATGACGGCCCGGATGATCCAGGCCAGCACGCCGACGAAGACGCCGACGCCGAGGATCCCGGCCATGCCGCCCAGCAGCACGCCGAGGGCTTCCATCTCCGGCGACATCGGCTGGCGCCGTTCATAGTAGTCATAGCCGCCGAAGTAGAACGAGGGGTTCCGCATGACCTCCGGATGCTGCTGCAGGAACGCGACCAGCTGCGGATACGGGGCCACGTAGTCGGCGCGGTCAAGCAGCGTGGGGTCGCGCCTCAGAGTCTCGCCGACCGCGGGTGGATACTGCCGCAGGATGTCCTGGACCTGTTCCCGCGTGGTGTGCGCATCGACAGGGGCCTGGTAGAGCGGCACCGCGGCGCCGGGCGGCGTCGGCGGCGTGGGCGGTTGGGCCGGCGCCGGCTGGGCCGCCGACGGCGCGGCCGTGGCCAGCAGGGTCAGGGCGGCGAAGGCGGCGGCAAGAACGCGTTGTGTCATACCCCTAAATACGGATTGGCCCGGGAAAGGTTAACGGCGACGCGGTTTGATAGGCTGGGGGCATGACGGACCCTCGCCGGCGCATGTCGATGCTGCGGTCGTTCACGTGGGCCGATCTGCTGACCATTGCCAACGCCGCGTGCGGCACCATCTCGATCTTCCTCTGCCTCGACTACATCGCCACCGACAACCGCCGGTTCTTCTGGGCGGCCTTCTTCCTGCTGCCGGGGGCCCTGGTGTTCGACGTGCTCGACGGCTACGTGGCGCGTCTCGATACGCGGCGGCAGTCCTTCCTGGGCGCCGATCTCGACTCTCTGGCCGACGTGATCTCGTTTGGCGTCGCCCCGGCCGTGCTTGGTTTTACCCTCGGCCTGCGCGGCGGCTGGGACATGACCATCCTCACCTACTTCGTGGTCTGCGGCGTCAGTCGTCTTGCGCGCTTCAACGCCACCGCCGCGGAGCTCACTGATGCCGGCACCGGGAAGGTGAAGTACTTCGAAGGCACACCGATCCCGACCAGCGTGCTCCTGGTCCTGTTGTTGGGGCTGGCGTTCTACCTTGGCTACGTTGACGAGCGTCTCTGGTTCGGCGTGTACAAGGTGGGCCCCGCCTTGCTGCACCCCCTCGCGTTGATCTTCGCCGCCAGTGGCAGCGCCATGGTCAGCGCGACCTTGCGGATCCCCAAACCCTGAACGCCGGCCGCGGGCTGGTATATTGCGCGTCATGCGGAACGTGATGCTCGGTGTGTGCGTGCTGGTCGCGGCTGCGGTCATGGGGCTGCGCGGGCAGGCGCCGGCGCCGGCGCCGGCCCCGGCCGTCCGCGCCGAGGGCCCGGTCCTTTACGAAAACGCCCGCCTCATTCCCGGCGACGGCGGTCCCGTCATTGAGCGCTCGGCCATCCTCGTTGAGCAGCGCGCGTTTGCGCGGGTCGGCCGCGCCGGTGAGATTCGCGCCGCGGCGTCGGTGCCGCGCGTCGATCTTTCCGGCAAGACCGTGATGCCGGTGTTGATCGGCACGCACGTGCATCCGGGGTTTCAGCAGGGCCTGACCTACTCGGCCGCCAACTACACGCGCGAGACGGTCGTCAGCGACCTGGCGCGCGCGCTCTACTTCGGTGTCGGCGTGGTCCAGTCCCAGGGCATCGAGACCGGCGAACTCTTCTATCAACTGCGCGCGGAACAGTCGCGCGGCCGCCCCGGCGGCGCCCTGTTGCAGGTCGCCGGCCGCGGCATCGGCGCGCCGAACGCCGGCCCCGGCGGCGCGACTTACGCCGGCATTGCCTACGAGGTGACAACCGCGGCCGATGGCCGGCGCGCGGTGGCGGAGCTGGCGTCGCGCCAGGTGGACATGGTCAAGATCTGGGTGGACGACCGGAACGGCCGCGCGCCCAAGCTGAGCGCCCCGGTCTACCGCGCCATCATCGACGAGGCGCACCGGCGCCGCTTGCGCGTGATCGCCCACGTCTTCTATCACCGCGACGCCGTCGATCTGGTGGACGCCGGCGTCGACGCCTTCGCGCACCTCGTCCGCGACACCGAAATGGACGAGGCGCTGGCGGCGGCGATTGTGAAGAAGAACGTCTACGTGATGGGCAACCTCACCACGCCACTCAAGCCGACCTACGCCGCCACGCCTCCCTGGCTGACGGCGGGTGATCCGATGATGACGTTGCTGGGCGCCGCCGTGCAGACGCCGGTCCTTGAACGCATGCGGGCCTATTACGCGAAGCGCGACCCCAAGGCCGTGGACGGCGCGCGGCAGCGGTACGGCATTCTGCAGCGCAGCCTCGCCAGGCTGAACGCCGCCGGCGCCCGGATCGTGCTCGGCGCCGACACCGGGCTCGAAGACCATCACTTCGGCTTCGCCGAACAACTGGAGTTGCAGGCGATGGTGGAGGCCGGCATGACGCCGGCCCAGGCGATTGTCGCGGCGACCAGCCGCGCCGCGCAGTTCCTGCAGCGCACCGACACCGGCGTCATCGCCACGGGCAAGCGCGCCGACTTTCTCGTGCTCGACGCCAACCCGCTTGATGACATCACCAATACCAGGCGGATCTCGCGAGTCGTGATTGGGAACAGCGAGGTCGATCGTCGCGCGCTGATCGCGCTGATGCGGTAGCGGAGACGGACTCCAGCCACCGAGGACGCAGGGGACACAGGGTGTCTGTGGCTATCGTACGTACGGGGCGTTAAGATTGTTGAATGCCTCTCCCGGCCGATGCCCACATCGGGACCGTCAGCCTGACCGTCAGCGATCTGGATCGGTCGCTGCCGTTCTATCGCGACATCCTGGGGTTCCAGGAGATCTCGCGGGCCGGGCGGACGTCGTCGCTGTCGGCCGGCGGTGGTCGCCCGTTGATCGAACTGCACGAGCGCCGCGACGCCGTGCCCCGTCCGCGGCGCAGCACCGGCCTGTTCCACTTCGCCATCCTGGTGCCGTCGCGTGCCGCGCTCGGCCGCTCGCTGCGGCGGCTCGCCGATCGGCAATGGCCGCTCAGCGGCGCCGCCGATCACCTGGTCAGCGAGGCGTTATACCTCGATGACCCGGATGGCCTGGGGATCGAGATCTACCGCGACCGTCCGCGCGAGACCTGGCGGCGCGCCAACGGTGAACTGGCCATGGCCACCGATCCGCTGGACGTGCAGGGCGTGGCCAGCGAGGCCGGTGCGGACGAGCCGTGGCAGGGGCTGGACGCGGACACGGTGATTGGCCACATGCACCTTCACGTCTCCCGGCTGGACGAGGGCGAGGCGTTCTATTGCGGCGAGATCGGCTTCGCGCCGATGGTCCGTTCGTATCCCGGTGCGTTGTTCGTGTCGGCCGGCGGCTACCATCACCACCTGGGGATGAACACCTGGGCCGGCGTGGGCGCCCCGGCGCCGCCGGAAAACGCCGTCGGTCTGCGGTCGTTCAGTATCGAAGGAAACGGTCTCGACCGTCGTGACGTGGAAGACGCCGCCGCCCGGGTCGTGGTGACGCTGGTTGGAGGCTGACGAGGCATGCGCGCCCTGCTGATCGCGTCCGTGATGCTGACGCTCGCGCAAGACGTGGACCTCGAGATCCAGCGCGTCGCCATGGAAGGGTGGGTCGCCGCCCGCGCCCTGGCGCCGAAGGGCGGTGCCCTGGAGCTGCTCGGTCCCGTGAACGTCCGGTTGAAGATGCTGGACGGCCTGCCGGGAACGGCGGCGCGATACGCCGACGTCGCCATTCGCGCCGCCGTCAGTGCGGCGCAGGAGGAGCGCGATGAGCTGGATGTGTTCCTGGCCCACGCCCGCGACCTCTCCAACACGATGGCGTTGACCGGCGCGACGGCGCAGTGGCCGCTGCCGATCGACGAACTGGAAGGGGAGTTATGGCTGGAGGTGGACCGCTACACCGACGCCCGTGACGCCTACCAGCGAGCGACCAGGACGAAACCCACCGCCAACGCCTGGATCGGCCTGGCGCGCGCCAGCGATCGCTTGGGCGACGTCGTCAGCGCCTGCGCGGCCTACACCCGGGCCAAATCCACAGCGGGCCTGCCGCCGTCGGTGGAAATTGAAATCTCGGTCTACGCGCTGAAATGCGGCCGGTGATGTGGCGTCCGGCTCTACCCGAGCTTGGGATGTGGCGTCCGGCTTTAGCCGGACCACAGTTGTAACCATGCCAGGCACCTATCGCCCCGAAGTGATTGACGAATTGGCGAGGCATGGACTGTGCCCCAAGCCGGGCACGTCGCCGGAACTCCTCCGCGAGCAGATCAACGATCTCTACCGCTTCGAAATCCGCCGCCTGCGAGACCGCTGCCGGGCCGGCGAGTTCAGCATCCGCGAGCTGCCGGGGCACGTCGTCGAGTTGCGGCGCCGTTACATGCTGCTGTCGATCCCCACCCCCCAGTGGGTCGTGCTACCGTAGCCCCATGGGACGGATGACGCGTATTGTCCATCCGCTCGTTCGCGACACTCACGGCGGCCCGCTTCGGCAGGCGACGTGGGACGAAGCGCTGAAGCGCGCCGCCTCGGGACTGGATGCCGTGCGCCGCGCGCATGGCGGCCAGGCCTTCGGCCTCTTCAGCTGCTCGAAAAGCACGAACGAGATGAACTACGCCGCGCAGAAGTTCGCGCGCGTGGTGATGGGCTCGAACAATCTGGACAGCTGCAACCGCACTTGACATGCCCCAAGCGTCGCCGGTCTGGCGATGGTATTCGGGATGGGAGGCAGTACCAGCTGTTATCAGGAGACTGAGGAAACGGACTGCATCCTCCTCTGGGGTTCCAACGCCAGGGAGACGCACCCGATCTTCTTTCACCACCTGCTCACGGGCGTGAAGCGCGGGGCGAAGCTCTATGCCATCGACCCGCGCCGCACCGCGTCGGCGCAGTGGGCCGACGTGTGGGCGGGCCTCGACGTCGGCACCGACATCGCGCTGTCGAACACCATGGCCCGCGAGATCATCGCCGGCGGGCTGGCCAACACCGAGTTCATCGAGCACGCCACCACCGGCTTCGACGACTACCGCGCGCTGGTCGAGCCGTGGACGCTCGAGCGCGGCGCCGCCGAAACCGGTGTCCCCGCCGCCACCATCCGGCAGATGGCGCACGCCTACGCCACCGCGCCGCGGGCGATGATCTGCTGGACCCTCGGCATCACCGAACACCACACCGCGGTGCACAACGTGCTGGCGTTGATCAACCTGGCGTTGTTGACGGGTCACGTCGGCCGCTGGGGATCGGGGCTCAATCCGCTGCGCGGCCAGAACAACGTGCAGGGCGGCGGCGACATGGGCGCGCTGCCCGATCGCCTGCCCGGCTTCCAGCACGTCGAGAACGACGAGGTCCGCGCCAGGTTCGATCGCCACTACGGTGTCGCGGTGCCGCCGAAGAAGGGCTTCCACCTGGCGGGCATGTTCGACGCGATGGAACGCGGCGACCTGCGCGCGGTCTACGTGATTGGTGAAAACCCGGTTCAGTCCGAGGCCGACCAGCATCGGGCGACGCGGCTGCTCGAGGGGCTCGAGATGCTCGTTGTGCAGGACATCTTCCTGACCGAGACGGCGCTGCGCGCCGACGTCGTGCTGCCCGCGGCCGCCGGTGCGTTCGAGTCGGAAGGCACCGTCACCAACAGCGAGCGTCGCGTCCAGCGCGTGCGGCGGACCCTGAATCCGCCCGGTGAGGCCCGCGAAGATCTGGCGATCATCTGCGACCTGGCGCGCCTGCTCGGACACGACTGGCAGCCCGACGCCGAGGCGATGTGGAACGAGCTGCGTGCGCTGTCGCCGATGCACGCCGGCATGAGCTACCAGCGCCTCGAGGAACGGACGGGCATTCAGTGGCCCTGCTACGACGACAACCACCCCGGTGAGTTGTTCCTGCACAGCCGGCTGTGGGAGCGCCCGGTGCGCGGGCCGCGGGCGCCGTTCTCGCTGGTGCGCCACGAGCTGCCGTTCGATCAACTGAACGAGGAGTTTCCGCTGCGGCTGACCACCGGCCGCCGGCTCGCGGAATACAACACCGGCGTGCAAACCGGCTCGTACGCGTCGCCGACGCGGCGGGGCGAGACCATCGATGTCTCGCCGGAGGACGCCAATCGCCTCGGGCTGGTGGAAGGCCAGCCGGTTCGCGTCACCTCGCGGCGCGGCGCGGTCATCGCGCCCGTGCACATCGACCACGCGCTGCGACCCGGCCTGACGTTCATGACGTTCCATTTTCCGGATGACGTGCCCACCAACATGCTGACCAACGACGCCATCGACCCGCTGGTGGGCACCGCGGAGTTCAAGGCCACGGCCATACGGATCGAGCAGGCCTGACATGGACCTTCACATCGTCGGGGCCGACGCGAGCGAAGCCGAACGGGCCGCAGTCGATCGGCTTCTCGGGCCGCCCGCCACTGGATGGGGGGGCGGCGCGCGGAACATCGAGCGCGACGGCCGCATGGCCATTGGCGGCCGGCAGGTGTCGGGCGAGCGCGACCTGCTGCTGCCGGTGTTCCATGCCGTGCAGGACGCCGTCGGCTGGATCAGCCACGGCGCGCTCAACTACATCTGCACACGCCTGTCGGTGCCCCCGGCGGAGGCCTGGGGCGTCGTCACGTTCTATCACCTGCTGGCAACTGAACCGCGCCCGGCCGCGGTGGCGCATGTGTGCGACGACATCGCCTGCCGGTTGAATGGCGCGGATCAAATGTGCCGCGATCTGGAAGCGCAAATGGGAGCGGCCGTCCACCGGTCGCCCTGTCTCGGGCAGTGCGACCGCGGGTCTGCCGCTCTCATCACTCGCGCCGGTCTTGCGCCGCAACGCTTCGTCATCAGCCCTGCCCCCACCGCCAAAGCCGTGATCGATGCGCTGGCCAACGACCGGCATGAAGGTGTTGCGCCACCTGCCGCACGTGGATCGAAGATCCTCAGGCGCGTCAACCAGGCCGCGCCCGGCCGCCTGGCCGACTATCAAAAACACGGCGGCTACACCGCGCTGACCAAGGCGATCGCGATCGGTGCGGCGGCGGTGATCGCGGAAGTGACCGCGGCGAAGCTGCTCGGACGCGGCGGCGCCGCGTTCCCGACCGGCCGCAAGTGGGACGCCGTGGCGCGCGAAGCCGCGCGGCCGCACTTCGTGGTCTGCAATGCCGACGAATCCGAGCCCGGCACGTTCAAGGATCGCGTGCTGATGGAGCAGGATCCGTTTGCCGTGATCGAGGCCATGACCATTTGCGGCCTGGCCACCGGCGCCGAGCGCGGGTTCATCTACATTCGCGGTGAGTATCCTGAGGCCGAGGCGGCGATCGGCGCGGCGATGGCGCAGGCGCGGGTCGCGGGGTTGCTCGGCCCGGACGTCGCCGGGGCGGGAGCGGCGTTCGACATCGAGATCCGGCGCGGCGGCGGCGCCTACATTTGTGGTGAAGAGACGGCGCTGTTCAACTCGATTGAGGGCCAACGCGGCGAGCCGCGCTCGAAGCCGCCGTTTCCCGCCCAGGTCGGTCTCTTCGGCAAGCCCACCGTGGTCAACAACGTCGAGACGCTCGTCAACGTGCTGGACATCCTGGTCGAGGGCGGGGCGTCGTGGGCGCGGACCGGGACGCCCGGTTCCACCGGTACGCGGCTGTTTTGCCTGTCTGGCCACGTGGCCCGGCCCGGCCTGTATGAAATTGAATGCGGCCAGACACTGCGGCACGCCATCGATCTCGCCGGCGGCATTCCCGAGGGCCGGGCGCTGCAGGCCGTCCTGCTCGGTGGCGCCGCTGGCACGTTCGTGGGGCCCGACACGCTCGACATGCCGCTGTCGTTCGAAGGCGCGCGCGCGGCCAACGCCACGCTCGGCTCCGGCGTGATCATGGTGTTCGACGAGACCGCCGATCTGAGGGACACCCTGGCGCGAATCGCGCAGTTCTTCCGCGACGAGTCATGCGGACAGTGCGTGCCCTGCCGCGTTGGCACGGTGCGACAAGCCGAACTGTTAGACAGTAGATCTGCGTCATCTGTGTTATCTGCGGCCCTGGTGGATTCGTCGGCGCCATCTGTCTTGCTATCTGAGTTGGGACAGGCCATGCGAGACGCCTCCATCTGCGGCCTTGGGCAAACGGCGGCGTCGGCCATCGAATCGGCGTTCGCCAACGTGCCTTCCCTCCAAGGACGGGTGAAACCATGAATGCTGACGCGATCTGGTTCCGCCTGCCGCCGCCCGCGGCGGTGATTCCCGCGCCGCCACCAGAGCCGGCGCCCGTCATGGTGGCGCTGACCATCGATGGCCGCTCGGTGGAGGCGCCCGCCGGTGCGACCCTGCTCGACGCCTGCAAAACGCTGGGCATCGACATCCCGACGCTGTGCTATCTCGAAACGCTGACGCCGGTGAACGCCTGCCGCGTGTGCATGGTGGAAGTGGAAGGCGCCCGCGTGCTGGCGCCGGCGTGCTCGCGCAAGGTCGAGGCGGGCATGGTTGTGAAGACCCGTTCGCCACGGGTCGATCTGTCGAGAAAAGTTGTTCTTGAGCTCTTGGGATCGTCCGTCGACTTGAGTACGGCCCCTGGCCTGGCTGAGATGATGGTGGAGTACGGGGCTCGTCCGGAACGATTCCAGGAGTCCCTGAATTCTGCGTCATCTGTGTCATCTGTGGCCCCGGTATCTGTGTCCTCTGTGGCTCAACCGGTCAAGGTGGACAACGAGCTGTACGTTCGCGACTATGGCAAATGTGTTCTGTGTTACAAGTGCGTGGAGGCCTGCGGCACCGATGCGCAGAACACCTTTGCCATCGCCGTGGCGGGGCGGGGATTCGCGGCGCACATCTCCACCGAACACGACGTGCCACTGCCGGATTCCGCGTGCGTCTACTGCGGCAACTGCATCGCCGTGTGCCCGACCGGCGCGCTGATGGCGACGCCGGAGTTCGAGTTGCGTCAGGCAGGGGAGTGGCGGCCAGAGACCCAGGCCGTAACCGATACGATTTGTGCTTACTGTGGTGTGGGCTGCACGCTCACCGTGCACGTCCAGGATCAGCAGATCGTCAAGGTCACGTCGCCATTCGATAACGACGTCACCCGTGGCAACCTGTGCGTGAAGGGCCGGTTCGGCTTCGAATACGTGAACCGCACAGATCAGGAGTAAACAGGAGATTAGAAGATCAGAAGAAATCTCTTCACAAGACTTCTCCTGATCTCTTGGACTCCTGTGGACTTGGGCTCTACTTGCCGGCGGCGCCGCCGTCTGCCGGCCGCCGGTCAACCCCGCCTTCGAGCATGTTCTCTTTCTGGTTGAGCACGATCACCTGGGCCGCGCCCTGGCCGCCGCCTTCCTGCACGGTGTGGCCCATGGCCTGCAGCATCTTGATGGTGTCGGCCGAGAACCCGAAGCGCTCGATGCTGATGCGATCCGGCAGCCACTGGTGGTGCATGCGGCCCGCATCGACGGCTTCCTGCGCGTTCATCCCGTAATCAATCACGTTGAGGATCGTCGTCAGGACGGTGTTGATGATGGTGCGGCCGCCGGGCGTGCCGGTGACCATGAACAACTGGCCGTCTTTGCTGATGATCGTCGGCGCCATGCTCGAGAGCATGCGCTTGCCGGCCCGAGCCAGGTTCGGGTTGGTGCCAATCAGGCCGCGCTCGTCGGTCAATCCCGGCGCGCCGTTGAAGTCGCCCATCTCGTTGTTGAGCAGGAACCCGGCGCCCGGCACGACGATGCGCGAGCCGTAGCCGTATTCGAGGGTGTAGGTCATCGCCACCGCGTTGCGCTTGGCGTCCACGATCGACAGGTGGGTCGTCTCGGGCGACTCGCTCGTCCACGTGAACGAGTTGGTGGCCGACTTCGAGGCCTTCTTCGGGTCGATGGTCTTGCGCAGGCCGGCGGCGTAATCCTTCGAGATCAACATCGGCAGCGGGATGTCCTTCTCGAAATCCGGGTCGGCCAGGTAGCGGGCACGATCGGCGAAGGCGCGGCGCATCGCTTCAGCGGTGTAGTGGATGTTCTGGGCCGAGCCGTAGCCGCCGGCCTTGAGGTCGTAGCCCTCGAGCACGTTCAACATCTGCACGATCGCCATGCCGCCCGAGCTCGGCGGCGGCATGCCGATGATGTCGTAGCCGCGGTAGGTGCCCTTCACCACGCCGCGCTTCTTGGCCTGGTAGGCCTTGAGGTCGCCGGCGGTGATGAGGCCGCCGTTGGCCTTCATTTCCTTCTCGATCAGCGCAGCCGTCTCGCCTTCGTAGAACCCGGCGGGGCCCTGGTCGGCAATGCGCGTCAGCGTGCGGGCGAGGTCGCCCTGCTTCAGGAGTTCGCCCGCCTGGTAGGGCGTGCCGTTCTTGGAGAACTGCGCCAGCGACGCCGGGTACTTCTTGAACTCCGGAATCATCGACTCGAGCGACCGCGCCAGGCCGTGCGAAATCTCGAAGCCGTCGCGCGCCAGCTTGATGGCCGGGGCCACCAGGTCCTTCCAGGGCTTCGAGCCGTGCTCCTTCCAGGCCAGGTGCAGGCCGGCGACCGTGCCGGGCACGCCGACCGACAGGTGGCTGTTGTGGTGCGTCTCGAAGTCGTACTTGCCGTCTTTCAGCCACATCTCCGGCGACGAGCGCGACGGCCCGACTTCGCGGAAGTCGTACGACACCGGCTCGCCGGTGGCCGGCCGATAGACGATGAAGCCGCCGCCGCCGATGTTGCCGGCGGTGGGGTGCGTCACGGCCATGGCGAAGGCGGTGGCCACAGCCGCGTCGATCGCGTTGCCGCCGCCCTTGATGACCTCAAAGCCAATCTGGGATGCGATGTCACTTTGGGTGATGACCATGCCCAGCTTGGCGCGGGCGGGGGTCGAACCGGCCTGAATCGTCAGGGACGACAGGGCGAGGGCGGCGAGCAGAACGACAAATGCGCGGCGTTTCATTTCAAGAGCCTCCGCGCGGAATTATAGTGCCTTCGACACCCCAGGCACCCCAGGCACCTTCGGCACCCCAGGCACCTTAGGCACCTTAGGCACCTAAGGCACCTTAGTCTTGATAGGCGTGTCGTCGCGGTTGCCCCATTCCTCCCAGGCGCCGTAGTAGTTGCGGAGCCTGGTCAGGTCGTGGCCGATCAACGCCAGCGTGAAGATGTCGTGCGACGCTCGCATGCCCACCTGGCAATACACCGTCACATCGTCCGATGGCACGACCCCTTTGTCGCGGTAAAGCTTCGTGATCTCCGCGGCCGGCTTGAAGGCCTTGGTCACCGGGTCCAGGGTGTCTTCCCAGTACACCGGCACCGACGACTCGATGTAGCCGCCGCGCTTGATGTTGCGGAGGTCCTTGCCGTCGATCTCGCCCTGCGTGCGCGCGTCGAGCAACTTGACACCGGGCTGGTTGATGGCCGCTTTCACTTCGTCGGCGGTGGCCACCTTCACGGTGCCGGGCTTCACCTTGAACGTGGCGGCGGCCGGCGCCGGGACCGCCGCGGTGGTGGCGCGTTGTTCGGCCGTCCACTTCACCCAGCCGCCATCGAGCAGCGCCACGTTCGAGTGGCCGTAATAGTTGAGGATCCACCACAGGCGCGCCGCGAAAATGCCGCCGCGCTCGTCGTAGGCAATCACCCGGGTGGTGTTCGAGATGCCCAGCCGCGACATCAGCGCCTCGAACTCCTGCGGCGTCGGCAGGAACGTGGGCGGCGCCTTCGGATTGCGAATCCAGTTGCTGTCCACGAACACGGCGTCCGGGATGTGCCCGGCGGCGTAGCCGCGGCCGCGGATGTCCACGATCCGGACGTTGGGATCGGTCAGATGCTGTGCGAGCCAGCCGGTATCCACGAGAAGGTCGGGGCGGGCGTAGCCGCCGGCGGATTGCGCGCCGAGGAGCAGGGCAAGCAGGAAGGCCATGCCGGTGATTGTAACGTCGGCCGCCGCTATCGGCCGTGTCAGAATGGCGGGAACGTCATGACATCGGCCGTTCCCGTCACCTCCAAGCTTCCAGATATTGGGCTCAGCATCTTCGCGGTGATGACCCGCCTGGCCAACGAGCACAAGGCCATCAACCTGTCGCAGGGCTTTCCCGACTTCGACTGCGACCCGGCCCTGGTGGACGCGGTGGCCAGGGCCATGCGCGAGGGCCACAACCAGTACGCGCCGATGCCCGGCGTGCTGGCGCTTCGCGAGACCGTCGCGGCCAAGGTCGAGCAGATCTATGGCCCGCGCTACGACCCGGCGACGGAAGTGCTGATTACGTCCGGCGCCACCGCCGGGTTGTACGCGACGCTGACCGCCCTGGTGCACCCGGGCGACGAGGTGGTGCTGTTCGAGCCGTGCTACGACTCGTACGTGCCGGTCATCCGGTTGAGCGGCGGTGTCCCGGTGTTCGTCAGCCTGCGCTATCCGGATTACGCCGTGAACTGGGACGAGGTCCGCCGCGCGATCACGCCGCGCACCCGCGCGATCCTCGTCAACACGCCGCACAACCCGACCGGGGCGATGTGGTCGGCGGATGACCTGCGGCAGTTGCAGTCGATCGTGGACGGCACCGGCATCATCCTGATTGGCGATGAAGTCTACGAGCACATCATCTTCGACGGCCGCCGGCACGAGAGCTTGCTGCGCTACGAAGGCCTGCGCTCGCGTTCGCTGGTGATCAGCTCATTCGGCAAGACGTTCCACACCACCGGGTGGAAAGTGGGCTACTGCGTTGGGCCGCAGGCGCTGATTGCGGAGGTGACGCGCGTGCACCAGTTCGTGACCTTCACCGTGCACACGCCGTCGCAGATCGCGTTCGCGGAGTTCGTGCGGCGTGATCCCGGCGCCAAAGACCTGTCGGGGTTCTACCAGCGGAAGCGCGACCTGTTCCTGCAACTGACGGCCGGCTCGCGCTTCCGGCCGCTGCCGTGCAGCGGCACCTACTTCCAGTTGCTGGACTACTCGGCGATCTCCAACGAGACCGACAAGGAGATTGCGCACCGGCTGATCGTCGAGCACGGCGTCGCGTCCATTCCCGTGTCGGCGTTCCTCTACAAGGACACCGGCGGCCCGGTGTTGCGGTTCTGCTTCGCGAAGCGTGACGAGACGCTGCGTGCCGCCGCCGAGCGTCTGCTCAAGGTGTGACCAGGGTTCCCGCGCCGTAACCTCGGCGAAGCCGGGCGCGCCTGGTTGTCTTAGCCGCAGATTACGCCGATTTCGCAGATTGGCTGGGGCCCGCGGACGCCGGCGAAGCCGGCGTCGAGCCACGCAGTAGAAGACGCGAATTGAGAGAGACACTCGGTAAATCGCAGGTCTCTCTCAATTCGCGTCTTCTGCTCCGTGGCAGCGGCCTACGGCCGCTCCGCGGGCCCGAGTCTCAATGCGAGTGCGCGCCAGCCGACATGGCTGAATCGGCGCAATCGGCGTAATCTGCGGCCAAAGCATTTGTCTTTAAAGGATGCGGCGAAGGTAGTGCTCCAGGCCTCGTGACTGGTTCCATTGCTTGGGATAACCGAGCGAGACCTCCTCGAATTTGACGCCGTCAATCTCACGCGACGACCGCATGTGCAGGTGTCCCGAGACGACGGCCTCGAAGTTGTAGCGGCGATGCCAATCGTTGGTGCGCATCGTGCCGCACCAGATCGAGAAGCGGGGAATCCGCGGCAGCACCGCGAGGTCGCGTCGCAGCGGGTAGTGGTTGGCGACAATCAACCGCGCATCCGGCGGCAGCGCGTCCAGGCGCGACTCGGTGGCGGCCACGCGGGCCGCGCACCACTCGTCGCAGGTGGGATAGGGATCGGGCGCCAGCAGGTCCTCGTCGGCCGAGCGCACGCCTGACGCCGCGGCCCAGGCAACGGCGTCCTCGCGCGTGATGTGGTCGGGCCGGAACGAGTAGTCGAACAGCAGGAAGGTCGGGACAATCGCGCGCAGCGGACCATCGCCCGGCCACCGTGCGTACGGATCTTCAGGAGTGAGCACGCCGTGCTTCCGGCACAGCGCGACCAGCCGTTGGTAGTGCGCGACCCCGCGCTGTTCCACCGGTAGCGTGTTCGGCGTCCACAGGTCGTGATTGCCCGGCGTCCAGATCACCTGGGCGAACTTCGGCCCCAGCGTTCGCAACACGAAATCCAGGTGCGCCGGCGTCTCGCCGGTGTCGCCGGCGACGATCAGCCAGTCGTCCGGAAACGCCGGCACGGCTTCCACGGCGCGGCGGTTCTCTTCGTAACCGACGTGCAGGTCACTGGTGGCCCAGAGTCTCACGGCGCGGGTTGCGGCACGACCGCGCGGATGCGGATCGGGAGGTCGGCGCCGGTGCGGCGGATCGCCAGGCCAAGGCGGTGCTGGGGCGTGGGCCAGCCCTGCTCGAACTGCCACGTGGCCGGGTCGTCTTGCAGCGACGGCTCGAAGGTGATCGCCGGCGCCCGGTCCGGCGAGAGATGGAAGGCGAAGTCGCCGAGCGGGAGCGCCAGGCCGAAGCCGCGGGCCTTGATGTAGGCCTCCTTCAGCGTCCAGTAATCGAAGAACACGCGCGCCTGCTCGTCTTCCGGCAACGCCTGCAGGGCGGCCACCTCAGCGGGGGCGAAGAACCGCGCCGCCACGTCGTGCGTCAGGCGGCGGCCGGCGTGCTCGACATCCACGCCCACCTCGCGCCCAATCGTGACCGCGCACGCAATCAGGCCGTCAGTGTGGGAGATGTTGAACCGAAGGTCGGGCACGCCCGCCGGCCGGTTGAGAATCTCCGGCCGGCCGTGGATGTTGGCGGTGAACTGCCAGGCGGCGGGTGGCACCGCCGAAGCGTATCGGGACAGCATGGTCCGCACCAGCGCGCGGGTGAGGAGGAAGCGATGCCGGTCGCGCTCGAATACGAAGCGCGCCATGCGCACGTGTTCGTCAGGGTTGAGCAGGGGCAGGTACTGGTCGAGCCGGGCCAGCGCCTCGGCGTTGTCGGTCAGCACCAGGTCGATGTGAACGGACCGCAGCGGCAGCAGCTCGATCACGCTGCCGCCCGCCCCCGCCGGCGAATCAGCACCACCGCGACCCCGGCCAGCACCGCGAGCGTGGCGAGGCCGATGCCGATCTCGGCGCCGTAGGCCTTCATCAGCTCAATGGCGTGCTCGCCGTAGACCACGGCGAGGTAGCCCTGCCCGAAGTAGCGGATGCCGCGGCCGATCAACACCGCCAGCGCGAAGCGCCACGGCGCCACCGAGGCCGCGCCGGCCAGCACCACGAACACCTTGAACGGCACCGGCGGCGGCAGCAGGGCCGGGACCACCACCGCGAGCAGGCCGAACCGCTGGTAGAGCCGCAGGGCGCGATCGACGTGCGAGCCCTTGAGCCACTTGCGGATGAACACCTCGCCGCCGCGCTGCGCCACGGTGAACAGCATGAAGCAGCCGAGCAGCGAGCCGGCCGTGGTCATGCCGGCATAGTACGGCATCAGTTCCGGGAACTTCGTGCTGAGCACGATGATCAGCAGGTCGTTGACCTGCGGGAACGAGAGGAACGACGAGTCGAGCACCGCGATGACGAACAGGCCGAGGCCACCCCACTCGGTGGCCCACCCCTGGATGGCGGCGATCAGTTGCGCGAGGATCATGGCGTGTCAGCCTCGAGCGGCGGGGCCACGGTATCGCGCGGGTACATGGCCAGGCCGGCGGTGGCGAAGATCAGGCTGCGGACGCGGCGGAAGAGCGCGAGTGTCCCGCCCCCCACCAGGCCAAGCGCCTTCACCACCGCCACGTTGGACGCCTCGAGCGCGCCGAGGTTGCCCGGGATGGCGCCGCCGGCGACGCTGGCCGACCGCGTGAAGGTTTCGACGATGGTCCCGACCCATGGGGAGATGGGCTGGCCGATGGCCCAGAACACCAGGTACACCTCCATCGCCATCAGCGCGTAACACGCCACGCTGAGGGCGACGAGCAATTCGATCCGGCGGGGATCGGTCCGCGCCAGTTTCAGGAACAGGTCCTCGACGGCGCTGATCGCATGCACGGTGCGGCCGCCGGCCCAGCGCCAGCCGGTGCGACGGTGAATGCCCTCGATCAACGGGCCGAAGTAGCGGCCCGTGCGCATCAGGAAGAGCAGTGATAAGACCAGGACCACGAGCGCCGTAATCGCAATGCCGCGGAACACGCCTTGCCACGCCGCCGGCAGCATGTCGGACGACACCGCCACGGCCGCGAACAGGCCGACGCCGACCACGCTCATGATGCCCATCGCCGTGCGCTCGAGCACCGACGCCGCCGCCGACACCACGGCGGGCACCTGGCCCATGAGCAGCACCACGCGGAGCGGTTCGCTGGCCACGCCGCGAATGGTGAAGTAGCCGACGCCGTCGGCGGCCAGGCGGACGCGGAACACGCGCCAGAACGACGGCCGATGCTCGGGCGGAAAGCAGATCCACCAGCCCGTGGCGCGCAGCAGGTGCCAGCCGACGCTGGGCAGCAGCACCAGTGGCAGCGCCAGGCCGATGGCGCGCGCCTCGCTCAGGGTTTCGTCGCGATCCAGCCCCATCATCGTGATGATGAACAGGGTGAAGCCCACCACGATGGCGATGAGCGAGATGACCTGCGGAACCGTCCGTTTCATCAGCGGAGGTTCTCGGGGATGACGCGCTCCACGATCACCGCGTCGCGCCAGACCCCGTCGAGCTTGCCGTGCTTTTCGTAGATGCCGACTTCGCGGAACCCGACCCGCGCCATCAGCCGGCGGCTGGCCGTGTTCTCGATGAAGATCCGCGACACCAGCTTCCAGAAGCCGGCCTTGGCGGCGGCGGCGATCAGGGCCTCCATCGCCACGAAGCCGGCGCCCTGCCCGCGCATCGCGCGCGAGACGTAGACCGAAAACTCGGCGATGCCGGCGTAGCAGTCGCGGTTACGATAGGTCGAGGTTGACGCGAACGCGACCACGCGCCCGCCCTCGGCCTCCACCACGACGATGGGATGGACGTCGTCGAACCACGCGCGCACGTCATCCACCGTGCGCGGACGGGTCTCGAAGGTGCCGACGCGGTCTTCGATGCCTTCGTTGTAGATTTGGGCAATCGCCGGGACATCACCCGGAGATGCCGCTCGTGCGGACAACGTCATGACAATAGGGAAGCACACATGTTAACCCGGACTGCCGCGCTGGTTCTCGCCCTCTGTGTAGGTTTCGTGTCGCTGGCGGAGGCGCAGCGCCGGCACCCGGTCAGTGGCCGCGTGCTGGCGCCGGTGATGGGCGTCGGCGGCGCCCCGTGGCTCGAGCGCCCGGAGCGGGAATCCGAAGAGGCGCCCTCCAAGGCGCTGGCGGCGCTCGACCTCAAACCGGGGATGGTGGTGGCTGACATCGGCGCCGGGTCCGGCTACTACACGTCGAGGATGTCCAAGCTGGTGGGCGCGACCGGCCGCGTGTATGCCACGGACATTCAGCCCGGCATGCTGGAACTGCTCACCCGCCGCATCCAGGCCGAGGGCCTGGCCAACGTCACGCCGGTGCTGGGCGGCATGGATGATCCCAAGCTGCCGCCCGGATCGATCGACCTGGCGATCATGGTGGACGTGTACCACGAGTTGCAGTCGCCGCAGCTGTTCCTCCAGCGCCTCCGCGGGGTGTTCAAGCCGGGCGGGCGGCTGGTACTGTTCGAGTTCCGCAAGGAAGACCCCCAGGTCCCCATCCTCCAGGTCCACAAGATGAGCGTGGCCGAAGTGAAGATGGAGTTGGAGGCCGAGGGCTTCATGCTCGACAAGGTCATCGACGTGCTGCCCTGGCAACACATCATCGTGTTGAGGGCCAAAAACTAATAGAATCCCGCGCATGCTCAAAGGCACAGCGCGGGAAGCCGCGGCGGAATTCTTCGGCACCTTCATCCTGATTGCGTTCGGCGCCGGCGTCGTGGCGCAAACGGTGCTCAGCAAAGACGCGAACGGGTCCTACCTTGCCATCAACATCGGCTGGGGCCTCGGCGTGATGCTCGGCATCTACACGTCGGCGGGCGTGTCGGGCGCCCACCTGAACCCCGCCGTCACGGTCGCCCTCGCCGTTCACCGCACCTTCCCCTGGATCAAGGTCATCCCATACGCGCTGGCGCAGACGGCTGGCGCCTTTGCCGCCTCCGCCCTCGTCTTCCTCACCTATCGCGAGGCGTTCACGGCGTTCGACGGCGGCGCGCGCATGATTGAAGGCGCCACGGCCACGGCCGGCATCTTCGCGACCTATCCGCAGCCGTATTTGTCGCTCGCCGGAGGGTTCGTGGATCAAGTGGTCGGGACCATGCTGTTGATGGCGGGCGTGCTGGCGGTGACGGACCAGCGCAACGTCGCGCCGCCGGCCTGGCTGACGGCGCCGCTGGTCGGCTTGCTGGTGGTCGCCATCGGCGTGGCGTTCGGCTTCAATGCCGGGTACGCGATCAACCCGGCGCGCGACCTTGGTCCGCGCCTGTTCACCGCCCTGGCGGGTTGGGGGCCGGGCGTCTTCACGGCGGGCGGCGGCTGGTGGTGGGTTCCGGTGGTGGCCCCGTGCGTGGGGGCGATCCTCGGCGCCTGGCTCTACGACGTCTTTATCAACAAGCACCACGTCGCGCCGGAGGCGGGTCGATGAGCCCTTCGACTTCGCTCAGGGCAGGTTCCTTTGTTCTCGCCCTTGACCAGGGCACCACGTCCAGCCGCGCGATTGTGTTCGATCGATCCGGCAAGGCCGTGGCGACGGCCCAGCAGGAGTTCCCGCAGATCTTCCCGGGTCCCGGGCACGTCGAGCACGACCCCGAGGCGATCTGGTCCACGCAGTTGCAGACCGCGCGCGACGCCATCAGCCGCGCCGGCATCACCGCCGCGGACCTGGCCGCGATCGGCGTCACCAATCAGCGCGAGACGACGGTGCTGTGGGACAAGGCCACCGGCAAGCCGATCGCCAATGCCATCGTCTGGCAGAGCCGCGTGACCGCGCCGATCTGCGATCGCCTCAAGGCCGATGGTCACGAGCCCACGTTCCGCAAGAAGACGGGCCTGGTCGTCGATGCCTATTTCTCGGGTACCAAGATCAAGCACCTGCTCGATTCGCATGATGGCCTGCGGGCCCGCGCCGCCAGAGGCGAGGTGTTGTTCGGCACCATCGATACCTTCCTGATCTGGCGCCTGACCGGCGGCCAGGTCCACGTCACCGACGTGAGCAACGCCAGCCGCACGTTGCTGTTCAACATCCACACGCTGCAGTGGGACGACGAGTTGCTGAAGCTGCTGGACGTGCCGCGCGCGATGTTGCCGGAGGTGAAGTCGTCCAGCGAGGTGTACGGCCACACGGATCCGTCGTTGTTCGGCGCCGCGATTCCCGTGGCCGGCGACGCCGGCGATCAGCAGGCGGCGCTCTTCGGTCAGGCCTGCTTCGAGGCGGGTTCCGCCAAGAACACCTACGGCACCGGGTGCTTCATGCTCCTCAACACCGGCACCAAGCCGGTGCCGTCGGAGAAGGGCCTGCTCACCACCGTGGCGTGGAAGATCGGCGGCGTCACCACCTACGCGCTCGAAGGCTCGGTGTTCGTGGCCGGCGCCGCGGTGCAGTGGCTGCGCGACGGCCTCAAGGCGATTGACTCCTCGGCCGACGTCGAGCGTCTGATGGCTGAAGTGCCCGACACGGATGGTGTCTATCTGGTGCCGGCGTTTGTCGGCCTTGGCGCGCCGTATTGGGATCCACGCGCCCGCGGCGTGATCGTGGGCCTGACGCGCAACACACAGATGGCGCACATCGCCCGCGCGGCTGTTGATGCGATGGCGTATCAAACGCGCGATGTGTTGGAAGTGATGCAGTTGGAGTCGGGCCTGCCGCTCACCACGCTGAAGGTCGACGGCGGCGCCGCCGCGAACGCCACGCTGCTGCAGTTCCAGGCTGATCTGCTCAATGTGACCGTACGGCGTCCGGTGGTGGCCGAGACCACGGCGCTCGGCGCCGCGTATCTCGCGGGCCTGGCCGTGGGCTACTGGAAGGGCCTGGACGACGTGGCCGCGAACTGGGCGCTCGATCGCGAGTTCCGTCCGTCGATGGACAAGGCCAAGAGCGAGAAGTTGTACGCGGGATGGAAGAAGGCGGTGGGGCGGTCGCTCGACTGGGAAGTGTAGGGGATGGCGGCATGGGCGATCGACTGATTGCCGGTTATTGGGTGACCGCGCCACTGGGCCAGAGTCGTCCGCTTGATGTGATCTTATATATCTGTATAATAAGATATATATACTAGAGAGCGTCCTCGAGTCGTGTCGGGGCGTCCCTAGTCGTCACACGTTGACGCACTCGGGCAATCGACTCCCTATGGCAACCAGCCAGCTCCAGACGTTTAAGGCCCAGTTCTTCCGGGCGCTCGCCCATCCGGTCCGCATCAAGATTCTCGAGATCCTGGCCCGCGGCGATCGGTCGGTCCAGGAACTCCAGGAGAGCCTGGGATTGGGTCAGCCGGTCGTGTCCCAGCAGTTGACGGTGCTGCGGAATCAGGGCCTCGTCACATCGCAGAAGCAGGGCGTGTCGGTGCGCTACGCGCTGCGAGACCCAACCATCAACGACCTGCTCGACGTGGCCCGTCGCATCTTCAACAATCATCTGGTCGATACCGGAGGAAAGCTCCGCGAAATGCGGCGGGAGGCCCGCCGGGGCTGACCAGCGAAGGCCCGCGCCAGGGCCCGTCGCTGTTGATATATTCAAATATCGTATTATATTAATACAACAGAGGGCGGGAGGATCGCCCCGGGCCGGCAATTGGGAGGGAGAGCGCGATGAATGAACTTCACCTATCGGTTCCAGACACGCGACGGATCGACGCCGCCGTAATCGACGGTTGCTCCTGCGCCGCCGACCCCGTACGAAGCTGTCCCGCCGGTCACGCCCTGACCCGCGCGCGCGTGAGACACCTGCGGCAATCGGCGTGGGTCGTGTTGACGGCGGGTGCCACTCCCATTGGTCTGGCAGCCTATCGGGCGGTCGACAGCGACGTGCGCGTGGTGCACGAATTCCTCGTCGATCGGACCCTGCCCGGCGCCGGCACCGCCCGCGCCGCCGAGTTGCTGCTGGCGTCGGTCGAACGCGTGGCCCGCGCCGATGGCATCGGCTGTTTGATGTTGCTGCTTGATGGCGATGAAGCCCTGGTGCCGTTCGAGCGGCACGGCTACACCGCCGTCGTCGTCGACCCGGCGGTGGCGTGGATGCGGAAAACGCTCGACCGGCCTGGCCGCGCGAACCAGAACCAGACGCACTGACACGGACTAGCACACCGATGAAAACGCTCCGTTATCCGCCGACGTCTGGCGGGATCAACCTCGAGGACATCAAGGCGCCTGATTACCTTGCCGTCGAGCTGGCCGTGAGCCCGCGGGCCGAAAAGGAGCTACGATGTGCCTTCCGACGCGGCAGTTTGACGAGGTGAATGGTCATGACAGATCGTCACAAGTCGGCGCCCCAGCCCCTCCCGATCGATCCGACTCAACGAAAGAGGATTGCCACTGTGTTGATCCTGCTGGCCGTGCTTGCCGTGATCGCCAGGATTGTCTCGACTGTCGCTCGATGAGCCGCGAGGGGCGCCGCTAGTGGACGACGCCGGGCAGGCGAAACCATGACGCCATTCGAGCCGACGATCGGCCCGCCCGCAGTGCTTGCACTCCGGTTTGCGGTCGTCGCGGTGACTCTGCTGGTGTGGCGGCGGCGCGCCGCGGCGCGTCGGGTCGCGTTCCTTGGATCCGCTCTGGCCTCGCTCGTCACCGGCCTGATGGCGGCGGATGTGCTGCGCACCGGCGTGCCGGTGGATGGGGTGCTGTTTGTCCAGCAGGCGTCCGGGTTCTCGTCGGCATATTCGGTGGACGGGCTGGCCGCCTGGTTCCTGGCGGTTCTGTCAATCGTCGCCGCGCCGATCGCGATCTTCAGCATCGGATATGTCGGGCATCCGCATCTCAGCCGGCGTTCGGTCTTTCTCGGGGTGGCGTTCAATCTGCTCGTCGGTGCCGTGGAGGTCGTGTTCACGGCCGCCGACGTGCTGACCTTCCTGGGCGCCTGGGAACTCATGACCCTGGTGACGGCGGCGCTCGTCGCCACCGATCACGAGGAGCGTGCGAGCCGGCGCGCCGCGTACCTTTACCTGGTGATGTCGCATGTCGCCACCGGCTGCCTGATCGCCGGGTTCATGACGCTGGCCGCCGCCTCGGGGTCGCTCTCGTTCTCCGCGATCCTGTCAGGCGAGGCCACGCCGGCACCGATGCGGCACTGGCTCTTCGCCCTCTTCTTCATCGGCTTCGGCCTGAAGGCGGGCATCGTGCCCCTCCACATCTGGCTCCCCGAAGCCCACCCGGCGGCGCCGTCCAGCATCTCCGCTCTGATGTCCGCCGTGCTCATCAAGACGGGGATCTACGGCATGGTGCGGGTCTGCGCGTTCGGTTTGGGCGTGCCGCGGCTGTCGTGGGGCGTGATCGTGGTGGTCGTCGGCGGGCTGTCGGCGGTGATGGGCGTGTTGTACGCCCTCATGCAGCACGATCTCAAGCGCTTGCTCGCGTACCACAGCATCGAGAACATCGGCATCATCCTGTTGGGGCTTGGCGCCGGGATGATCGGCCTGTCCTACGGCCGCGCCGATCTGGCCGCACTGGGGATCGCGGCCAGCCTCTACCACGTCCTCAATCACGCGATCTTCAAGGGGTTGCTGTTTCTTGGGGCCGGCGCCGTGGTGATGACCACCGGCACACGCCAGATCGAACACTTCGGGGGCTTGCTGCGCCGGATGCCGTGGACGGGGTTCTTCTTCCTGGTTGCGGCCATGGCGATTTCCGGTCTGCCACCCCTGAATGGCTTTGCCAGTGAATGGCTGGCCTTCCAGGCTCTTCTCTTCGGTTTCCGCGGGTCGTCCGAACCGCTGATCCACCTGCTGTTCCCGGTGAGCGGGGCCCTCCTCGCCCTGACGACCGCGCTGGCGGCGGCGTGTTTCGTGAAGGCCTTCGGCATCAGTTTCCTGGCGCTGCCGCGGAGCAATGAGGCCGCCACCGCGCACGAAGCCCCGGCGGTGATGCTCGTCCCACAGGCCTGGCTCGCGGCCTGGTGTGTCGGCCTAGGCGTGTTCCCGGGCGCGGTGCTCGCGACGATCGAAGGCGTGATGTCGTCACTGCCGGGCCTGCGTCCGTCACCCGGCCTGGCGCCCGGCGCGCTGGGGATGTCGTCGGGGCTCGAATCGTTCGACCACGTCATGCCGATCCTGCTCGGTGTGGCGCTCTTCTCCGGGCTTGCGCTGGCGGCCCTCCTGACGTCGCGGCGAGGCCTGGTGGCACGGCGAGTGCCGACGTGGGGATGTGGAGGCGTGCTGACGGCGCGCACCGAGTACACGGCGACGGCCTTCTCGAAACCGCTAATGATGATCTTCCGGGGCGTCTATCGTCCCACTCGCGCGGTCGACGCGTTGGCCGAGGTCTCGCCGTACTTCCCTCAGGAGGTTCGCTACCGCTCCGAGATCGAGCCGACCTTCGAGCGTTTCGTCTATGGCCCCCTCGTGCGAGCGGTGCTACGGGTGGCTGACGGCATGAAGGTGCTGCAGGCCGGAAGCCTTCACGCCTACCTCGCGTACGTGATTGCCCTGGTGGTTGGACTGGTTCTCACGGTGTGGTGGCAAAGTTGAGCGTGTTCGGTGTGGTGGCGGTTGGCGTGCCGGCGGCACTCGTGATTCGCCTGGTGACGATGGCGGTGACGATCGGGTTGGCGCGCCGTCCCAGGGTCGCGCGATGGACGGCGCTGCTGGGGTCGCTGCTGGCGTCGATGCTGACGATGGGCGTGGCCCTGTACGTGATCGGGTCGGGCCGTCCCGTCGAGGGCATCCTGGTGCATCACGGGGCATCCGGCATCGTGTTCAGCTACGCGGTGACGCCGTTGTCGGCCTGGTTCCTGATGGTCTTGGGATTGATCGCGGCGCCGGTCGCGCTCTACAGCGCCGGCTATTTTGCCCACGCCGTCGCCGCCGATCGCATCGCCGTTGTCGGCGCCGCGTTCAACCTGATGCTCGGCGCCGTTGAGGTCGTGTTCGTCGCCGACGGCGTGATCGTGTTCCTGTGCGCGTGGGAGTTGATGACCCTGGCGACGGCGGCGCTGGTGGCGACCGAACACGAGGCGCGCGCCAGCCGCAGTGCCGCCTACCTCTACCTGGTCATGTCGCACGTCGGCACCGGCTGCCTCGTCGCCGGGTTCCTGCTGCTCGCGGCGGCGTCCGGCTCGATGTCGTTTCCGGTCCTGCTGTCGGGGCACGTCGTGTCGGGGCCCCTGCGTGACGGCCTGTTCGTGCTGTTCTTCCTCGGGTTTGGCGTGAAGGCCGGCGTCATCCCGTTTCACATCTGGCTGCCAGAGGCCCATCCGGCGGCACCGAGCAGCATCTCAGCCCTGATGTCGGCCGTGCTCATCACTGCCGGGATCTACGGCCTCTACCGGGTGTGCGCGTTCGGCCTTGGCGTACCGGACGTCAGCTGGGCGTTCGCCTCCATGGTCGTCGGGATGGTGTCGGCGATCCTGGGGGTGCTCTACGCGCTCACCCAGAACGACCTCAAGCGCCTGCTTGCCTACAGCACGATCGAGAACTCGGGGATCATCGTCCTGGGCCTGGGGGCGGCGATGATGGCGATGGCGCAAGGCCAGCCTGCGCTGGCCAGCGTGGCAGTGGCCGCCAGCCTCACGCACGTGTTGAATCACGCCGTGTTCAAGGGGTTGCTGTTCCTGGGCGCAGGGAGCATCGTGATGGCAACCGGGACGCGCCAGCTCGAGCAGTTTGGCGGCCTGCTGCGGCGAATGCCGTGGACCGGGCTGTTCTTCCTGGTCGGAGCGCTGGCGATTTCAGGCCTGCCCTTCCTGAACGGGTTCCCGAGCGAGTGGCTGACGTTCCAGGCGCTCTTGCTCGGATTCAGCTCAACGCCTGGCCTGATGCGATTGAACTTCCCGGTGGCCGGGGCAATGCTGGCCCTGACCACCGCGCTGGCGGCGGCGTGTTTCGTCCGCGCGTTCGGTATCAGTTTTCTGGCCCTGCCGCGGAGCGCCGCCGCGGCGAACGCGGAGGAGTCGCCCGCCGTGATGCTCGCGCCGCAGGCGTTTCTCGCGGTGCTCTGCCTTGGGTTGGGTCTTCTGCCGGGTGTCGTGCTCGGGGCGCTGCAGGGCGTGATGGCGTCGCTCCCAGGGTTGCAGCCCGCGGCGCGGATGGCCGACGGAAGCCTCGGCATGGCGTCGGGCCTCACGTCGTTCGACCACGTGGCCCCCGCGGTCTTTGGCGTGGCGCTGCTTGGTGGCCTGGCCGTGGCTGGTCTGCTGACGGCGCGTCGCGGTCTGGCGGCCCGGCGGGTGCCGACGTGGGGCTGTGGCGGCGAGCTGACGGCGCAGAGCGAATATTCGGCGACGGCGTTCTCGAAGCCGATGACGATGATCTTCCGGGCGGTTTATCGGCCCACGCGCACGGTCGACGCGCTGGGGGAGGTGTCACCGTACTTTCCGCGCGAGGTGCACTACCGCTCCGAAATTGAGCCGACCTTCGAACGGTATGTCTATGGCCCGCTGGTGCGCGCGGTCGTCCGGGCGGCGACCGGCATGAAAGTGCTGCAAGCCGGCAGCCTCCACGCCTACCTGGCGTACGTGCTGGTGCTGGCGGTCATCCTGCTGATGTGGCTTGGAGGAACGGCGTGATGGCATCGAATCCCGATGCGGTGGCGGCGATAGCCGGGGCGGTCCTGCAGATCGCAGGTCTGCTTGCCGTGGCACCACTGCTCAAGACCGCGATCAAGAAGATGAAGGCGCGGCTCCAGAACCGCCAGGGGCCGCCGCTAATGCAGGGCTACTACGACCTGGCCAAACTGCTGCGCAAGGAGACGGTCCGATCCGAGACCGCGTCGTGGGTCTTCGTGGCAGGGCCCCGCGTCTACTTCGCGGCGGCCCTGGCCGCCACCACGCTGGTGCCCGTGCTCGTCGCCGCGGCGCCGCTCGAGGCCGCCGGCGGCATCCTGCTGCTGGTCGGCACGCTTGCACTCGGGCGCTTTGCGCTGGCGACAGCCGCGCTCGACACGGGCAGCCCCTTCGGCGGCATGGGCTCGAGCCGCGACATGACCATCGCCGCACTCGCCGAGCCCGCCCTCATGCTGGGGTTGTTCGCCTCGGCGCTGGCTGCCGGTTCCATGAACCTCGGCGTGCTCGTCCGCAGCCTGGTGGAGCACGGGCCATCGTGGCATCCGAGCGACCTGCTGGCCTTCGCCGGCCTCTTCATCATCGTGATCGCCGAGACCGGCCGCATTCCCGTGGACAACCCCGCCACCCACCTCGAGTTGACGATGATCCACGAGGCGATGGTCCTTGAGTACGCCGGACCCGACCTCGCGCTGGTCGAGTGGGCGTCGGCGGTCAAGGAGTTGCTGTACCTCACACTCCTGGTGGACCTGTTCATGCCGGTGGGAATTGCGACGAACCTCGCGCCGGGGGCGGTGGCAGTGGCGTTCCTGGCGTGGGGCGGAAAGGTGCTGTTGCTGGCGGTGGCCGTGACCATCGCCGAAAGCACCAACGCGAAGCTCCGCCTGTTCCGTGTTCCGGAGCTGGTCTCCATTTCCCTGGGCCTGGCGTTTCTGGCGCTGGCGATCCGATTCCTGTGAGGCCTTGCGTATGAGCGCGAATGTGTTGATTCTGTGCGCCGCCGGCATGCTGGTGAGCGCCTACCTGATGGTGGGCCAGAAGGCCTTGTTCACCGCGATCAGGCTCTATGGCGCCCAGTCGCTGCTGCTGGGCATTGTCGCCGCGACCATGGCGATCTCCGAAGGCCGGCCCGAGCTGTTCGTCACGGCGGTCCTGACCGTGGCGCTGAAGGCCCTGCTGATCCCGTGGTTTCTGATGAGGATGGTGGATCGCATCGGCATTCACCGCGAGATCGAGCCCTTTCTCAACGTCCCGGCCTCGTTGCTGGTCTGCCTGGGCCTCACCGTGGTCGGCTACCGGGTGAGCACGGGCTTTGAAGCGGGCGCGCGCGGGGTGAGCCACCACCTGATCGGCGTCGCCATGTCGCTGCTGTTGATCGGCCTGTTCCTGATGGTGACGCGCAAGAAGGCGATCACCCAGATTCTGGCGCTGATGACGGTGGAGAACGCGGTCTTCCTGGTGGCTGTGGGCGTCACCTCCGGCATGCCTCTCATCGTCGAGTTGGGAATTTCGTTCGACGTGATTCTTGCGGTGCTGGTCCTCGGCGTCCTGGTCCAGCGCATCGTCGGCCGGTTCGAGTCGATGGACGTGAGCCGTCTGTCGAAGCTGAAAGGGTAGTTGTGAACCTTCTCGTCTGGACACTTGTCGTTCCGCTGCTCACCGCCGTCGCCGGAGGGCTCGGTGGGCCGCGTCCGCTGAAGGAAGCCACCATGGTCGGCGGCCTGGCGCTGACGTTTGGTCTGTGCCTCGGCACCGCCGCGCAGTTTCTGGCGGGCGGCATCCCGGCGGCGTTCTCGGACGCGGTTCGCGTGGACGGCCTGTCGGCCCTCGTGCTCGTCCTGTGCGGGTTTGTCGGCCTGGTCGCGAGCGCCTACGGCGTCGGCTACCTGCGACGCAACGAGTCACGGGGACTGGTGACGCCCCGGATGCGCCGCGAGTTCTACGGCCTGATCCCGGCGTATGTGTTCGCGATGCTGCTCGTCTCGGTGTCGAACAATCTCGGTGTCATGTGGATCGCCGTGGAGTTGACCACGCTCGCGTCGGTGTTCCTCATTAGCTTTCACGACCGGGACACGTCGCTCGAGGCGGCCTGGAAATTCCTAATGCTCGGCAGCCTCGGTCTGGCCTTTGCGCTGCTCGGCACGGTGCTGCTGTTCGCCTCCGGTCAGGGCTCCCTCGGTGAGGGCATGCCGGCGCTTCACTGGACGCGCTTCATGCAGGTCGCCCCGGAACTGCATCCTTTCACGCTGCGGCTCGGCGTCGTGTTCGCGCTGATCGGCTACGGCACGAAGGCCGGGCTGGCGCCGATGCACACCTGGAAGCCGGACGCGTATCGTGAGGCGCCGTCGCCCGCCGTCGCGCTCATGGCCATTGGCATGTTGAACGGCGCCTTGTACTGCATGCTGCGTATTCACCTGATTTCCAAGGCGGCCATTGGGCCAGACTTCTCGGGCGATCTCCTGCTGGCACTCGGTCTGCTGTCCGTGCTCATCGCCACGCCGTTCATCCTGATTCAGTGGAACCTGAAGCGCCTGCTCGCCTACTCGAGCATCGAGCATGTGGGGATTATGGCGATCGGCGTGGGCCTCGGCGTCGAGGCGGGAGTCTTCGGGGCGCTCCTGCACATGACGTATCACTCGCTGGCCAAGCCCGTCGCGCTGTTTTCCGCGGGCACGCTCGCACAGTTGCACAGCTCTTCGGACTTCGACCGGATCGGGAACGGGACGTTCAGTCGCGTGCCGGTCGCCAGCGCGTTCTTCGTGCTGGCGGCGGTAATGATCACGGGCTCGCCGCCGTTTGGTCTCTTCTTCAGTGAGATGACGATCCTGCAGGCCGGCTTCTCCGGATCGCACGTGATGGCGACAGCAGTGTTCCTGGGTGCGTTGATCGTCCTGTTCTGCGGTTTCGCGTATCAAGTCGGGCGCATCGTAATTGGGCCGCCGCGTGGGGCGGCCGAGGTGGTGGCGGATCCGGAGCGCTTCGACATGGGCATGGCGACAACGGCGACCGTTGCGGTACTGGCCGTGGTGTCGGCGTTCTACCTGCCGGCCCCGCTGATCGCGCTGATCCGTGCCGCCACCGGCGTGGTCTGGGGGGGCGTATGAATGCGATCGTGTCGAACGCGCTGGAAGTGGCCGCCAACGCCGTCCGCGAATTGCGCCCCGGCGAGCTGGTGATCGATGCGAGCGCAACGGCGCTGCCTGGACTCGCCGACCGTGCCATCAGCGGCCTGGATGCCCGGCTGATGTCACTGTTCGCGAGCGACGAGCGCGAGGTGGCGGGCCGCTTCTTCCTGCACCACGTCTGGTCGTTGCCGCAGCTGAAGAGGTTTCTGCGCGTCATCGCGCCGATCGATCCCGCCGAGCCGTCGTTCCCTTCGATCTCGGCGAAGCATCCGGCGGCCAACTGGTTCGAGCGCGAGGTCATGGACCTGTTCGGGCTCGTGCCGACCGGGCATCCCAATCCCGCGCGCGTCGTCCTCCATGACGACTGGCCAGAACGCGCGTGGGCGCTGCGCAAGGATTTCCCGGCTCAGGGCGCGGTGGCACGAGTGCCGGGTGACTATCATCCCTTCCGGCCGGTGACCGGCGAGGGCGTGTTCCAGGTTCCCGTGGGGCCGGTGCATGCGGGGATCATCGAGCCCGGCCATTTCCGGTTCGGCGTGGCCGGCGAACCCGTCCTGTACCTGCAGATGCGGCTGTTCTACGTTCACAAGGGCACCGAGAAACGTTTCGAGCACCTGCCGTGGCGGCATGGGGTGTTCCTGGCGGAATCGATCTCCGGCGATACGGTGGTTGGTCACGCGCTGGCGTTCGCGCACGCGGTGGAGCGTCTCGCGACCGTGACCGTGCCGCCTCGGGCGCAAGCCCTGCGCACGGTGCTGCTGGAGCTCGAGCGCATCTACAACCACACGGCCGATATCGGCGCCGTGGCGACCGACGTCGCTTTTACCGTGCCGGCCAGCCGTGCCCAGGCGCTGCGCGAAGGCCTCCTGCGCATCCAGGATCGGCTGTTCGGCACGCGGCTGCTGCGGGGAACGATCGCCCTCGGCGGGGTCCGGCATGACCTGACGTCCCAGGGCCGCCAGGTCCTCAGCGCCCATCTGCGAGTGTTCGCAACGGAGTTCGACGCGTTGATTGCGCTGCTGATTGACGCCGGCACATTCACCGACCGCGTCGACGGTACCGGCATTCTCACGCACCAGGCCGCGCGAGACCTCGGAGTTGTCGGCTTGGCCGCCCGGGCCTCTGGAGTGGATGCCGACCTCCGGCGCGACCATCCGCACGACGGCTATGCGGGGGTGCGCTTCGAGGTACCCGTGGAAGACGGCGGGGACGTCAGGGCGCGGCTGATGGTGCGCGCGCGAGAGGTGGAGCAGTCACTCCTGATCCTGCACCAGGTCCTCGACGCGATGCCCGACAGCGCCATCGCCGCGAGCATGCCCGAGCGGTTGCCCGCGTTGGCGTCGGCCCTCGGGTGGGCGGAAGCGTGGCGCGGGCCGTGCACGCATTGGGTGGCGACCGACACGCGCGGCGAAATTGCGCGCGTGAAGGTGACCGACCCCAGCTTCCTGAACTGGCCAGGGGTCATCCAGGCGGTGCCGGGCAACATCATCCCGGACTTCCCGGTGATCAACAAGAGCTTCAACCTCTCGTATTCCGGCAACGACCGCTAGGCTATCGACGCGCGGCTGTCGCGCGCGGGGGCCCGGCTACAAGTGAGGACGCGACCGCATGTTGGGAATCATCGCCAAGAGCCTGGGGACCGGAGTACTCACCGAAGCCGACCCGTTTGGCGGGCGTGCCTCCTTCGGGTTTCCGGTGGTCGACTTCAGCCGCTGCACCGCCTGTGGCGAGTGCGCGCAGTCGTGTCCGAGCGGCGCAATCCAGGCCGCGACGCCGACCGAGGGCTGCAAGACGCTCTCGTTGTCGTACGCCGCGTGCATCCAGTGCCGTGCGTGCGTCACCGCGTGCCCCGAGAAGGCGATCGGCGTCTCGGACGGCGTCGAAGTCGCCGCGTATACGCGCGAACAGCTCGCGCAGACCGCGTCGTTCACTGTCGACCCGGAGACCGGCCGAGCCACCTTTTCTCAAGATGCGGTCCACCACGGGCCCGGCCTGGCCGAATCCGCGTTTCGCTTACGCGACCGCATTCGCGGCCGGCTCGGGCGGTCGCTCCATGTGCGCCAGGTGGACGCCGGGAGCTGCAACGGCTGCGAGTTGGAGATTGCCGCGACCGCCAATCCTCTGTACGACCTGGAGCGCTTCGGGATCCACCTGGTCGCGAGCCCGCGGCACGCCGACGTGCTGCTGGTGACCGGGCCGGTGACGCGCAACATGGAGATTGCCCTGCGCCGAACCTACGATGCGGCGCCCGAACCGCGGGTCGTCGTCGCAGTCGGCACATGCGGGTGCAGCGGTGGGATCTTTGGCGAGGGTACCTATGCCGCGATCGGGGGCGTCGACCGGGTGCTGCCGGTGGACGTCTACATCCCGGGGTGTCCGCCGCGCCCACAAGCCATTCTCAACGGCCTGCTCGTGGCGATGGGGGTTCGCGAGGCGCGAATCCTACCCAGCCGGGAACAGTAACGCGCGCGCCCACTCGTTTTTCGCCGACAGGTGATACACCAGCGCGCGTGACAGGCCCGGGATGTGCGCCGCCGCGGGCACGAAGCCGGTGAACATCAGCCCGCGCTCATCATCCACGCACCACGCGCCGAGCTGGTGCGCGTCCGGCTCGAGGCACTCGTTGGCGTTGAGGCGCTGGGCCACCATCGCATCCGGATCCACCGGGAGGATCAGGCGCATCTGCAGGCCGCTGCCGAGTGCCGGGTGCCGCTCTTCAGCGTCGAGTTCCAGCCGGGCGGGCAGGTTGGTCGCAAACTCCAGGTCGGCGTCCACGCGATAGACGTCGTTGGCCGCGAGGAGCCACGGCCGCGGCTCGACGTGCACCAGTTGGGCGAGCTCCTCCGGTGTGAACGGAGATTCCGCCTCGCCGCGCTGTTGGTAGATGTCGAGAATCCCCACCATCTCATCCGGCGTCGTTCGCAGGCCCTGCCGCGGGTGCGGCGTGCCATCCACGCGACCACCAAAGGCTTCGGCCAGCTCAGTGGCCTCGGCATAGGCATCCGCCATCTGCAATGCCATCGCGTGCAGCGCGATGTTGCGGGCGAGCATCCAGTTGTCGCCGGTCAGCGACACGGACGAATGCAGCTTGATGGTGCCCGCGGCCGGGTCGGCCACGTAGGCGCTCAGCGACGCGAACCGGTTCACGCCGGCCAGCCGCGCCCAGGTGGTCACCTCCATCGGCACGTCGGCCAGCAGGTCGGTTTCCACGTGAAGCGTAATGAGTGGCACGCCCTGGAATTCTCGAGCCGGCGCCACCCACACGCGTTGCGCCAGCGTCGAGGCCCACCAGGTGAAGGAGGTTTGCTCCTGGACGGCCCACTCCGCTTCGATCTGCATGCGCGCGGTCAGAAAGCGCAGCACCTCTTCGACGAATTCCACGTTATTCCTGCCAGCAATGGTACATCGCAATCGACGCCGCGGTGGTCACGTTCAGCGAGTCGATGGCCGAGGTCATGGGAATGCGCACGCGAAAGGTCGCGGCGGCCATCGCCGCCTCGCTCAGGCCGTCGCCCTCGGCGCCCACCAGCAGGGCGAGCTTGGCGTGCCGCGAGACATCCCTCAGCGGCACCGCTTCGTGATGAGGAGTGAGGGCAGCCACGGTGAAGCCATCGGTCCTGAGGTCGGCAATCGCCCCCGGCCACTGCGGTGCGGTCACGAACGGCACGACCAGCGTGGCGGCCATCGAAGTGCGGATGGCCTTGCGGTAAAGCGGATCACCGCAGGCCGGCCCGAGCACCACCAGGTTCACACCGAAGGCGGCCGCGGTGCGAAACAGGCCGCCGACGTTGTCGGGGTTGCTCACGCCCTCCATGAGGAGGACGCGCGAGAGCGGTCCGCTGGCAATGCGATCCAGTGTCGCGGCAACGGGACGGCGCGCCAGGGCGAGGCAGCCGCGATGGATGTTGAACCCGGCGATGGCATTCATCAGGTCCTGATCGACGACGTAGACTGGCGCGTCGGTCAGGGGCAGCACGTCGCTCAGGTTGTCGGCCGCGGCTGGAGTCAGGAGGATGGAGTGGAGCGTCCAGTGCCGCAAGTCCAGCAGTTTGCGCACCACCAACCGGCCTTCGGCGACGAAGAGCGAGCGCTCGGCGAGATGCTTCGGGTTGGCCGTGTGTTGATAGTCGGCGACACGGGGGTCGTCGAGGGTGTCTACTGGGATGATCGACACCTGTTTCTACGTCCATTCGTTCTTTTGTACCACCGGCATTTGCAGCGCGCGTTCGCGATCGAGGTCCAGCGAGCCGACGTGCAGCGACAGCGGCGATTGCACCCACTTGTAGATCGACTGTGAGAAGAGGACGGTAAACCGCGTCGCGCTCTGGTCGAGTGCGGCGGGATCCATCTGCGGGAACAGCGCCTTGAGCGCGGTGCCCACTTCCGCCGGCGACATCTTCTCGCCGGCATACAGGTGCAGGCAGGCATCGAGCACGGGGAAGGGCATCAACTCGTGCTCGGCGACCTGCGCATCCGCCAGTTCGGGACCGGGATCGGTGTCGAGCGTGGCCGCCACGCCCTTGAAGGCGTAGCGCCGCTCCAGCCGTTCGAGCAGCGCGATCACCACCGTCTTGGGTACGTTGGCAATCACCGACAGCGCGCCTTCGAGGTCGCCGCCAATGGTGGTGTAGCCCACGGCCTTCTCGCTCATGTCGCCGGTCTGCAGGAACAGCGCGCCCGACGAGTTGGCCCAGTTCCACATGCGCTGCCCGCGCACGCGCGCCTGGATGTTCTGGCGCGTCAGCTCGGTCGGCGCCTGGCCGCCCAGCATCTCGGTGGTGGCGGCCACTTCGCGATCCGTCGCTTCGTCGATCGCGATGGTCTGGAGGGTCACGCCGAGCTCGTCGGCCAGCTGCTGCGCCGCCAGCTTGGTGCCCGGCTGCGAATGCCGGCTCGGCATGTAGAACGCCGAGATCTTCGCGCCGCCCGTGATCAACTGCGCCGCCCGCCACGCGACCAGCAGCGTGAGCATGGAATCGCGCCCACCCGACAACGCGATGCCGAGCGAGCTGAAGGCGCCGGTCTTCTCGTAGTAGCTCTTCACGCCGTGGGCCAGCGCCTCGAACAGGTCGTCCAGCGCGTGGTCGCGCGGGTCGGCCGCCGGACCGCGGCTGGCCGGCAGGAAGAAGCTGCCGCCCTCCGGCGACGGATAGGCGAGCGCGGAGCGATCGGCGGTGGGCGCGGTCACGCGGATGGTGGGCACGGTCTCGCGCTGCAGGCGGAACGCCTCGCAGTCGCTGCGCCACGTCGTGTTCTCCATGCGCAGGCGTCGCGTGCGGTCGAGGTCGACGACCGCCGACCACCAGCCTTCCTCGAAGCGCGGCGCCTCGAACACCAGCCGCCCGTTCTGGAAGATGAAGCCGCCGCCGTCGTAGATCAGGCCGTCCTGCCCGCCGACGGCGTTGGCGTAGAGCAGCACGGCCTGGTTGTCGGCCGCGCGGGTGGCGAGCATCTCGCGGCGGGTGGAGTCGATGCCCATCCGATACGGCGAGCTCGACACGTTGACCACGATCTCCGCGCCGGAATAGCAGCGCCGGCGCATGGGGCCATCCGGCGACCACGCGTCTTCGCAGACCTCCACGGCCACCTCGCCGAAGTCGAACGAGAACAGGTAGTCACCGAGCGGCACGCCGCCGGCGTCGAGCGCCAGGCCGGGGCCGCCGCGCGAGAACGTGCGGCCCTCGTAGAACACGTTGTAGGTCGGGAGCTTTTCCTTGGGAACCAATCCGACGATGGTGCCGCGATGGACGACGGCGGCGGAGTTGAAGAGTTGGCCGCCGACCGAGACGGCGAGGCCGAGCACGTAGACCGTGTTCGAGCCGGCGGTCTCGGCGGCGAAGCGCTCGAGCTCCCGCCGCTGGCCGTCGAGAAAGCCGCGCCACTGCACCAGGTCTTCCGGCGGGTAGCCGCCGATGGCTTGTTCCGGAAAGGCGCCAATGGTGACATCGGCCTCGCCCATGGCGCGCGCCGCCACGATCAGGCGGTCAACGTTGGAGCGTACCGCGCCCACCGTGGGGCTGACGCTGGCTACCGCCAGTTTGGCCAGACGCATATCTGAAACAGCTTAACAGACGGGGAGGCCCGTCTTGACGGGGCGGCACATCATGACGGGACGTGCACATCCTGGCGCGGAAACAACGCGGCGACTAACCCGCAAGGGGGTTTTCGCCCAGCCACCGCGAGGCGCGAGGCACCTTCCGGCGCTTGAGACCGAAGTGCTCGACCGCAAAGCGGTCGAGGTGTGCCATGGCGTCTGGCACCGAGTCGGTCACCAGCATCAGGTCCAGATCGGCGGCCGAGACCGTGCCGGCCTCGACCATGGTGTGGATCATCGCCAGGAATGGCGCCCAGTAGTCGCGGCCCATCAGGACGATGGGGAACTGGAGGATCTTTCGCGTCTGGATGAGCGTGAGGGCTTCGGACAGCTCGTCGAGAGTGCCGAACCCGCCGGGCATCACCACGAAGGCATAGGAGTACTTGAGCAGCAGCACCTTGCGCACGAAGAAGTAGTGCGACTGCACGTAGCGATCGAGGTACGGGTTGGGTTGCTGCTCCATCGGCAGCTTGATGTTGCAGCCCACCGAGCGGCCGCCGGCCTCGCGGGCCCCGCGATTGGCGGCTTCCATCACGCCGGGGCCGCCGCCGGTCATCACCGTGAACCCCAGTTTCGCCAGGCCGGCGCCCACCTCGCGGGCCATCGCGTAGTAGCGATGGTGCTCCTCGAAGCGGGCCGATCCGAACACCGTGACGCACGGCCCCACGAAATGCAGCGCGCGAAATCCCCGGATCAGGTCGCGTCCGGCCCGCAGCAACAGGAGGAGTTCCCGGCTACGGGAATGGGGACCTTCGAGCAGTACGCGATCGGCTTCAGCCATGAGGTAATGGTGTAAAGTCTACCTCCTATGATCCGACAGTCTCGCTTTGTCCTCGCCGGCAGCCTGGTGTCGGCCTTGTTCGTCGCCCCAGTGCCGGCGTTCACGCAGGCCCCCGCACCCACGGCCGCACAGGCCGCCACCACGCGTGGCAACGTCGTGGATATTTCCGGGGCCGTGATTCCAGACGCCGAAGTGGTCGTGCGGACCAGGGACGGGCGGTCGATCACCGTGCGGACCGACGGCTTCGGGAATTTTGAAGCCGGCACACTGGCCGCCCAGATCCGCGTGACGTCGGAGGGGTTCGAGCCGGTTGACGTGACCGTCAGCGGTTCCGGCCTGGTCTACGTGGTGTTGCGCCCGCTCAACTTCGCCGACTCGGTCGTGGTCACCGCCACCCGCGGCGCCGAGCGCCTGCCGAGCGCCGCCAGTTCCACCGTGATTACTTCGGCCGAATTGAGCAACATGGCTGCCGGCTCGCTGGATGACGCGCTGCGCTCCACGCCCGGCTTCACGCTGTTCCGCCGCACCTCGTCGCGGGTCGCCAACCCGACGACGCAGGGCGTGACACTGCGCGGCGTTTCCGGGTCGGGAGCGAGCCGTACGCTGGTGCTCGCCGACGGCGTGCCCCTCAACGATCCGTTTGGCAGCTGGGTCTACTGGAACCGCGTGCCGCAGGCCGCGGTTGATCGCGTGGAAGTGGTCCGCGGCGCCACCGGCGATCTCTACGGCGCCGGCGCCCTGGGCGGCGTCGTCCAGGTGCTGACCGTTCAGCCGAGCCGCACCCGCGCGCGGGCCACGTTCGACGGCGGGTCGCACGACACTTTCCGCGGGTCGTTGTTCGGAGCGGCCGAGCGCGACGGCTGGTCCGCCACCGGCGCCTACGAAGGCGTCCGCACCGACGGCGCCTACCTCGTCGCCTCCGAGGCGCGCGGCGTGGCCGACCAGAAGGCCGACAGCGACTACCAGACCGGGTTCGCCACCGTGGGCCGGCGCCGCGACAACTGGCATGTGACGCTGCGCGGCGCGGGCTACACCGAGGCGCGCGGCAATGGCACCAAGGTCCAGGTGAACAACACCGATTGGCGCCAGTTCTCGGCGGACGGCGGTGGCCTGGTCGGCGGCGGCGTCCTCCAGCTGCAGGCCGCGGCCAGCAGCCAGGACTACTACCAGACCTTCTCGTTCGTGGCGGCCGGCCGCGCCACCGAGCGGCTGACCTTCGCGCAGACCATCGATACGACGCATGGCATGGCCAACGGCCAGTGGACGCGCCCCGTCGGCCGCGTCACCATGATTGTCGGCGCCGACTATCGCCGCACCAAGTCGTCGCAGGACGAAATGCGCTACATCCTCGTCAGCGGCGTCAACACCCCGACCGGCCCGTTCGTGTCGGGTGGCACCGAGAGTGTCGCCGCCGGCTACGCCCGGGCCAGCGTGACTGCGACCGACAGCTTGACCTTCGAGCTGGGCGCGCGCGCGGACCACTGGACCTCGGATCCGCAAGACCCCGCACAGGCCACCAAGACGGTGAACTTCGTCAGCCCGCGCGGCGCCCTGGCGTGGCGCCGGGGCCGCTACCAGATGCAGGCCTCGGCTTACTACGCCAACCGCACGCCGAGCTTGAACGAACTCCATCGTCGATTTGCCGTCGGCAACGCCGTGACCAACGCTAACCCGCAGCTCGAACCCGAGACGCTGACCGGGGTCGAGGGCGGCGTGCTGACCCAGTTCGCGCGCGCCTCGATTCGCGCGACCGCGTTCTACAACGACCTGGATGGTGCCATCGCCAACGTCACGCTGTCGCAAACGCCGACGCAGATCATTCGCCAGCGGCAGAACTCCGACAAGATTCGCGCAACGGGCGTCGAATTCGAGCTCGACACGCGCCTCACGAACTCGCTGAGCTTCAACGGCCAGGTCGTGCTGACGTCGAGCCATTTCCGCGGGTCGGTTGCCACGCCGGCGTTGAAGGACAAGCACGTTCCGCAGGTGCCCGTGTTCCAGGGCGGCTTCGGCCTGACGTGGGCCGAACCGCGGTGGTTCACGGCCGCGACGCAGGTCCGCTTCAGCGGCGAGCAGTTCGACGATGACCTCAACACGGAGGCGTTCACACTGGGATCGTATGCCGTGTGGGACGCCACCGTCAGCCGCGCCATCGTCCGCGGGCTGAACGCCTTCGTGGCGGTGGAGAACATCACCGACACCGAATACGACGCCGGCCGCACGCCGATTCGCCTGGTGGGCTGGCCGCGGACGGTGCGCGTCGGCGCGCGGGTGAGCTGGCAATAAGCCGCAGAAATGCAGCCGCAGATTAGACGCAGATTTCTAATCTCTTTCTTTTCCAGTCTCGTTTGTCATCTCTGACAGTGGGGGAACCGATGATGCGTGGTGTGGTGCTGACGGCAATCCTGTTCACGGCCCAGGCGGTGATGGCGCAGCAGATCGAGCGCATCAACCCGCCTGGCCTCAGCACGCCGGCCACCTATTCGCACATCGTCAAGGCCGGTGGCATTCTCTACATCGCCGGCCAGGTCGGCGCCGACGCGCAGGGCAAGGTCGTTGGTCCCGGCATGGTCGAACAGGTCGAGCAGGTGATGAAGAACCTGCAGATTGCGTTGAAGTCACAGGGCCTGGATTTCTCGCACGTCACCAAGATCAACATCTACGTCACCGACGTCGACGCCTTCCGTGCGCCAGACGCGGCCGCCGTGCGCGCCAGGTATTTCGGCACGAACCGACCCGCCAGCACGCTGGTCGGTGTGACGCGCCTCGCCAGCCCAGACTACAAGGTCGAAATCGAAGCCACCGCACACCTGCCCGGCGGCGCCCGCCTGCTGAAGCAATAGCAGCGTTGGTCGCGAACGCCGCTCATTGCCCGCCTAATCTGCGGCGGTAATTGTGTGCGTCATCCACCTTCGCGCTGCGCGCTTCGGCGGACAAGTCTGCGACCCTATTCCCGCGCGTCAAACTTCCACGTTGTCTTGAAGTCTGCGGCCAGCAGTTGCTTGGTCAACGAAGCGCGTACCAGTTCCACCGGCATGCTGCCGGCTTGCAGCACCGCATCGTGAAACTGACGGTTGGTCATCCGTTTTGAGCCCACCAGTTCCGCCTGCATGGCCCGGAACTGGAGCCCGCCGATCATGTAGGCGAGCTGGTAGAGCGTGGGGTAGGTGCCGTTGAACGAACGGCGCACTTCGGCTTCGGCGTTGGCGCGCTCGTGGCCGACGCGGGTGACCAGGAAGTCGATGCACTCCTGCGGCGTCATCGTGCCGAGGTGGAACCGCAGCGAGAAGATGATGCGGGCCTGGCGATGCATGCGCCAGAACAGCATGCCGACGCGGTTCTCCGCTGTCTTCGGGAACCCGTCGTCCCACAGGAACATCTCCCAGTACAGCGACCAGCCTTCGGTCCAGAAGGGCGTGGCGAAGGCGCGGCGATGCGGGTTGTAGCGCGCGGTCATGAACTGCTGCAGGCCGTGGCCCGGAATCAGCTCGTGGAACACGGTCGAGCGCGAGAAGTGGATGTTGTTGCCGCGCATGCTCATCAGCTTGTCGGCCTGGTCCATGGCGTCGGTGGGGAACGACACCTGGATGACCTCGCCGCCCAGGAAGAACGGGTTCACCTTCTGCCGCTCGGGCGACATCATCGTCATGCGCCAGGTCTCGTCGGCGAGCGGCGGCACGGTGACGAGGTCGCGCCTGGTGACATATTCCACGGCCTCGCGGGCCTGGTCGCGAACCAGGTCGGTCTGCTTGCCGGGCTCGGCGTGCAAGGTCTTCACCTTCTCGAGGGCGGCGCGCCAGTCGTCGCCGAATCCCATCTCGCGCGCGGCCTTCAACATTTCGCGGTCGCACCATGCGAACTCGCGCTCGGCGATGGCGAGCAGGTCTTCCGGAGAGTAGGGGATGAACTCGGAGGCGAGGTCCTCGACCAGCGCCGCCTTGCCAATCGGGTTGCCGATGATCGGCTCGTCGTCGCCCTCCTTGTAGCCGACGATCTTCTCGCGCAGCACCTTGATGTAGGCGGCGAGGGCCTTGTCGGCTTGCGCGTACGGCTTGGCGGCCCACCACGTGAACATCGGGTCGTAGCCGCTGTAGTAGCGGTTCCAGGCGGTGAGGTCGTCGCGCAGACTGCTCAGGATTGTGGCGGCGCGATAGGCGTTGATCTGGCGGCCGCGCGCCGGGTCGGCCACGTTCGCGACGGCGCCCGGCTTGGCTGCGGCGTCCAGGGCTTTCGTTGCCGTGTCGATGTCGCGCGACAGCCGGTCGAGCGCCGTCGCGGTCTTCGCCGCGTCCATCGTCTGCAGCCGCCCTCGCGCCTCGAGCAGCCCGGTTATCGTGGGTGCGAAGGACGCCAGCGACGCCGCCTCCGAGACCCACTGTTGCTCACGGGCGAGGAGGCGCAGTTCGTACTCCAGCCTCGCACGCATCAGCGTGTAGTCGATTCGGCCTTCGGCGCTGAGCGTATCGAACTTCACGCGCGACAGGTCCTGCTGCCAGTCCTGGTAAAACCTGGTGAATCGCTGGTAGCGCTCCGGCGAGTACTCCACGTCGTAGCGGCGAAACAGGGCGCCGCGATCGACGTTGTAGCGGTCCACGAGTGACGCCAGTTCGCTGCCCGGCGCGGCCGGCGGCGGCACGGCGGCTACTTGCGTCGACACCGGCACGGTGGTCAGCGCCACCAGGATAAGGCAGGCCGTGAGCGGGAAGTAGCTGCGCATCGCATGAGAATAGCGCAATCGATGCGGCGGTCTACAGCGTGGTCTCGGCCGTGCGGGTCCGCATTGCCGGACAGTCGAACGCCTGCGAGATTCCCCCGCCCGAGATACGCGCGCGGATGATCTGAGACGTCGATGCCGCCACGGTCAGGGCCGCAGATGACACACCAGGGCCGCAGATTACGCAGATGACGCAGATCTCACAGGCTCGTCAGCGAAGAACTCGCGCCCGGATCGTGGACTGGTTCGGGGGCCCCGACGTCCACACCGCGAACAGCCCATTCGGACGCGCCGCCAGCATCGGGTAGGTGCCGGCGCCGGTGGCGAGCGTCTGGACCGGGCCAAACGTCGTCGTTCCGGCGGCCGTCACCGTCATCGATCGGATCGCGGCGCCGCGAATGCCGTTGCTGACTTCATCCCAGGCGACGTAGATCTGGCCCGTGCCGTCGATCGCGATCTGTGGATGCGACGGCTTGGCCCCCCCAGCGTCGGAATCCGTCGCCGCGGCGTGAACCGGCGCCCGTCCTTGGTGGAGGCATAGAACAACGCGCCCTCGGGATTGTCGCCGCCGATCACGGTCGGCCACACGATGTGGACGACGTTGTTCCGGTCCACCGCCATCGCCGGCCCATCGTCCGGGCAGCCATCCAGCTGCCAGCCGTCTTCGCTGATGCGCGCGGCGGCACTGAAGGTCTTGCCGCCGTCGCGCGATTGCATGAAGGCGATGTCGCGGATGTTGCCGGCGTAGACGTGGCGCCACGCCGCAAACAGCGAGCCGCCGGTGCCGGCGGCCAGCGCCGTCTTGCAGCAGTAACACACACCCTTGGTCAATTCGCGCTCGCCCGGGCCTCCCGCCTGCGCGTAATACAGTGCCGACTTCTGGGCGGTCGCGACCCCGTCGCGCTGAACCGGCGTGGAGGCGGACTGGCCATGGCCGGAATGCTCGCCGGCCCCGGCCGCCTCAGCGAGTCCCCGATGATCGAGCCAGATGGCGTGCGGTGTGCCGGCGGCGTCCACGGTGAGCGCGGGCCAGCCGCGGTCGCCGGCGGCCGATGGCGACGACAGCGTCGTGGACGGCGTGAAGGTGCGCCCGCCGTCAGTGGATCGCGCGGAGCGAATGGAGGTGCGTCCGTCCGCGCGTGCGGTCCACAACACGACGATGAGTGGATCGGCGCCGCGAGGCTGGCGGGCGAGGGCGACGCGCGGCGGCATCTCGCCGCCGAGGCGAGCCTCGCCGGCCGTTCCCGCGACGGCGACCGGCTTGGCGAACGTCACGCCGGCATCCCGGCTGACCGCGACGTAGACATCGGTGGCGCCGCCTGGCGTGCGGGCGCCCCACGCGACGGCGATGAATGACCCCTCGCTCGCCACCCACGGCGTCTGGTTGGTGCGCCCCTCAATCGCCAGCACGACATCACCACCCTGGGCCGACGGCGTCAGCGGCAGCAGGGCGATCGCGGCGATCAGGAACGGAATCTTCAAGCGTGGCATCATGACTGGACCCTTCAAAAGCGCACGCGGGCGCCGAGCTGCATCGATCGCGGTTCGCCCACGGCCGTGATCTGACCGAAGGTCGCCGACGGACTCGCCGGATAGGCGCCAGCGCCGAAGTTGGTGTTCCGTGTGACGACGTTCGCGCGGTCGGTCAGGTTGAAGCCCTCAACGAGCACCTCGAGCTGCAGGCGCTGGGTCAGCCGGAACGAACGGCTGATGCGCGCGCTCACGGTGAAGAACGCCGTGCCCTCACCGGCGTTGCGCGCGATGAAAGCGCCGTCGACCAGGGGCCGGCCGGCGGTCCCCTGGATGGTCGTCACCCCCGAGCTGATGTTGAAGGGCGGCGCCGAATACGCCTGCAGCATGCCGCCAATCTGGAACCCATGCGTCAGGTGTTCCCAGGCGGTGTCGGCCGGTTCCATGGACGTGTGGATGGATCCGTTCACGGCGAGCCGGTGCCGCTGGTCGTTGTCGGATCGCCCCCAGTCCTTCGACAGGTCCGTGGGATCGATCGGAGAGCTGAAGAAGAATTCGCCGAGGTTGTTCATCGCCTTCGACAGCGTGTACGAGACGCGATACTGCCCCCAGCGCACCGTGTGCTGCGACAGCGACACGTGCAGCCCGTGATGGGTGGACTCGCCGGCGGACGAGTACTGGCTGTTGTTGGCGTAGGTCGCATTCGGGCGGCATCCGTTGTTCGTGCCCGCGGCGACGCAGGCCGGGACGTTCCGGTTCACCGACATCAGCAGGTCGCGGCCGTCCAGGAACTGGTAGCCCACGCCGAGCGTGGTGCGGGCGCCGAGCTGCTGCTCGACCTCCGCGCTCAATTGCCGCGACGACCCGCTCTGCAGATTGCGGTCCATGGTGGTGAGGTTCGGCAGGGTCACGGCCGGCACCGCGGCCTGGAGGATGTTCGGGAACACGGGGGCGCCGGCCTGGGTGGGCGAGAGGCTCACCACGAACTGGCGGAGCGCGGTCACGTCGGTGGTGTTGCCGGCCGACATCAGCGCGTTGGCGAGGGCGCGCAGCGGCACGCGGTCGTAGAAGACCCCGGCGCTGCCGCGGACGATGGTACGGCGCGACTCGAACGGCGACCACGCCAGCCCGACCCGCGGTGAGACGTTGTTGGTGTCGGTCCGGATGGTCTCGAGGTACTGCAGGTCGTACCGCACGCCGGCGTTCAGGGTGAGGGCAGGGGTGACCTTCCATTCGTCCTGCAGGTAAGCGCCGACATTGGGATTGGTCTGTGCCAGCTCGGTGATGCCGAAGGTCTGCGAGAAGCCCGCGTTGTTGTAGGCGCCGGCCTGGAAGTTGGCGAAGGACGAGAAGGTGTAGCTCCCGCGCCGCGATCGGGGGAAGGTGATCAGGTCGTCGTTGTAGAGAATGTCGACGCCGGCCCGGAAGGCATGGGCGCCGGCCTGGTGCGACAGGTTGTTGACGATCTGGAACATCGAGTTCAGGCGGCCGGTCGGACTGCTCGAACTGGTGCCGAACGAGGCCACGCCGGCAATGCTGACCGCCGGGCCAATCGGGTCGGAGGGCAGCGCGTCGAGACGTCCGCGCGCGAACTGCGCGCGGGTTTCGAGGACCGTGCGCGATGAAAGAATGAGCGTGTTGGCGACCGCGAATGCCTGGTCGGTATTGTCCAGCCCGGACGAGGCCGACGTGGCGCTCAGGCCGCCGGCGCCGCGCGCGTTGTCGGCGGCAACGTCGTAACGGCTGTAACGGATGCTCAGCTGATCGCGGCCGTTGACCTGGTGATCGAGCTTGGCCAGGACGTTGGTGGAGTCCACGGGGTTGCGATAGATGCCGGTCGCGATCCGCGGTCCCGGGTAGCCGGCGGCATCCAGCCGCGCGTTGACCGCGCCGACGTTGGCGCCGGCAATGGTGGCCGGGCCGGTCGGGCTGAGCGCGCGGTGCTCGAGGTTGGCGAAGTAGAAGGTCCGGTTGGCCGCGATCGGCCCGCCGGCGCTGCCGCCGAACTGCGATTGGCTCATCGGCAGCTTCGTGCCGGAGAGGGCGTTGCTCGCGTTGAAGCGATCGTCGCGAACGAAGTCGTAGGCGGTGCCGTGAAGGGCGTTGGTCCCGCTCTTGGTCACCACGTTGATGTAGCCGCCCAGCGCGCGTCCGAGTTCCGCTTGCGCGCCCGAGGTGATGACCTGGAACTGCTCAATCGCATCCACTCCATAAGTCATCCCGCTCAGCCCGGCCGCATCGTCATTCGCCGACAAGCCATCGACCACGAAGTTGTTCGAGAGGTTGCGCTGGCTGCCCACGGAAATGCTGATGCCCGGAACGGCGGACGTCTCCGGGAACAGTTGCGTGCTGGCAATGTTCGTCGGCGAGACGCCCGGCACCAGCAAGGCCAGCTCGAGGAAGTTGCGGCCGTTCATGGGCAGCGCCTTGACCTCGGCTTCCGACACGGTGGCCGCGATCTGACTGCGCGCGGCCTCGAGGACGGGCGCTTCCGCCATGACCGTCACGTTCGACTCGACGCCGCTGAGCGCCAGGCTGAATGGCAGTTCGTAGGCGCCGCCGGCGGTGAGCGTCAGGCGGCGTCTGGCGTCCTGGAACCCCGACAGGCTGACGGTGATCTCATAGGGACCGATGCGCAGGTACGGGAACCGGAATCGGCCGTCCTGGTCCGTGGTGCCGCTGGCGACCACGTTGGTGTCGAGCTGCGCCGCCGTGACCTGGGCGCCGGGCACGGTGGCGCCACTGGCATCCACCACGCGGCCGCCGACGCTGGCCACGTCAACGGTTTGCTGAGCGGTAACAGGAGAAGTAAGCGCCAGGACACAGCCGAGCGCGACCGACAATCGCACGAACAAGTACATGAGACCCCCGAAACAAAGAAAGCCGAGATAGCTGTGCGCAGCCGACGGTCCATGACGGACCGGCGACGACAGGGCTGAAGGCGAGAGGGCCTAGGCTTTGGGGGGTGGCGCGTCGGGTCGGACGAGACGGCCGAGCGAGAGTGGGGGTAGTTCAGCCGCGGCGGCGCTCGACGCCGGTGGCGTGATCGACGACGAGGGCAGGTCGAGCACGCCGACGAACGAGAACAGGTTGGCGAGCGGCCGGTTGGGGCCACCGCACCCGTTGCTCATGCCGCAACAGTCGGCCGATTGCGTACGGTGCATCGGGCAGGCGGCGCCGTCTTCCTGGTGCATCGGGCAGGCATCGCCCGGCTTCGGCTCAGGAGCCTTTTCGGTTTCGTGACACGCCGATAACGCGGCCTTCTTCGCTTCGGCGATCGCCGTGTGCGTCATGCAGCAGTCTTCCGGTGCGAACGCGGACAGCGACGCCACCTGGCACAAGAGCCAGGCAACGGCAACAACGCGCAGGCGCGACCGGAAGGCCGACATCAGGCGCTAGGTTATCGGAAAGGGAGCCGTCGGGCAAATTGGGGATAGGATGGCGAACGAATGCTCAGCCGATTCGTGCTCCTGCTTTGCGCCGCCACCACGGTAGCCGCCTGCAACATCGACCAGTCGCCGACCGCGCCGACCACGACGGTCGTGCCGCCGTTGGCGCCGATTGTCGTGGCGCTGCCCACCACCGTGCCGGGCGTGCTGACCCTCGCGATGCCGGTGGATCTGGCGGACCTGGCGACGACCGCCTTCGGCCTGACGCCGTATGGCTACCACGGCGCCGATCACGCGGATGACGGGCATCCCGGTTGGGATGTTGAGTATCGCGTCGGCGGCGTCGTGCGCGCCGCCGCGGCCGGCACCGTGCAGAGCGTCTTTCCCGATCCATCGGTGGCGGGGCGGAGCACCGTTCAAATCGAGCACGTGGTTGGCACGCACTTCTATCGCACCGTCTATACGAACATCGCGACCGTGAACAGCGAGGTCATCCCGGGCGCGACGGTTCGCGCCGGCCAGTCGCTGGGCGTCGCCGGCACGGTGTCGCAGACCGTGGACACCACGCCCATCACGTATGCGATGACGCATTTCCAGTTGGACGACTTCGAGTACTACCGCGAGATCCCGAATCCCAACGCCGTCAGTCCGGAGCCGTTCCTGGGGGCCGACGCCAGGTTGTTCTTCGACCGCATCTGGACCAGCGCGGTGTTCAGCCACGAACTGGTGGAACCGTTCGCCAGCAATCCGCGCGACCTGCGCTTTCCGGCGTCGCGGACCTGGACGCGCGTGGCCGGAGACGGCCCGGCCGGCATCCGGTTCACTCGCCGGATCGCGCGTAATCCCGACTACGAGTACGCCATCCTGACCGAGTCCGGCACGGCGATCGAGACGGGCACCGTCACGCTGCGCCTGACGTCGAGGCCCTTTCCGGCGATCGACCTGGTCTCGCCGACCGGCCAGCGGCTCGGCGTCTACGACATCGTCTCGGGTCAGATGAGGCTTGCGCTGGCCAACGCCGGCGCCAGCCGGCCAACCGACCTCGGCGCCGCCAGCACGTATCGCACCTCACGTCAGTAGGACCAGAAAAGGTCAAACCTTTCTCCTGATTCTCCTGGACTTCTGTATTTGTATTGGGGTTACGGCAGCACAATCCGTGTTCGGCCCGCTCCGAGGGGCGACTGCCTCGTGTAGAAGTGGGCGTAGAGTGTCCCCGCCACGAGATCTTCCCGATCCCGTCCGCGCAAGGTGAGCGTGCCCGCGCCCGCGATCTGGTTCGGCCCCAGGAGGTGCGCGATGATCGGGCCCGGCTTGCCGCCGTCGCTGCGCTGCAGCGTCAAGGCCAGCACTCGGTCGGTTCCCAGCGGTGACGTCGTCGCGTCGTAGCGCAACGCGCCGGTGGTCCGGTCGTAGGTGAACTTCACGGCGCTGGCGCCGGCCAAAATGTCGACGCTCGTGGGCTGCGGCGCCAGGCCGTTGACGAGCGGAGGCGTGCTGAACGGCGCCCGGCGCGGCTTGGTGGACTGCTCCCATCCGTACGCGAACTTCAGCAGCGTCGCCTCGGTGAACGCGCCGCCCAGCAATTCCACGCCCACCGGCAGGCCGTCGGTGGTGAAGCCCGCCGGCATCGAGATGGCCGGCAGTCCGGTGGTGGCGCTCAACTGGCAGTTGGTGCCGCCCTGCGCCTCGCCGATCAGCGTCGGCTTGCGCCGCAGCGTCGGATAGGCGAGCGCGTCGATGCGCTGTTCCTCGAGCGAGGCCAGCACCGCGGCGCGCAGGGCGCGGCGCTTCACCAACGCCTGGCGGTAGTGCTCGCTCTCCTTCTTCTCCGGCGCGTTGCGGAGCCGGAACGTCGCGTCGAGCTGATCGTGGTGCAGGCCGCGTTCGATGATCTCGCCCAGCGACTTCACCGGGGCGTTGGGCTGTTTTGCCAGATAGGCCGCGAGATCGAACTTGAACTCATCCGCAATCACGCTGCTGTCGCGCAGCAAGTCGTCCAGGCCGGGCACCGTGACGTCCACGACCTCCGCCCCTTGCGCCTTCATCGCGTCCAGCGCCTTGCGCACCAGGTTGCCGACCTCGTCGTCTTCAGGCGCGTTGCCGAAGAGCCCTCGCAGCACGCCGATGCGCGCGCCCTTGAGGCCGTCCGCCGTCAGCGCGTCGCGATACGACTTGGGGATGCGCGACGCGCCCTCAGCGGTGATCGCATCGGTCTGGTCGGGGCCGACCGTCGCGTCGAGCATGATCGCCAGGTCGGTCACCGTGCGCGCGAGCGGTCCGGCAATGTCTTGCGTGGACGACAGCGGCATCACGCCGGTGCGGCTCGACAGGCCGTGCGTGCCGCGCAGGCCCACCAGGTTCTGGTTGGCGGCGGGAATGCGGATGGAGCCGCAGGTGTCGCTGCCCATGCCGGCGGCCGCGAAGCTGGCGCCGATGGCCGCGCCGGTGCCGCCACTCGAGCCGCCCGGCACGCGCAGCAGGTCGTACGGGTTGCGCGTCTGGTTGGTCAGCGACGAGATCGTCGTGATCCCCGCCGCCAGTTCGTGCATCGTCGTCTTGCCGAGGATCACCGCGCCGGCCTGGCGCAGCTTGCGGACCTGGAATGCGTCGGCCGCCGGTTGCATGGTCGCGAGGCCCAGGTTGCCGCCCGAGGTGGGCATGTCGGCGGTGTCGTAGTTGTCCTTGATCAGAACCGGGATGCCGTGGAGCGGACCGCGGACGCCCTTCTCGGCGCGTTCGCGATCGAGCGCGTCGGCCTCTTCGCGCGCGCGGGGGTTGATCGTCACGACGGTGTTCAGTCGCGGTCCCGCCTGGTCGTAGGCCTGGACGCGCGCCAGGTACGAGTCCACCAGCCCGCGGGAGGTGACCCGCCCCGCGGCCATCGCGGTCTGCAGATCGAGGATGGATTGTTCGTGGACCTCGAAGAACGTCAGCACCGGCGCTGGTTGCGGCCGCACGGCCGGCTTGCGCCCGCGCCCGCGCTGGTCACCGGCGAAGGGGCCGGCGCCGAGCGAACCCTGGCAGAGGAGCACGGTCAGCGTGATCGCGACCGCCACGGTGCGCGGCCGGGAAAAGGGATGAGGCGAATGCATGCGCCATATTCTAGGCGGAGCACGGCTTCACCTTGACACCCTTGTCTAACGAATGTCAGCATCACCGCCAAGTTGGAGGGTTCGTGATTGCTCCGAGGGTGGTGAGGGAACTGTCGATCGCGTTGGTGACGGCCGCCGTGGTCGCCGCCGGCTTCCTGACGACTGCGCCGGCCACCGGGCAGGCGGCCCGGCCCGCGCGCCTGGCCGACGGCAGGCCGAACCTGAACGGCGTCTGGCAGGCGCTCAACACCGCCAACTACGACGTGCTGTCGCACAACGCCAAGGCGGCGTTGGCGTTTCGCCCGGGTCCCGTCGTGCCGGTCCCCGCCGCGCCCGTGATCGCGTTCGGCGCCGTCGGCGCCGTGCCGGGTGGTGTCGGCATTGTCGAAGGCGACGCGATCCCCTACCTGCCCGAGGCCGCGAAGAAGCAGAAGGCCAACCAGGAAGACTGGTTGAACCGTGATCCCGAGATCAAGTGCTACCTGCCCGGCGTGCCGCGCGCCAACTACATGCCGCACCCGTTCCAGATCCTGCACAGCGACAAGGCGATCTTCTTCTCGTATGAGTACGCCGGCGCCGTGCGCAACATCTACCTGAAGGACCCCGGCGAAGCGCCGGTGGATTCGTGGATGGGCCAGTCGGTGGGCAAATGGGAAGGCGACACCCTCGTCGTCACCGTGACCGGCTTCAACGACCAGACCTGGTTCGACCGCGCCGGCAACCATCACTCCGAGCAGATGAAAGTGGTCGAGCGCTACACGCCGCAGGGGCCCGACCACCTGTGGTACGAGGCCACCATCGAAGACCCGCAGACCTTCAGCCGGCCGTGGAAGATTCGCATGCCGCTCTACCGGCACATCAACCCCAACGCGCGGCTCAACCAGTTCAAGTGCGTCGAGTTTGTCGAAGAGTTGATGTACGGCAAGTTCCGGAAAACCCCGGTTCAGTAAGAGGACGACATGAAGCTCGATGCGCGGCGTTCACAGTTCAGGATCGTGGCGGGCGTGCTCGCGGCCGCTGGCCTGGCGTCGGTGGCCGGCGTCCACCTGTCCGGCGAGGGGCAGCAGGCTCCGTCCGCCATCGCCAGGCCCGCGCGAACCGCCGACGGCAAGCCGGATCTCACGGGCACGTGGAGCAATGCCACCATCACGCCGCTCGAACGTCCGCAGGGCGTGTCGAACCTGGTGCTCAGCGCGGAGGAGGCCGCGCGCATGGAGAAGACGACCGCCGATCGCGTCGAGCGGCTGAACCAGGACAGCGATCCGAATCGCACCGCGCCGCCACAAGGCGGTGACGGCTCGACCGGCGCGGCCGGCAATGTCGGCGGCTACAACAACTTCTGGCTCGACCCGGGCGAGCGCGTCGCCGTGGTCGATGGCCAGTTCCGCAGCTCGCTGATCATCGACCCGCCGGACGGCCGGGCGCCCGCGCCCACGCCCGAAGCCCGGGCGCGGAACCAGGCGCGGATGAAGATGATGGAGGGGCGTGGCCAGTACGATCACCCCGAGTTCCGGCCGCTGGCCGAGCGCTGCCTGCTGTCGTTCGGCCCGACCACGCCGCTGATTCCCAACTACTTCTACAACAACAACATCCAGATCGTGCAGACGCCCGACCACGTCATGATCCTGATGGAAATGGTGCACGACGCGCGCATGGTCCGCATTGGCGGCACGCACGTGCCCACGCACATCCGCCCTTGGATGGGCGACTCGATCGGCCACTGGGAAGGGGACACCCTGGTGGTAGACACCACCAACTTCCCGCTGCAGCAGCCGTTCCGCGGATCGGCGGAAAACCTCCATGTCATCGAGCGTTTTCGCCGGGTGGACGCCACGACCATCAACTACCGGTTCACCGTCGACGACCCGACCACTTTCGCCAGGCCGTTTACCGGGGAGATTCCCTTCCGTGCCACCGACGAGTTAATCTATGAATACGCGTGCCACGAAGGCAACTACGCCCTGGCGAACGTGCTGAGCGGTGCGCGCAACGAAGAAAAACGCCAGGGGACCAAGAAATGAAGACGCGAACAACCGTTAGCGT
>JBAZYO010000005.1:300000-415102 GCA_041659285.1 Vicinamibacterales bacterium | reverse complement strand
GTGTAGAGCGACAGTGATATTGACCCCCTTGCGACACTAATGCTGACCCCCTTCAGGAGGAGGGTTCGAATGGAGCAGGAGCAAGGAGTTCTGGTATCTCCGAGTGCGGAGGTACCGGTGGTCGAAGGCGAGATGGTGACCGCGATTCGGGAGTTAACGAATCGGGGGTGGGGCGCGAAGGCGATCGCGGCGGAGTTGGCGATCGCGCGCAATACGGTCCGTCGGTATCAGCGGGGTGCCGTGGCCGGCGTACAGGTCCGCCCGTCGGCGCGCCGATTGTCCGTGGAGGAGCAGGCCACCGCGCAGTCGCTCTTTCAGCGCGAGGCCGAGGGCAATGCGGTCGTGGTCCAGCAGTTACTAGCCGAGCGGGGCTGTGCCGTGAGCGTGCGGACAGTGCAGCGCGCCGTCGCACGCGTACGCCAGGCGCAGCGGGCCGCCGATGTGGCGACGGTGCGCGTCGAGACGGCCCCAGGCGCGCAGATGCAGATTGATTTCGGCGAGAAGCGGGTGACCATCGCGGGCACCGCCATCACGGTCTTTCTGCTGGTCGCGGTCCTCAGCTATTCGCGACGCACGTTCGTGAAAGCGTTTCTCCACGAGCGCCAGGACGATTGGCGTGAGGGGATCGCGGCGGCCTTCCTGCATTTCGGCGGCGTCGTGATGACCGTGCTCGGCGACAATGCCCGAGCCCTCGTGCGCGGGCGCGATCGGGCGACCGGCACGGTGACATTCCATCCAGGCTACCTGGCGTTCTGTCGTGACTGGGACGTGCAGCCGCGCGCCTGCGCACCGTATCGCGCGCGGACCAAAGGCAAAGTCGAGTCCGGGGTGAAATTCGTGAAGCGGAACGCGCTGGCGGGCCGCACCTTCGCGTCGTTTGCCGCACTCGAGCAGCATCTGGCTCAGTGGATGGTCGACGCCGATCAGCGCGTGCACGGCACGACGCACGAGCGGCCGTGCGAGCGTTTCGTCCGCGAGGAGCACGCCGCCCTTCGTCCGTTGCCGGCACGTCCGCTGCCGCGCCGGGCGCAGCGCCTGCGCCGACGCGTGGCCAGCGATGCCTTCGTCGATGTCGAGACGGTGCGCTACAGCGTGCCGTATCAGCTCGTGCGCGATCACGTCGACGTCGCGATTGACGAGCAGACCGTCCGGATCTTCCACGGCACTGATCTCGTCGCCACGCACCCCCGTAGTCGAGAGCCGTTCGCGTGCATCGTCGAGCCGGCGCATCTGGCCGGGCTCTGGCGGGCGACCACGGCCCGCGAGCCCTCGGACGCGACGTTGTCCGCCTTCGGTCGCTCGCTCGCCGAGTACGAAGCGGTGGTCCGATGAGCGCCATCATCCACGCCCGCGTGGTCGAGCACCTGCAGCGCCTCCGCCTGGGCTTTGTGGCCGAGCGGCTGGACGCGGTCCTCAATGAGGCCGCCAAACGCGAGCCGACCTATCTCGACTTCCTCGACCAGGTGTTGCGACAGGAGGTCGAGGCCAAACAGCGCAAACGGGTCGCCATGGGCGTGCAGATCGCGCACTTCCCGACGGTGAAGACGCTCGAGGAGTTCGAGTTCAAGTTTCAGCCGTCGATCGATCAGCGCCTGGTCCGTGAGTTGGCGACCGGTCGCTTCATCAGCAGCGCCGAGAATGTGTTGATCTTCGGCCCGCCCGGTGTGGGCAAAACACATCTCGCGATCGCCCTCGGCCGCGCCGCCGTCGAGACCGGGCACTCCGTGCTCTTCACCAGTGCCACCGCGCTGCTGGCCGCCCTAGCCAAAGCGGAGACCGAAGGCCAGCTCGCGGATCGGTTGTTGTTCTACAGCAAACCCAAGCTCCTCGTCATCGACGAGCTCGGCTACCTACCGTTCGAGCGGCGGAGCGCGCATCTGTTCTTCCAGCTCGTCGCCCGTCGGTACGAGCGTGGCAGTCTGCTGATCACGACCAATCAGTTGGTCACGCAGTGGGGCACCGTCTTCGGCGACGAAGTCCTCGCCGCGGCTATCCTCGACCGTCTACTGCACCACAGTCACACGTTAATGATCCAAGGCGACAGCTATCGATTGAAACAGAAGCGCAAGGCTGGACTGATCCCCGCGGTGCCACACCGCGAGGGGGCGCTCGCCGGCGAGCCGGCTCGCGCTGACCGCAGAAAACACTGATTAGGAGGGGGTCAGTTTTAGTGGCGTAAGGGGGTCAATTTCCCCTGTCGTTTGACAACTCGCAAGGCCGCTCCGAGCCTCTGAGGTCGAGGAACTTCGTTGGCTATTCCGGCAGCGCCGATCTGCGGCTTCAAACGGCCCGGCCGCTGATCCCGCGCGCTTGGCGGCCACCTCAAAAGCATTCCGCGAACCCCGATTTCAAGCGCTCTATCGACGTTGGCTCGATGCTGGAGACTCAGTGCTCTGGCTGGCGCAGTCGATGGCATTTCGAGACGCACTCGAGCGTGGCGAAGCTCGCATTGAATGCCTGGAACTCCCGCATTCCTACATGAATCTGTCGCGGATGATCGGCACGGCCTGACAGTCGCGCCGGGGGAACACATAGGGGATGAGCCTCCGAGACGCCGTCATCCCCTCCGATTCGACAATTCACGCGAATCTAACTGGGCCCCCCGTCCCTTGTCACACGTCGATTCGTTGTTGCTTACCCCTATTCCCAGTTGGCTTTTGTGGCGTCGCTGCGTTTGCGTGGCGGCGGCGTTCTTTGCCGCCGTCGGTGAGCAACGGCTTAACACCCTGATAGAGGAGGGCGTGAGCGACCCCCACCTGGCGCGGCGTTCATTGCCCTGCGCCTGTCCACAGGGTCGCTCACGCCCCGCGTCGGTGTCTTCGTGTTGAACCGTTGCGTGCGGAGCGATGTTGCCGCCACGGTTGCCGACCGCGCGTCGCGTTCTGTCCGGACCTGAACGCGGACGAATGCAGACCGCGGCGGCCCGACCAACTGGGTCCATTTACTCCCGGAGTTACGCGGCCATCACGGGATCGATTTTCGAGCTGTGCTCGGCACCGTCAAGGCTCGTCGCTTCGCTCCGCCCGCGCGCGCGTCACAAAGCGCGGCCTTTGGGCCTTGACGGCGCCTGCGCGCAGCTCACAAGAGGGCAATTGCGTGATGGCCCGGTATGCGCCGCAAACCCTCCCGCTACGATCGGCCGTCAGGAATTGACGCTTGCGTGCGTTCTATAGGACAGAGGATTGCCCAACGTCCTCGTGCGAGGCTTAGGGCGCTGTCCACACAGGACGCGCCGCACAGCCGCAGCTCTCCGGGTTGCTCAGACGCAACCACCGCTTGAGGCGCAGCCTCGATCGTTCCGGTGTCGGCACACGGCCCACCTCAGCGCCACTCAACCAGCGCCTCGGGCGCACTCTCGATCCGCTGGGCGCAAACCCAAACTCAGTCAATTCCATCCCGCGATAGGACGCGGGAAAGACGGGAGTGGCCATGAGCGAGCAGAGGCCCAGACATTCCGGAGTCGCGCGGAACTTCGCGAGTCTCCACAGCAGCGCACCGGTTGCGGGGGGACCTGAAGCGCTGCCGGTACTAATGAAGGTCGATGACGTGGCTCAACTGCTACGCACCTCCAACCGCGCTATCTACGCAATGATCGAGCGCCGGCAGCTACCGGGCATCGTCCGCATCGGTCGGCGCGTGCTGTTCCGCACGGTTGATTTGTTAGACTGGCTCCATCAGAAGTCGGCGCCATCGCAAAGGAGTGAAATGCGATGAGCGTCACAGTCAGACCCTACGTGAACGGCGGATGGGAAGTCGACATACGCGTCGAACTCCCGGACGGCACCATCATTCGCGAGCGGAAGAAAGCCTCAGGAACGGGCAAGGCCGCAGCCCAACGCTGGGCCGAAGCGCGCGAACGGGTGTTGCTGGTCAACGGCAAACCAAAGCGGTCCACGAAAGAGGAGGTGCTCGAGACACCAACACTCAAGGAATTCGCGCCACGATTCGTGGACGGTTACGCGAAAGCCAATCGCCTGAAACCAAGCGGGATTGCAGGAAAGAAGTCGATCTTCAAATCCCATCTGGTTCCGCAGCTCGGCGACAAACGATTGGACACAATCTCGACCGAAGACGTGCAGCGATTGAAGTCCGCTCTTGCGGATCGCTCACCAAAGACCGTCAACAACATCTTGACGACCTTGAGCGTGATGCTGAAGACGGCCGTCGAGTGGGGCTCGATCGAACGCGTTCCGTGCGTGATCAAGTTGCTGCCGACACCGAAGAACCAGGCGAGCTTCCATGACTTCGAGGAGTACGAACGACTCATCGAGGCGACTCGCACCAGTTTGCAGGATTACCTCGTAGTGCTACTGGGCGCCGAGGCGGGCTTGCGATGTGGCGAGATCATGGCGCTGGAGTGGACAGACGTTGACCTGAACAAACGGCAACTCTGTGTCGCGCGATCGGACTGGAAGGGGCACGTCACGGTGCCCAAAGGTGGGCGGCTCAGGTATGTGCCCCTGACCAAACGGCTAACAGAAGCATTGAAGGAAGCGCGTCATTTACGCGGTCCTCGGGTGCTCTGCGAAACGAAAGGTCAGCCGCTGACACAGAAAGTGGTTCAGCTGATGATGCGCCGAGCGGCCAAGAAGGCGAACGCGAAGCCAGGTGTCCATATCCTGCGTCACACGTTCTGTTCGCATCTGGCGATGCGTGGGGCGCCGGCGAGGGCTATCCAGGAACTCGCGGGACATTCGGACTTGGCCACTACGCAGCGCTACATGCACCTGAGTCCGGCCGCGCTCGATGCGGCCATTCGGCTCTTGGAGACGGGCGGCGAATTCCGTGGAGGAATACGGGAGGCGGCGGGAAAAACGAGCTGATTTGCTCGTTTTCCTAAGGAAAAGTGGTGGAGGCGGCGGGAGTTGAACCGGCCGCCCGACGTCACTCTGCGTGCAAAGCTGCGGCAATCACATCGAGCGGCAGAACCAACTTCAGCCGATCGTCGAGCAAGCGGAGCGCGCCAAATCGTTCATACCATGCCGCTGCGCGATCATCCTTGGCATCGATTGCCAGGGCCACGCCGCCGACTTCTCCAGCAACGGCTAACGCGCGGGCGCCAGCCGCAAGGAGAATGTCACCTCCGAGTCCCTTCCCCTGCATCGTGATCGCCACGGCCAGGCGTCCCAAGCGAAAGACTGGCACCTCGTAGCGGCCCGGTCGCTTCGTGACACTGGCCGGTGCCTTCGCGAAGGCAATCGCCCCCGGGCTGATGGTGTAGTAGCCGAGAATAGTGTCGGATGGGGCCGCGGCCACCGCGACAAGAGTCTTCGCGCCGCCACTTTTGTGATTCTGGCGTGCGTAGCGCTGCAGGTAATCGTTCAGCGCGGGAGTCCCGCAGTCGAAACCCGCACGGTCGTAGTGGAGGGCCAACGCCCGTTCGACCCAGGCCACGCGTGAAGTCACGGCTTGTTCCGTCGTCTCCTGGCTGCGGCGCGCAGAGCGGCGGTCGGCTTCGGCGGATTCTCGAGCAGTTCCAAGACGCGGGCGCTGTCGCGCGCCGAGAGCGTGATTCGCTCATGGCGGGCCACAACCTCCTCGGCCGCAGGCAGCGCCGCACGCAGCACGAACGTGGTCAGATCGAGCCGTTCGTACGCGGCAGCGGCAGCCAGCACGCGCTTCTCTTCACGAGAAGCGCGGAGCTCAATCCGGTCGTCACGTGTGGCCGTTGAACCAGGCATGCCAGTAACCTCGCTGCCATGCGAGCGTACGGGTGGCGTACGGACAACACGGTTCCGGCTTCCGCCTTCGCGGCCGTAGCTCGCCTCAAGCGTAGCGAGCGTAGGCGGGCCCGGCTGCCGTCAGAAGTAATCCCCGTGCCAGTAGACGACTTCCGCCGCGGCGAGCGGCGGGAGCGGCAGCGTGCGGTCGCGCAGCGGGCGGATCATCAGCACTTCCTGCGTCGGCGTTGACGCGGCCACCTTGAGCTGCGGCGGCACCAGCGACTGCGGCCACCAGCCGCGGATTTCCGGCAGGCGCTCGCTGGGGTATCGCGCGAGCATCACCTGCAGCATCGCGCCCAGGCGCGCGCCGGACGGATCGCGGTCGCCGGCCTCCTCAATCATCCAGCGGCCGTCCTGCTCGGTGGCCACGAGGTAAGCCACCGCCTGGTGCCCTTCTTCCACCACCAGGAACTCGGTGGTCCGCAGGCCCGCCGGGGCGAGGCCAGAGAGCAGGCGCTTCTTCGTGATCCCGAAGCGCACGAAATCTTCGCTGCGATCGAGAGCGAGCCTGGCGCCGGTGGCCCTGGCGGCAGACATCTCGACAATGTTGGGCAGGTCGCGCTCGTCGCCGCTGCGCACCAGCATGGCCGGCGCGCCGCCGCGCTTCTGGTCCACTTCGATCACCCACTCGGCGAGCGGGACCGGCACGAAATCCAGTCGTTCGTAGAACGCCGGCGGAATTTCCGAGAAGAGCATCGCGAACTCCTGCCCTTCCGTCACCGCGGTCTCGAGCATGCGCGCGAGCAGCTCGCGGGCGCTGCCGCGGCCGCGATAGGCCGGCGCGGTAAACACCGCGCCAATGCCCATCACCCGGCGAATGCGCCCGTCGAGGCGAAGCGACAGGTCGTAGCGCTTGGCGCTCGAGACCACATGCGGGCCATCGACCAGCGCGACGCGGTCGAGGTGGGCGGCGCCCCACGGGGTCTTGAGCTGGGCCGCCCACGACTTCGCATAGTGCGCGCGCGACAACCCGTCGCTCCACAGGGGAAAGGTGTCGTCGAGCACGCGCTCGAGGACGTCGCCGACGGCGGGGATGATCTTCAATGGCATGGATTAAACGATCGACGCGGGGACCGGGTCGAACTGGCAGTAAGAGGTTAACCCATGTGGACCCGCTCATTTGCCGCCTTGTCGCTTCTCGCCGTGATCGCCGGCCGCCCGCAGGCGGGGGCGCCCACCGCAATTCCCGCCACCGATGACGCCATCGTCCACGCCCTCAACCGGCTGACGTTCGGGCCGCGTCCGGGCGACGTCGCGCGCGTGAAGGCGATGGGCCTGCAGAACTGGATTGACCAGCAGCTCAGCCCGGCGCGGATCGACAACGCGACGCTGACAGCGAGGCTGGCGCGGCTGGAGACGCTGTCGCTTGATTCCGCGACCATCCAGCACGACTACTCGGGCCCGGCCATGGTCGAACGCCGCCAACGCAAGCTCGAGAACACGAACACCGAGCCGCCGGATCCGGTGATGCGCCCGCCTTCGCGGCCGGAGGCCGCTTCGGCGAGGTCTCGCCGTAGCTCGCTCGGACTCGTGCGAGCGGAGGCGGACACCCGTGGCGGCCCTCCGAGCGATGTGCAGCGGAAGGATCGGCAGGTGATCGCCGACATCGAGGAAGCGAAGCTGCTGCGCGCGGTCTACAGCGAACGGCAACTCGAGGAAGTGCTGGTGGACTTCTGGTTCAACCACTTCAACGTGTTTGCCGGCAAGGGCGCCACGCGCAACTACCTGAACGAGTACGAGCGCGAAGCCATCCGGCCGAATGTGCTGGGCAACTTCCGCGACATGCTCGAAGCCACCGCGAAAAGTCCGGCAATGCTGTTCTATCTCGACAACTGGGAAAACGTCAGCGCGGACTCGCCGTCCCCACGAGGCGCGGAGCGCCGAGCCCCACGAGCGGGAGCGAGCCCTACGAGGGCCGGAGGCCCGAGCCCTGCGAGCCCTGAAGGGGCGCGCCCCAAGCGGGGCATCAACGAGAACTTCGCTCGTGAGCTGATGGAACTGCACACCCTTGGCGTGGACGGCGGCTACACGCAGGCCGACATCGTCAACGTGGCGCGGGCGCTCACCGGTTGGACCATTCGGCCCCGCGAAGGGTCGGGCACGCTGTTTGTGCAGAGGCTTCACGACGACGAGGAGAAGACCGTCCTGGGCCACACGATCAAGGCAGGTGGCGGCCAGAACGACATCGAGCAAGTGCTCGATGTCCTGGCGGCGCATCCGTCAACCGCGCGCCACATCGCCACCAGGCTGGCGGCGCGCTTCGTCAGCGACAACCCGCCCACGGCGCTCGTGGATCGCGCGGCGGCGCGCTTCACCGCGACCAGGGGCGACCTTCGCGAAGTGGTCCGCACCATCGTCACCTCGCCGGAATTCTTCTCCCCCGACGCTTATCGCGCCAAGGTGAAGACGCCGCTCGACTTCGTCACCAGCGCGCTGCGCGCCACCGGCGCGGAGGTCCGCTCGGCGGTGCCGCTGGCGCGCGAGCTCCGCGAGATGGGCATGCCGCTCTACTTCTGCCAGCCGCCGACCGGCTACAACGACACCGCGAGCACGTGGGTGTCGGCGGGCGGGCTCGTCAGCCGCATGAACTTCGCGGTGGCGCTCTCCAAGAACCAGCTGCGTGGCGTCCACGTGGCAAACCCGTCGGCCGATCTCGAAACCACCATCGGCTCGCCCGCGTTTCAACGCCAATGAGAACGAGGCCCTTATGACATCCCGACGCGTGTTTCTCAAGAGCGGCGCAATGGCCATGGTGACGATGGGGTTCGCCCCGTCGTTCCTGGCGCGGACGGCGGCGGCGACCGGCACGCGCAAGAAGCTGCTGATCACCGTGTTCCAGCGCGGCGCCGTCGATGGCCTCAACATGGTGGTGCCGTACGGCGAAGCCGACTACTACCGCGCCCGTCCGTCGATTGCCATCGCCAGGCCGGGCGCCGCCGACGGCGCGATCGACCTCAACGGCTTCTTCGGCCTGCACCCGCGGATGTCGTCGTTCAAGCCGCTGTGGGACCGCGGCGACCTTGCCATTGTGCACGCCAGCGGCTCGCACGACACCACGCGGTCGCACTTCGACGCCCAGGACTACATGGAGTCGGCGACGCCGGGCGTGAAGAGCACGTCGGATGGATGGTTGAACCGGTATTTACAGGCCAAGGACGATGAGCGGAACCCCTTGCGGGCAGTGGCGTTGACTCAGCAGATGCCACGCACGCTTCAGGGCGTGGCTCCCGCGCTGGCCATGGGCAACACCGCGGACTTCGCCGTGGCCGACATCAGCGCGCGGACGTCGTTCGAAGAGATCTACCAGGCCGCGCAAGACAAGTCGCTGCATGGCACCGCCGGCGAGGCGTTCGACGCCATGCGCACGCTGGCGAAGAGCACCTCGGGGCGGTACCAGCCGGCCAACGGCGCGGTGTATCCGCGATCGCCGTTCGGACAGGCGCTCCAGGAGATCGCGCGGCTCGCCAAGTCCGACGTCGGCCTCGAGATTGCGTTTGCGGAAAGCACGCAGTGGGACCACCACGTCAACCAGGGCGCGGGGTCCGGGCAAATGGCCAATCGCCTCGATGACTTCTCGCGCGGCATCGCCGCGCTCGCGCAAGACCTCGGCGAGCGCATGGCCGACACCGTGATCCTGACGATGTCGGAGTTCGGGCGCGCGGTGGCCGAGAACGGCAGCCGCGGCACGGATCACGGTCACGGCAACGCGATGTTCGTGATCGGCGGAGGCGTGAAGGGCCGCGAGGTCTACGGCACGTGGCCGGGCCTGAAGGCCGATCAACGTTTCGAGGGGCGTGACCTCGCGGTCACCACCGACTTCAGGGATGTGTTCAGCGAGGTGGTAATGAAGCACCTGGGCGCCGGCGCGCCCACCGCCGCGAAGGTGTTCCCCGGGTATCAGGTGAAGGCGTCGGCGTTCCGGGGAATTCTCGACATGTAACAACATCCCGACCCAGCGCATATAATCCGCCCTTCAGGGGGTGCTTGGTATGCGCTGGGTGTCGGTGATGAAAGCGTCGGTAGTGGCCGGTGTCGTCGCGGCGGCCGTGACGGTGGCGTCGATGCCGTCGGTGACCGGTCAATCTCGCACGCCGGGCGTGCCGCGGCTGAACGGAAAGCCGGACCTGAACGGCATCTGGCAAACCATCAATACCGCCAACTGGGACATCCAGGCGCACTCCGCCAGGCCCGCGCTGGCGATGCGGCCGGGTCCGGTCGTGCCGGTGCCGGCCAAGGAAGTGCTGGCGTTCGGCGCGGTGGGCTCGGTGCCGGCCGGGCTCGGCGTGGTTGACGGCAACGAGTTGCCCTACCTGCCCGAGGCGCTGAAGAAGAAGCAGGAAAACCAGGACAACTGGCTCACGCGCGATCCGGAGGTGAAGTGCTACCTCCCGGGCGTGCCACGCGCCACCTACATGCCGTTCCCCTTCCAGATCTTCCAGGGCGAGGGGTCGTTCTTCATCTCCTACGAGTACGCGGGCGCGGTCCGCAACGTCTACCTGAAGGACCCCGGCCCGGCCGCCATCGATAGCTGGATGGGACAGTCGTTCGGCCGCTGGGAGGGCGACACGTTCGTGATCGAGGTTTCCGGGTTCAACGACCAGTCGTGGTTCGATCGCGCCGGCAACCACCACACCGAACAGATGAAGGTCACCGAACGCTACACGATGACCGACGCCGATCACATCCGCTACGAAGCCACCATCACCGATCCGGGCACCTTCTCGAAGCCCTGGACGATGAGCATGCCGTTGTACCGGCGGGTGGAGCGGGGCGCGCGGCTCGGGCAGTTCAAGTGCGTCGAGTTCGTGACCGAGTTGATGTACGGCCATTTGCGGAAGGAGCCAATCAAATGAGAATCGTCGGCCTCACGTTCACCGCCGCGCTGCTCGGGCTCGTGGCCGTCGGCGCGCAGGCTCCCGCGGCCGGACCGGCCGCCGGCCAGAAGCCGGCGGCCCAGAAGCCCGCCGCACCGAAGCCCGCGCCGCGGGCCGCCGGCATCCCTCGCTTGAGCGATGGACGCCCCAGCCTGCAGGGCAACTGGACCAACGCCACCATCACCCCGCTCGAGCGCCTGCGGCCGAACCAGCCGCTGGTGATGACCGAAGAGCAGGCGTTGGACGAGGAAACCAAGACCCAGAACGCCATCGACGCCCGCGAGACAGACAGCGATCCCGATCGCAAGGCGCCTCCCGTTGGCGGTGAGCAGCGCAAGAGCCCCAATGCCGAGCCGACCTACCTCGAGCGCGTGTGGCAGGCCGGCGCGGGCGTGGTGGGCGGCTACAACTCGTTCTGGGTCGATCCGGGCGATCGCGTGCTGCGCGTCGACGGCCAGCCGCGCGCCTCGATCATGATCGATCCCCCGAATGGCCGCGTGCCCGGTTACACGCCCGAAGCCAGGGAGCGGATGGCCGCGGCCGCCGCCATCCGCAAGAGCCAGGGCAGCGAGTACGACCATCCCGAACTGCGGCCGCTGGCCGAGCGCTGCATCACCTCGTTCGGCAACAACCTCGGACCGCCGATGCTGCCCAACTACTTCTACAACAACAGCTACAGCATCGTGCAGACCAGGGACAACGTCATGATCCTCACCGAGATGGTGCACGACACGCGCGTGGTGCGGATGGGCGGCCAGCATCCGCCATCGACCTTCCGTCAATGGTTCGGCGACTCGATCGGACGCTGGGAAGGCGACACGCTCGTGATCGAGACCACCAACTTCCACCCCAATCACGGCTTCCGCGGCTCGTGGGAAAACCTGAAGGTCACCGAGCGTCTCACCCGCAAGGACGTCAACACCTTGAAGTACCGGTTCACGGTCGAGGACCCGACGACGTTCACGGCGCCGTTCACCGGAGAGCTGGAATTCCGGGCGATGGCGCCGGGCGAGCAGGTCTACGAGTACGCGTGCCACGAAGCCAACTACGGCCTCGAGGGCGTGATGAGCGGCGCCCGCGCGCAGGAGCGCGAAGCCGCGAAGAAGAAGTCGCAGCAGTGACCGCGCGTCCGGGGCGGGCCCGTTAACGTGACTCTTGACGGGCTCGCCACCCCGGCCGTCCTGATCGACCGCGCCCGCGCGCGGCGCAACATCGACCGCATGCAGGCCGCCGCCGACGCCCGCGGCATCCGGTTGCGGCCGCACAGCAAGACCCACAAGAGCCCCCTCGTCGCCCGGTGGCAAATTGAACGCGGCGCCATCGGCATTTGCTGCGCCAAGCTCGGCGAGGCCGAGGTGTTCGCCGGCGCGGGCATCGCCGACATCCGCATCCCCTATCCGCTGAATCCCGTTAACGCCAATCGGGTGATCGCGCTGCTCGACCGCACGCACCTCTCGTTCATCGTCGATCATCCCGTCGTCGCGCGACAGTGGTCCGAGGCCATGACCCGGGCCGGCACGCAGGTGGATGTGCTGGTAAAAGTGGACGTCGGCTTCCATCGCTGCGGCATCGATCCCACGACCGCGGGCGCGGTGGGCATGATCCGCGACGTGGCGGCGCTGCCCGGCCTTCGCTTACGGGGCCTGCTGTCGCACGCCGGCCACGCCTATCACGCGCATTCGGAGGACGAGCTGCGGCAGATGGCGGAGGGCGAGGCGGTCACACTGCGCGATCTCGTCGCCCGGTGCCGCACGGCCGGCATCGTCATTGACGAGGTGAGCGCCGGCGCCACGCCACCGGCGCGCTTCTCGCTGCAGCAGGACGGCTTCACGGAATACCGGCCCGGCAACTACGTCTACTTCGATCGCACGCAGGTCGCGCTCGGCGCCGCGACACTCGACGACTGCGCCCTCACCGTGCTGGCGCGGGTCGTCAGCAAGCCGGCCGCCGATCGCATCATTCTCGACTCGGGCAGCAAGACATTGACTAATGACGGAGCTCGCGGATTTCAGCTCGCCCCCGGCTACGGGACGGTACTTCGCTGGCCGGGAGGGCACGCGCCTGCCCACCGCAGCGCCTCGCGCGAAGGTGGGTCGGGAGAGCACTTTTTGTCGGGAAACGGCATACAGGTCGCGGACGACAGTCTCATGATCGAGAGACTGTCGGAAGAGCACGCCACGGTGAGGGTCACCAGCGGTTCAACGGACCTTGAACCCGGCGACTTGGTCCGTATTGTTCCGAACCATTCGTGCGTGGTGTCGAATCTCGTGGACCAGGCGTGGCTCGTGGACGGCAACACTGTCGAGCCGCTGCCCATCGCCGCCCGCGGCCGCATCGCCTAGCGCACCGCGGCCCCGGCGCGAAGGTCGCTCCCGTTCGCTCAGGGCCGCTCGCCATCAGCCGCACTCGCGTCGCGCGGCGCGGTGTGGCTCGACGTTCGCTCTCCTTCGCCGGTCAAATCTCACTCGCCGCATTAGACGCTGGTGCGATGATGGTAAGAACCCTGAGGCGCCTGCGTAGGCTCCGTTCGATTTGTTTGCCACTAACCTGCGTCGGCTCAGTCGAACGCTCACGCCGAGCCACACCGCCCCGCGCGCCGCCAGCGCGAATGGCCGCTCGCCGTCAGCTGGAGTCCGAGCGCAACCCGGCGGGAGGAGGGGCGACCGCGACTTATGAGAACAGGGGCATCAACAGCGCCCCGACGGTCAGGTTTTTGGCCGACAACCTCGCTGCGATGGCTACCGCGACAGTCAGGCCGAGCAGCGAGTTGACAGCCGTGTGGAGCGAGGGCGGAAGCTGATGGCGAGCGGCCTGAGCGAGGGCGAACGACAGGAGCCATTGCTCTGCGCGCGCCCCAACGGCGGGTGCGCCCCGGACATTGCCGTGATCGTGGGCGCCCCGAGCGCGTGTAGAATGCTGACGTGGCTACCAAAGTCGACAGCAGCGAAGCCCTCGGAATGGTCGAGACCCGCGGCCTCGTGGGGATGATCGAGGCGGCCGACGCCATGGTCAAGACCGCCAACGTCGTGTTTGTCGGCTGGCAGAAGGTTGACGCCGGTCTCGTCACCGCCATCGTCCGGGGCGATGTCGGGTCGGTGAAAGCCGCCACCGACGCCGGCGCCGCCGCGGCGCGCCGGGTCGGCGAGCTGGTCGGCGTGCACGTGATTCCGCGCCCGGCCGACGACCTCGAGAAGATCTTTCCGATGCTCCGGCAGAAGATCTAGGAGGCGCGAGCGCCAAGGTGTCCTCCAGGTCGGAGGTGCCCTCCCGTCAGGTTCGTTATAGGCTCTGCAGATGAAGCGCTTCGCTCCACCCGTCTTCCTCCTCGCCCTCGTCAGCCTCCTCGTCATCGCCACGGCGCCCGTCCAGCTGCAACAGCAGCCGGCGGCAGCCGATCGCTTCGAGGTGAGCGACGTGATGATCCCGGCGCGCGACGGCAAGCGCCTACACACCAAGATTTTCACACCCCGCCTTCGCCAAGGCTCCGGCGAGGCAGGCCCAGCCGGTGAGCCCCTCCCGATCATCTTCAAGCGCACGCCATACGGCATCGAGGGATCGGCCGGCAACTTCAACGCCTATTACAAGGCGATGGCCGAAGACGGCTACATCTTCGTGTTCCAGGACATCCGCGGCAAGTTCGGGTCCGAAGGCGACTTCATCATGCAGCGTCCAGCGCGGGCGCCGGGTGACACCACGTCGCTCGACGAAGGCACCGACACCTACGACAGCATCGAGTGGCTGATCAAGAACGTGCGCAACAACAACGGCCGCGTCGGCATGCTGGGCGTGTCGTACGACGGCTGGACCACCATCATGGGCGCCATCGAGCCGCATCCGGCGCTGAAGGCCATCTCACCGCAGGCCTCGCCCGCCGACATGTGGATGGGCGACGACTTCCATCACAACGGCGCGTTCCGATTGAGCTACGGCTTCGAGTACGCCGCGATGATGGAAAGCGGCAAGGACGTGCAGCAGTTCTCGTTCGACCGCTACGACACCTTCGACTGGTACCTGAGCCTGGGTCCGCTGGCCAACGTCAACGCGAAGCACCTGCACGGCAAACTTCCCACCTGGAATGACTACGTCGCGCACCCGGACTACGACGAGTTCTGGAAGCGCCAGACGATGATCCCGCATCTGAAGAGCGTGAAGGTGCCGACGCTGAACGTGGCCGGCTGGTGGGACCAGGAAGACTTCTATGGCCCCGTCCGCATCTACGACGCGCTCGAACAGTACGACACGCAGGGCATGAACTACCTCGTGGTGGGCCCGTGGCGCCACGGCGGGTGGGCCAACGGCGCCGGCGACGCCCTCGGCGCCATCCCGTTCGGCAGCAACACCTCCGAGTACTTCCGCGAGAAGGTGCAGGCGCCGTTCTTCGCCTACTTCCTGAAGGACAAGGGGACGCGCGACTTTCCGCAGGCGCTGACGTTCGAAGCCGGCGCCAACGAGTGGCGGCGTTGGGACGCATGGCCGCCGAAGGCGCAAACGGAAACGCGCGCGCTCGCGTTCGGCCCGAACGAAACGCTCACGCTCGGCGGTCGGGCGGGAGCCGAACCCGGCTTCGACGAGTTCGTCTCCGACCCCGCGCACCCAGTGCCGTATCGTCAGCGGCCGATCCAGCCGACCTATTTCCCGGGCGGCTCCAAGTGGTCGACGTGGCTCGTCGAAGATCAACGCTTCGTGGACGACCGCGCCGACGTGCTCAGTTGGGAGACTTCCGTCCTCGACCGGGACGTGACGATTGCCGGCGACGTGGTGGCGCACCTGTTTGCCTCGACCACCGGAACCGACGCCGACTGGGTGGTGAAGCTGATCGACGTGTATCCGGAAGACAACCCGTCGAACTGGAGCCTGGCCGGCTTCCAGTTGATGGTGTCAAACGAGGTGTTCCGCGGACGCTATCGCACCAGCTTCGAGAAGCCGGCGCCGATCGAGCCGAACGCGGTGCTGGAATACACGTGGAGCCTGCACACGCAGAACTACACGTTCAAGAAGGGGCACCGCATCATGGTGCAGGTGCAGAGCACGTGGTTCCCGATCATCGACCGCAACCCGCAGACGTTCGTGCCGAACATCTTCGAGGCAAGAGACGGCGACTTCAGGGCCGCGACGCACCGCGTTTATCGGACGCCGCAGTACCCTTCGCGCGTCGAGGTGCCGGTCGTTCGCGGGCGATGAGCTGGCGGAGCTTGATGTCTTCGCCCAACATCAGCAGCGGCTGCGCCGCATCGTCCAGGAGGTTGAACAGGTCGCCGGCGTCGTTGCGGGCGTAGATGTTCCCGCCGTCGCCCCTCGACTTCGCTCGGGGCGACCCTGAGCTGGTCGAAGGGTCGATGAACAGGGTGACGGGGCCGCCGCCTTCGATGGCCTCGTAGAGCCGCGTCTTGAAGCGCGACTTCAGCACCTGCAGCAGCTTGCGGATTCTCTGGACGGTGAAGCCCTTGCGGCGCAGGTCGGCCAGGACCATCAGCTCGAGCAGTTCGATTGGGGTGTAACGCCGTTCGGTGAAACCGCCGGCTTCGGTCTTGTGCGACGGCACGGTGGCGATGAACAGCTTCCGCTGCTCCCACCACTGAAGCTGACGCGCGGTGAGCCCTGTCAGCTGGGCCACTTCGCGCGACGAATACAGCTTCTTGAGCTTCATCGGTGTCTAATCGGTGTTAAGCGGTGGCCTACCCGTCGCCGAACTCTTCCAGGTGCGGCAGGCTGGCGGCGACCGCCTCCGCCATCGCCGCGCCCTCGATGTCTTTGCCGGTGACACCGCCTTCCGAATGCGTCGAGTACGACAGGACCACGCGCTTGTAGTGGATCTCGATGTCGGGATGGTGATCCGCGTCTTCGGCGCCGGGCACCAGCGCGCTCACGAACAGCACGGCTTCAGGAAAATCCTGGAACACGAACTCCTTGCGGATCGCGTTGCCGGCCGGCGCCCAGCCGTCGAGCATCTTGAGGAGGTCGGTGAGTTCTGCAGCGGTCAATACGGCCATGGCGGTTGATGCCCTCGAATCTCGTCCAGTCGAACCCGCAACGTTTCGAGCCGCGTCAGCGCCTCGAGCCGCCTGGCCCGCGACGCCTCGTCGTCTCCCCGGCCGAAGGCTTGCTCCGCCGTCAGTCGATGATACGCCGCTTCGGCGGTTTGCAGATCCGCGAGCGCCTGCTGGTGGGCCTGCTGCCAGCCGGCCCACTGGGCCCGGTCATCCTTAAAGTCGGCCATGGCGGGCGGGGTCCAGGTCGCGAAGCGCCGGGTCGCCGCCCTTGTCGAAGACCAGGTCGTGGACCAACTGCACCGTGAGGGGCGTGAACATCACGCCGTTTCGATAGTGAGCGGTCGCGTAAATCAGTCCCGGCACGACCTGGGACAGGCCGAGGATCGGGAGGTCGTCGGGCCCGCGCGGACGCAGTCCCGTGCGCACGCTGGTCATGGGCGCGTCGGCAAGGCTCGGCACCAGCGAGGCGGCGACGGCGCGCAGGCCGCGCACCCCTTCGTCGGTGTGGCTTTCATCGAAGCCCACGTCTTCGACGGTGGATCCGACGAGCACGGAGCCGTCGGGCCACGGCACGAGGTAGCCCTTCGGCCCCCAGATGACGCGGCGCATGGCACCCGGCTCGGCCTGGAGCTGAATGAGCTGGCCGCGAATCGGCTTCACCGGCACGGTGTCCGCGCCCTCGACGCTGATTTGCGACGACCAGCTGCCGGCGGCGAGCACGACGCGGTCGGCGTCCCAGGCGGATCCGCCGGCTTCAACGCCGACGCGGCCGGCGGGCATCGGGTAAATGCGGATGGCGCCGGTCTCGGTCTTGAACCGGGCGCCGGACTTCTCCGCGGCCGCGGCGGCCGCCAGCGTGAGCGAGGTGACGCCCACGAACCCGTGGGTGGCAATCAGCAGCGCGCCGAGCGCGGTGGACGACACCAGCGGCTCGTGATCCGCGAAGGCCAGCGGCGGCACCCAGCGCGCTTCGACGCCTTCCTTCCACAACGCTGCAGAAAGGGCGCTGAGCCGATCGACATCCGCTTCGTCGAACGCCAGCTCGAAGGTGCCGTTGCGTTGATAGATGACGTCGTGACCGCTGTCGGCGCGCAGGCGCTCGATGAAGCCGTCGTAGAGGTCGAGGCTGCGGCGGCCGAGGCTGCGCAGCGCCGCCGACTCGTGGCCTTCGATGTAAGGGGCAAGGATGCCGGCGGAGGCGCGGGTGGCGCCCTGGCCGGGCCGGCGCGTCTCGATCACCTGAACGCGTGCACCGGACTTGGAAAGAGCCTGCGCGACGGTGCAGCCGACAATACCGGCGCCGACAACGATGACGGAGGGGGAGTTCACTCCGACAGGATACCGGGAACCGGGAGCCGGGAGCCGGGAGCCGGGCTAGAAGCCGAACGAAGCGCCGATCTCGACGCGGCGCGCGGGGCCGGCCGAAGTGGCGGTGCCGAAGAACGACGACAACTGGTTGCCGACAAACGCGTTGTAGTTCACGTTGTTGAACGCGTTCTGGATGTTCACGAACAGGTCCAGGCGGTACTTCTGGTTACCGCCCTCCATCACCATGATCTGCGGGCCGTCGCCACCGCCGCCGGGGCCGCCGGGCATCCCGCCGGGGCCGCGCTGCGCCGCCACGCCGCCGGAGGGCGGAGGGGGCATGGGCATGCCACCGGGCATACCCGGACCGCCGGCGCGCGCGCCGCCGAGGCCAATCGACTTGTTGAGGCGGATGTTCGCCGTCCACTGCGCGGCGCCGCGGCCGCTGTTGCGTTCCACGCCCGCGGCGCGGTCGTTGAACACGGTGTCGCCGTTGGCGTCGAAACCGGTCGTGACGTTGTAGGGCAACGCCGACGATCCCTGCATGCCCAGGCTGAGGCGCACGCCGTTGCGGATCGGCGAGTTGAAGTTGAAGAAGATGCGGTGACGCACGTCCTGCGCCGCCGGGCCCCAATCCAGGCTGGGGTTGTTGCTGTCGGATGGCAGCGACAACGGGCCGTCGGCGTAGTTGCGCTGGCTGCCGAACTGATACATCACCATGCCGAGGATGCGGCGCGGCATGTAGCGCATGTTCAGGGCCACGGTCGCGCGGTCGGAGGCGCGCTTGCCGGTGGACTGGATCTCCGAGATGTTGCCGACGGTCGCGTCGGGCCGCACGCCGTTGATCGGCGCGTTGACGTTGATGGAGCGCAGCGTGTTGTAGCCGCGGGTCCACATGTAGTCAGCGCGGAAGTCGGCCCACGCCGTGAGCGGACGCTCGAGGCCGAACGAGGCCTGGTGGATGATGGGCTGGCCCAGCGAGGCCGAGCGAATCAGGCTGGCCGGCAGCCGAGTGCCGCCGCCTTCGCCCACCGGGAAGCCGGGGTTCTGGATCACCGCGTCAATCTGGTGGGTGCCGTCCACACGGATGGTCTGCTCGAGCAGGTTCGACTCATACCAGTCGTAGAAAATGCCGTAGCCGCCGCGCACCGTGGTCTTCTTGGTGGCGTTCCAGGTGAAGGCCGCGCGCGGCGCGAGGTTGAATCGCGAATCGACCTGGGTCTGGATTTCCTGGCGCAAGCCGAGGCTGACCTGCAGCGTGCGCGACGGCCGGAAGTCGTCTTGCAGGAACCAGCCCGCCTTGACCTGCGAGTAGTTCACCAGCGGGTTGCCGGTGCGGATGCTGTAGGTGGCCGGGGTGCCCGCCTGGTAGGCGTCGAGGCTCGTGAACGTATAGGTGCCGTTGGCGTTGGACTGCTGGTTGCTGTCCCACCAGCCGGCTTCAAACAGCACGCCGGCGCGCATCGAGTGCTTGCGGCCGATGGTGAAGTCGAAGTTCTGCGCAATCTCGAGTTCCCTGGCGGTGCGCTCGCCCGACTGCCCGGCGCCGCCCGCGGTGAAGGCCTCGTTGACGCGAATCGCCGGCAGCGCCGAGCCCGGCCGCGTGGCGTTGGTCGAGCTGTTGAATTCGGCTCGGAACTCGCTGAACACCTTCTTGCCGATTACGTTGGTCGTGCGCAGGCGGAAGGTGTCGGTGTTCATGTCGGTGGCATAGGCGCGTTCCGGCAGGTCGAAATCGCCGACGCCGAGGTTGCTGCGTTGGTTCTGCCGGCGCGAGTATTCCGCGCGGAGCTGGCTGCTGCCGCCAAGCAGGTGCTCCATGCGGGCGCTGAAGTTCATGGCATCGGTGGGCGCCACCGCGAGCGAGTTGAGCGCGGCGCCGGTCGGCGACTGCGCCACGATGGTCCGCGAATCGTAGGAGCTGTTGCCGTCGAACGACAGCGACAGGCCGGTGCGGCCCTTGGCGAGGGGTCCCGAGAAATTCACCATGTAGCGGCGCATCTGTTCGGCGCCTTTTTCATCGGCGAAGACGTTCTTCGCGTTCAGCGATTCGTCGCGGAACCCGAAGTTCGTGCCGCCGCGCCACCCGCCCATGCCGGGCTTGGTGATCACTTCCACGCGCACCATGCCGGCCTCGTGGTATTCCGCCGAGAACGAGTTGGTGTGGAAGCGGATCTGCTGAATCTGGTCCTTCGGCGGCAGCCGGCCGCCGCGGAAGCCGTCCACGAAGATCTGCGCGCCAGGTCCGGCCATGCGCGCGAGCTCGTCGGCCATCTCGTCCGGGTCGTCCGGCAGCGAGTCGATCTCTTCCTGCGACAGGGTTTGCGTGAAGCCGTTGTCGCGGCGATCCGCCGCGCTCTGGTCCTGCACCACCACCGTCTGCTCGATCGACGCCACCGCCAGCCTCAGCGTGGTCCGGTTCTCGCCCCGGCGCACGGTGAAGGGCGTGGCGATGGCGCGGAAGCTTTCGGCCGTCGCTGTCACCTGGTAAGCGCCGGGCTCGAGGCCCTCGAACACGGCCACGCCGCGTTCGTCCACCTGGGCGGTGTGCGACACGCCCTTGGCGTCCACGATCGTGACCTGCGCGATGATCAGCGCTGCCTCGGTCTGGTCGAGCACGCTGACACGGAGGACGGACCCCGTCCCCGTGCCCTGCACCACCTGCTCGGGCACCGAAGCCTTGACGGAGGTGGCCGCCGACGCCCCGGACGTGAAGGCGAGGACGAACGAGGCGACAACCAACATGCTTCCGATAATTCGTTTCATAACGGTCTCGGCGGCACTAAAAGTGCCGCCCTCCTGGCACCAGATCTCCAAATCACCACATCACGAGATCACGAGATTCGCGTTACTTCTTCTCCCAGGTGTCGGCCTTGATGGTCGGGTTCACCTTGTACTTCTCGACCGTCCACTCCTCGTTCGGCTGGCCGTCGAGCGAGATGTCGATCTTGTGGGGCAGCATCACGCCGTCCACCTTCTTGTATTCACCAAGGTGCATCGCGTAGGTGCCAAGGGCGGGCGGGTTGCGGCGCATTTCTTCCATGCGCTTCTGCATTTCTTCAGGCGACATCTGCGGACGTCCGCCGCCAGGACCACCGGGACCGCCACGACCGGGGCCGCCCGGACCGCCGGCGATCATCACCATGGGCTTGGGATCCTGGTACTGCACCATCAACGGCAGGTGCGTGCCCTGGTCGATGAACAGCCGCAGCACGCGGCCGGTGTCTTCCTTGGCTTCGAGGATGTCGGCCTTGCCGTCTGGGGATTCGGCGATGCCGGCATCAACCCAGGCCTGCGGGCCTTCCGTGGCCAACGCCGCGAGCCAACGCTGCATCTGCACCTTCATGCGGCGCACGCGCGCTTCGTTCAACTGCTCCTCGGTCAGCGGCGCCGGGCCGCCGGGGCCACCGGGGCCGTCGCCGGGGCCGCCACGCATTACGATCTGCATGCCGCCGCCCATGCCGCCGCGATTGGCGGTGTCGTCCCATGCCTTGGTGCCGGCCAGCACCGACGTGCGCTCGACCATCGGGCCGCCCACCATGCCGCCCATGGCGATCTCTTCAACGCGGCGCATCTTGTCGGGCCGGACGATGGTCAGCGTCAGAGTGCCTTCCATGTCGCGGCCGCCCATCGAGCGGCGGAACGGACCCTCGGCGGTGAGGCCCTTGAGCCCCGCCACCTTGTCTTCCCCGCCCAGCGCCTTCTTCGCGGCCGCCAACACCTCGGCGACACGGTCTTGCGCGGCCAGAGGAAGGATGGATACGCGGTCGATTTGAATGGTGGACGCCAGCATTACGGCCGCCACGGTTGTCACTAATGCGCGCATTCTCTGCTCCTTCAACGCGGGGCCGCATTCGGGGGTCCCGACTGGTTCCAGTTGATATTACGGTGGTGCCGGAGATTCAGACGTTAAGGCTGGGCAAAGAGGTTGTTAAGGATGTTAAATGCTTGATCTGGCTGGATTTATCGCTTTTTCTGCGTGCTAGACTTTGGCCATGAAGTACGGAACGGGCAGCCCAAAAGGCTTGTCCCTTCGTGGACGACGGGTCTCGGCGGTCACCGTGCTGGTGGGCCTGGTGATGCTCCTCGTGCCGGCGCTCGCCTACATGCAGTACCAGTGGCTCGGACAACTGAGCCAGGCCGAACGCGAGCGCATGCAGCGCACGTTGCGAACGGCGGCCTCGCAGTTCGCCACGGAGTTCGACACCGAGCTATCACGGGCGCTCGTGAGCCTGCAGGTGGATGGCGCCACCATCCGCGATGAGAACTGGACCGGCTACGCGCAGCGCTACTCCGCCTGGACCACGAGCGCGACCGAGCCGCGACTGGTCCGCGAGGTGCTGCTGGTGGACACGCTGCCCGGCACTGAGCTCCCCGCCCTCGGCACGCAATCCGTCGTCCCCGTTGAGCAACTCCGCCTGCGCCGATGGAACGCGCAAGCGCTGGCGTTCGAGCCGGCCGAATGGACGGCCGACCTCGCCGCCGTCCGCGCGTCGCTCACCACCCACTTCGTCGGCTTCCAGGTCGAACGCACGCGCGTGGGCGGCGGCGCGAACGGGAGCGGCGATCGCTTCCGCCGCGAGGGCAGCGTGTCGCTCTCCCTCGGCGACGACAACACCCTGATCTCTCCCGTCACGCTGTTCGAGCTGCCCGACGACCGCCGCGGTCCGCCCAAGATTACGATTCTCGGCTTCACGGTTGTGAGGCTCGACCCCGCCGTGGTTCGCGACACTCTGCTGGCGTCGCTCGCCCGCCGCCACTTCCATGGCGATGACGAGGAAGTGGACTACCGCGTCGCCGTGGTCCACAAGGACGATCCGAACAACGTGGTGTGGGAATCGGAACCGGGCGTGGCCAAGTTGATCGCGGCATCGCCGGATGTGTCCACGAATTTCATGGGGCCGCGGCCGGACCAGATGTTCGTGTTCGCGCGCGGCGGCTCCGGCGCGATCCCGCCGCCACCCCCGGCTCCGCCAGCACCACCTGAGACCCCGATTCCCGGCGTCGCCGGCGAAACGGCCAAGGTCCACACCGAGAATCTGGTGGTGTCGATGGTGGAGCGCGAAACGCGCGGTGGGGGCGGCGCCCGTGTCATCACGCGTGCCGGCCAGTTCAACCCCTTTGACGGCCGTTGGGTGCTGATGGCCAAGCACCGCGCCGGCTCGCTCGAGGCCGCGGTGGCGGCAGTTCGGCAACGCAACCTCATGGTCAGCTCGAGTGTCCTCCTGCTGCTGACGCTGGCGATTGGGTTGATCGTGGTGTCGGCCCGCCGGGCGCAGGAACTGGCGCGCCAGCAAATGGAGTTTGTCGCCGCGGTGTCGCACGAGCTGCGGACGCCGGTGTCGGTGATCGGCGCCGCCGCGGGCAACCTCGCCGACGGCGTGGTGGGGGATCCGGCGCGCGTGCGTAAATACGGGGAGACCATCCAGGGCGAGGCGCGCCGGCTGGCGGAAACGGTGGAGCGCGTGCTGCAGTTGGCCGGCATCGCCGCCGGCCGCGCCGCCGCCGCGCAGGAGCCGATTCACCCCGCGCAGCTCGTGAACGACTCGCTCGGCGCGTGCCGGACCGAGATCGACGCCGCCGGCGTGACCGTCGAGACCGACGTCGCCGACGACCTGCGCTACGTGCTGGGCGACGTCACCGCGCTGCGGTCGGCGCTGCAGAACCTGATCAGCAACGCGGTGAAATATGGCGGCGAGGCGCGCTGGATCCGCGTCAGCGTGCGGCCGTCTGGCACCGCCGGCCAGCGCTCCGAAGGCGTGCTCTTCACGGTGGAGGATCGCGGTCTCGGCATTGACGCCGACGATCGCAAGCACATCTTCGAGCCGTTCTACCGCGGCCGGGAAGCGGTATCGAAGCAGATCCACGGCAGCGGCCTGGGCCTCAACCTCGTGCAGCGCATCGCCGAGGCGCATGGCGGCCGCGTGACGGTGTCGAGCGAGCCCGGCAAGGGCAGCGCGTTTACCATTTCGCTGCCGGCGGTGCACGATCGCCCGGCGGCGGAAGCCGAGCGATCGCTGGCGTCGGCGCACTCATAAGCCTTGTCAGAAAAGCGCCTCTTACTCGTCGAAGACGAGCCGGGCCTGCAGCTGGCGCTGAGCGATCGGCTGACGGCGGAAGGCTACACGGTGGAGACCGCCGGCGACGGCAACGTCGCGGTGGCGCGGGCCACCGGCTCGCCCTTCGACATCATCGTGCTGGACGTGATGCTGCCGGGCCGCGACGGCTTCGACGTGGCCAAGACCCTCCGCCAGCAGGGGATCCTGACACCCATCCTCATGCTCACGGCGCGCAGCCAGGTGGTGGATCGCGTGGTCGGCCTCAAGCTCGGCGCCGACGACTACCTGACCAAGCCGTTCGAGACCATCGAGCTGCTGGCGCGGCTCGAGGCGCTGCTGCGCCGCGCCCCCAGCGGCTCACCGGGGCTGTCGTTGGAGCGTTACCAGTTCGGCGACATCACGGTGGACGTGCGCAAGGCGGAGGTCATGGGCAAGGGCCAGCCTCTGGACCTGTCGGCGAAAGAGTACCAGTTGCTCAAGTATTTCATCGAGCACCGCGGGGCCACCATCTCGCGCGACGAGCTGCTGCAAGAGGTGTGGGGCTACAGCGCGATGCCCTCAACGCGCACGGTGGACGTGCACGTCGCGTGGCTCAGGCAAAAACTGGAAACCAACCCGCGCGTCCCGCAGTTCATCCTCACCGTGCACGGGCTGGGGTATAAGTTCGCCGGATAAATTGACAGCCAACGTTCTTTACGTCTCGTCGCGACGGATCCACTTGGGAACGTCGGGCACTTCAATCGTTGACAGCGTGTCGAGCAAGCGGGCCGGGTCGTCGTCCACGACGATGGCGGCGCGGTGCACCGGCTTGATGAACCCCTCCGACACCGCCTGATCGATGAACACCGCGAGGGGTGTGTAGAACCCGGCCACGTTCAGCAGGCCGCAGGCCTTGCGATGCAGGCCCAGCTGCGTCCACGTGATGGCCTCGAAGAATTCCTCGAAGGTGCCGACGCCGCCGGGCATGGCGACGAAGGCATCCGACAAGTCCGCCATCATCGCCTTGCGCGTGTGCATGGAGTCAACGATACGCAAGTCGGTGAGACCGGTATGCGCGACCTCTCGGTCCGCGAGCGCCCGCGGGATCACACCGATTACCTCCCCACCGGCCGCCAGCGCCGCATCGGCGATCACGCCCATGAGCCCGACGTTGCCGCCGCCGTAGACCAGGCCGATGCCGCGAGTGGCCAGCAGCGCCCCCATCGTGGTGGCTGCTTCGGCATAGGCTGGATTGGTCCCGACGCTCGAACCGCAAAATACGCAGAGTCTTTTCATGATCAGATCTTCAGTATGAGGCCAGTGGCGGGCTTTCCGGTGGCCGTGGTGACCGCCTCGACGTAGAGCGCGACCTGGCGCACGTACGCGTCCTGCGCGGTCGCAATTTCGATGTCGGTCTTGAAGTCGATCACCATCCAGCCCTGATCGGTCTCGTACGCCAGATCGACCTGGCCGTCCACGATCTGCGGCGCGCCGCCGCTGTCGGCGATGCGAAGCGAGATCGGCGCCTCGCGCCACACCGGGCGGCCGGCCTTCTCCGCCGCCCGCGCCTCGGCCAGGCGCGGGTGCTTCAGCACGGCGACGGCGATGGCGCGCGCGGCCGCCTGCTCGTCGTCGCTCGATCCCAGGAGCTTCGCGTGGAGGGCGGCCAGCTCCGCGACCTCCTTCGCCTTGGCGCTCAACGGCACCGACGCCAGCAGCGCGTGCACGAGCGTGCCGAACCGCTTGCCGGATGGGCGCAGGCTCTTGATCGCCGCATCCTCGAGCACTACGTGATGAGCAGAAATGATCTGCGCTATCTGCGTCATCTGCGGCCCTGGCGTATCGGCCTGCGTCATCTGCGGCCCCCTTCGACTCGGCCCGACCTCGGGTCCGGCCTCGCTCAGGGCAGGCTGGTGCACGTCGGCCATCTGCGTGGGAGTCGTGACCACCATCGACGGCGCGGAGCCGGCGGCCCGCACGGCTTCCCGCCGTTGCTTCCACTGGTCGTACCGCGCGCGGTCGGCGGCCACGTCCGCGGGGCTCGCGTCCTTGGAGATCAGATCATCACGGCGCAAGCCGCGCGGGTCGTCGGCCGGGACATCGAGCAACACCGGATCCCACCACACCACTGAGTACGCCGCCTGCGATTCCGGATCGATCAGCTCATAGGTGCCTGGACGCACGGTCGAGGCATCCGGCTGCTGGCCGTCCGGCCGGGCCTCGGGTATCACCGTGTCTTTGCCCTTGAAGAGCGGCACGCCTCGTCTCGGTGACGGCGATTGTCGCTGTTCCCTGGGTGGATAGAGCGCGCGGTTGAGCGGCCTGACCCAGCCCTTTTGATACGGGCCGTCGCCGACCGCCGGCACCACCAGCACGTCGCGGGCGCGCGTGGCCGCGACGTAGGCCAGCCGCACGCCCTCCGCTTCATCGCGCCTGGCCTCCTCGTCGTTGTGCTCGAGCAGGTCGAGCGGCGACCAGCCGCCAATCGAAACGGCGCAGAGGCCTTTGGGCGAATCCAGGTAGCGCGACGCTTTCTCCTGGCTCAACTTGCAGCCGATGTCGGCGAGGATCACCACCGGGAACTCGAGGCCCTTGGCCTTGTGCACCGTCATCAGGCGCACGCCTTCACTGCCTTCTTCCAGGATCGGCGCCTCGGGCGCGTCGGCCCGGCCCGACGCTTCGTGCAGCAGGTCGACGAAGCCGCGGAACGACAGCCCGCCTTCCATCTCGTAGCGGCGGGCCATGTCGGCGACGTGCAGCACGTTGGCCAGCACCTGCTCGCCACCGCGCCACAGGATGAAGCCGGCATGCGCGCGGGTGATCGCGATCAGCCGGCCCAACGTGTCGGCCACCGGCCGGTGGTTCCTCGTCGCGTGCAGTTCCCGCAGTTGCCCGAGCGCCTGGGTCACGGGCTGCAGGCGGGCGGGCAGGTTGTCAGGCACGCGATACGGGTGAAACACCTTCGCGGACGCGTGGTACTCGAGCAGCTCTTCCTCGCCGATGGCAAACAGCGGCCCATGCAGCGTGGCGTAGACCGACAGCTCGTCCTCGGGCCACTCGATGGCGGTCAGAGCGGTGCGAACCGCATCCACCTCTTCGCGCTCGTGAAACGTCTTGCCGCCCACGAGCAGGTGCGGGATGCCGCGCGCCTCGAACGCTTCCACGTAGTCGCGTGTCACGTCGCCGCCGTAGTGCATGAAGCGGCGGAAGAGCAGGCAGATATCGCTGGGAACAATGCGCCGCCGGGTTTCGGGGTCGTCTCGGGTCGCTCCCTCCGCCTCCGCGCGCAAAGGGCCGGTGGCGGCCTGCGGCCGCGAAGACGGGCGTTCACCAACGCTCCAGGTACATTCAGGCGAGAGCAGCCACTTGACGAATTGGCCGATCGCCGGCGGCTGTGAGCTGGCCAGCGCGCCCTGCGTGACCTCGCGGCGGCCGTAAGGACGCGGCACCGGCAGCGCCACGATCGCCGGTTGTTCGGGATGGTCGGGGCGCTTGCCCAGCAGGCTGACGTAGTCGGCCTGCAACGCGACGCGGTCGCCGTCCATGTCGTCGCGAAACGCCGCGTTCACGAAATGCTGGATGGCGGGCACGCTGCGGAACGAGGTCTGCAGCGTCACCGGCGTGGCGCCGGCGCGGCCGAGCTCTTCGCTGATCCGGCGATAGGCGCCGACGTCGGCGCGGCGGAAGCGATAGATCGACTGCTTGGGATCCCCGACGATGAAGAGGGCGCCGGGGCGGAGGGCGGCGCGTTCGGTCCCGGCCAGCAGGAGGAGCAATTCGGCCTGCAGCGGATCGGTATCCTGGAACTCGTCCACCAGCAGCACGCGGAACCGCGTCCTGAACTGCGCCCGGACCCCGGCATCATCGCGGACCAGGTCGCGGGCCTTGATCAGCAGGTCCAGGAAGTCGAGCGCGCCGGCCTCCTGCTTGCGGTCCTCGTAGCGGCTCAGGCACTCGCGCATCTCCTCGTGGAGCAGCGCCGCCAGGTCCGCATCCGCCATGTCGCGAAAGGCGCCGAGGTCCTGCAGCAACTGCGCGTGCGCGGCCACCGCCTGGTCGCGCGTCACGCCAACAGCGAACGCCGCGCCGGATCCTTTCCGCGGACGGCCGAAATCGCGATTGTCGGCCAGGCCGACGAGCGCGGCCTCCCAGCCGTCGTACACGGATTCGGGCACCATGTCGCCGACCATCCGCCGCTGCCGCTCGATCTCGGTGCTGGCGGCGCGGGCGGCCTTGGTGTCGCCCGAGAAGTTGTCGCCCTTCTTGAGCGGCCGCGCGGTCATTTCCGCGAAGGCCTTCAGCTGCTCGCTGAGGGTCTTGACGGCCCGGTGGCGATCGTACGAAGGCCGCGACCACGGCGCAGTGTGGTCGCGCCACTCGCGCAACTCGCGGGCGGCGCGGCGCAGGCGTTCGATGGGCCCGTTGGTTTCCTCGTCATCGGGCCGCCACCGCACGGGTCGCCTGAGCGAGCGCCGGACGCCTTCGCGCGGCTTGCCGAGCTGGTCGTGGAGCCAGGTCGTGAACGCGTCGTCGAACAGGCGATCGGCCTGGGTTTCGGTGAGGACGGTGAACGCCGGATCCACCCGCGCCTCCACCGGCCTCTCGCGCAACAGCTCGGCGCAGAAGCCGTGGATGGTGCTGACGTGCGCTTCTTCGAAGTCGTAGATGGCGTCGGCGAGAAGGGCCGACTCCGGCGTGCCGGCGGCGTGACGCGCACGCGCCCGTTCGAGCTCCTCGCGCAGGCGCAACTTGAGCTCACCGGCGGCCTTCTCGCTGAAGGTCACCGCGACAATCTCACCGATGCGGGCGCGCTGGTTCTCGATCAGCGCGACAATGCGGCCGACCAGCTCGGTGGTTTTGCCGGTGCCGGCGGCGGCCTCGACCACCATGGTCTGGTCGAGGGCGGTGGCAATCAACTCGCGATTCTCGGCCCTCGGCTGCGCCCGCGGCACGCGCGTCTCGCTCATGGCAGCTCCCTCAGCGCGTCGAGATCCGCGAACAGCGCCACGTCCTTGCGGCGGGTCCGCCGTTCTTCGTCGCGGCCGCACACCGCCTGGAAGTCGCACATGGCGCAGGCGTCGGTCGCCGGGCGGGCGGCGAGCAGCCCGCGCTCGATCGAGCGGTCGATGACCTCGAGCACTTCGAGCCCGGCCTTCCGCGACTCGCCGAACAGCGGGATCTCGTGCGAGCTGAAGTTGCCGATGCTGGTGCAGAAGAACAGGCGGCTGGCCGCGACCGATTCGTTCGGCATCAGCGCCTCGAGGGCGAGGCCGTACAGGATCGGCTGCAGCAGCCGGCCGCCTTCGACCATGGTCTGGCCGCTCTTCGTGCGATTGCGGCCGGTCTTGTAGTCGGTCACCCGCAGCAGTTTCGTTTGCCGGTGGCGCTCGATCAGGTCAACGGAGCCGCGCAGCAAGAAGCGGTGGTCCACGAGCGCCGGCGTGGGCGTGCTGTGCTCGTCGCGATCCAGCGTGTCGGCGAGCCCGAACGCAAACTCGAATCGCTCGGGCGTCCACTCGACGCCCTCCTCGACCAGCAGTTCGAGCCAGTGCTTGAGGTCCCGGCTGATCGCGGCGATCTCGTCGGTCCAGACCCTCTCGATGGCGGGCGCCAGTTCGTCGCGTTCCTGGTTGCCGATTTCCGTGATGGTCTGATCGAGGCGCCGCTGCGCCCCGGCCAAGGCGTCCGCGGTCAGCGGCAGCATGCCGGCGGCCTGCAGCTTTCTGAGCGTTGCCGCCTGGAACATGTGGATCAAGCTCCCGCGCGTCAGCGGGTCGAGTTGCTGCAGCGGCGCCGGCACTTCGAGCGGGGCCAGCCGATACACCGCGGCCATCAGGAATTGGTACGGGCAGGCCGAGAAGCGCTGCAGCGCCGTGAGCGAGTACGGGCGCGCGCCGAGTCGCTGCGCCGCCAGCGCCGACGCGGTCGTGGCCTCCACGTTGCGGACCAGTCCGTCCGCAACACCCCATTGCTTGCTGTGGTACCGCAGCCATCGCGACGTGAGCGACCGGCGCAGCTCGGGACTGAGCTCGTAGAGGTAACGGGCACGGCCCTTCACCGCTCCGGAGCCATCATCGAGGAGCCGTTTCATGGTGGCCAGGTCGTGTTCGAAGTCGTCGATGGCCGCGCCGGGGTCGCGCGGGGCCGGCCACGCGAGCGTCGAGGCTCCGGCCTGGAACGCGCGGGCGCCCAGGCTCGACGCCGCCGGGATCACGCCTTCGATGGCGCGCACGAGGTCGAGCACGTAGAACGACGGCACGCGCGGGCGCGATTCGCTGAGCTCAATGCGCGGGAACGAGACGAAGAGCCGGTCCGACGCCGCGCCCACCGCGAGCGTGAGCTGCAGACGCTCGTCGGCGGCGCGCGTCGCCTGGGTGGCGAGCGCGGTGCCGCTGAAGGTGCGGCGCTCGTCCGGCAACAGCGCATCTTCGCGAATCTTTTGCGGGAACATCCGCTCGGCGAGGCCGGGCACGAACACCACGCGGAACGACCGGCCGCGCGCGGCATGAGGAGTGCCGACAAACACGCGGCCGTGCCGGCGTCGCGGTGGCTCGTGGGTGAGCGTCGACAGGCGCGGGGTCAGCACGTCACGGACCTCGCGGAGCCGGACGGGGCCGATCGCCGACAGCGGCGCCAGTTCCTGGAGCATCCGCAGCACGCGGGCGGGCTGCGCGATCACGCGCGGCGCCAGGCGGCGAATGGCGTCGAGCCAGTCGCCCCACACCTGTTCGGCGGGCCAATCGGCCATCTCGGCCAGCACGGGTTCCGCGAACGATCGCAGTGCGCGCAGTTGTTCGCGATCACGGGCGAGAGCGCGCGCCCGGGAGCCTTCCGAGTCCTCGGAGTTCACTTCGGCCAGCTTCCGCTCGTACTCGTTCTCGAGGCCGCGGAGACGATTCCGCCATCGGTCGAGGCCGCTCATGACAGCCGCTTTGACGATGAGCGTCTCCCACCGCCAGGGGGCGCGCAGCGTGCCGGCGACGTCGCGGTCGGTCTCGCCTCTCAGGCTCGCCGCGCGGGCCTCTTCGTCGGGCTGCGTGTCTTCGGCGCGATCCTCCGGCGTCAGCACGGCCTCGACCACTTCGTCGGCCGGGGGCGACCACTGGTCGGCGTTGCCGGCGTCGTTGAGCGGGACTTGTCCGAGCGAGACGTATTCGGCAAACCGGCGCGCCGACAGCTCCTCGTCGGCGCAGGCCAGCAGCGCGAGCAGGGCGCGGCCTGCCGGGTCGGGACGGCGGGTGCCGCGATGGAACCAGGCGGGAATGCCGGCGCGATCGAGCGCATGTTCCATCACGCCCAGGTAAGTCTGCGGCGCGCGCAGCAGCACGGCCATCTGGTCGAACGGCACCCCGCGCGCGGCTTCCTGCATCAATCGCCGCGCAATCTCGACGGCCTCGCGGCCTTCGCCAGGTGCGGAGAACAGCGTCACCGAATCATCCGTGGTCGCAGGGGCCGGCGGCTCGGTGGCAAACAGGTTGCGCTGAAGGGCGGACAGGGCGGTCACGGGTGCCTGAGGTGCCAGGGGTGCCAGGGGTGCCAGGGGTGCCAGGGGTGCCAAGGCATCAAGGGTCCGGGCATCACCGGTTGGAATCGTGACGATGGCCGAGCGCGCCGATGCGATCAGCGCGAGAGCAAACCCGGCCTCTGCTTTCGACGTGATCGCCACATCGAGCAGCACGATGGTCCGGTCGCTGAATAGCCCGGGGGTCGTCGTGATCTCTTCGGTGGCCGTCGCCAGCATCGTCGCGTAATCGACGGCGCCGGCTTTCTCGCGTTCCTCGACGCTGCGCTGCAGGAGCGCCGTCAGGTCGTCGCTCGCCGGGTGGCCGTTCAGGTGGCCGGGCTGCACACCCGACATCCGCAGTTCGGCGAGCGTCCGGCTGAGCGCGCGGGGGAAGCCCGGCATGTCGGCGACCGGTTCGAAGTAGTCCAGTTTGTGGCGCTTGAGCAGGTCATCCGCGACGCGGGCGGCGACGGCCTCGTCGCTGAGCGGCGCGCTGGGCGTCAGGCCGCGGCGCGCCAGCGCCGGCACGGCGAGTTTGGCCACCAGTTCGGTCAGGCCGGCCCTGGTCACGCCGAAGGTGGCGCCGCGATCGGCGGCGAGCCCGAACGCGAATTCATCGGCGGCGGCGCGGCTGGACGCGACGATCAGGATCGGTGGCTCGACAGCCAGCAGTTGCGATCGAGCCTCGGCGAGGCGGACGGCTGTGGAGGGTGAAACGATCGGCGCAACTGCGCTCATAGCGGCGCCATGCCCGGCAGAAAAGTTTCGGTTAGCGTGAAGGGATCAACATTGGTCGGCGCCTCCCATGCGGCCCGGCCAATCTGTTCCACCAGTGGAGATGCCGTATAGAAGCGGCCACGCTTCTCGCCAGTGGGTAATAAGAGCTTCTGGTCGACCAACACTTTCAGGTCGCGACTCGCTGTGAGTTCCGAAATGTCTGCGGTCTTTCGATAAAGGGCGTTCCTGACTTTGTAGCCAAGAGCAGCGTCGCTGAGCGCGAGCAGCATCCGGTCGGGCAGGCCTCGCTTGTTGATCTCGATCTCAAGGCTGTCCCACAGGCGTTGGTAAATGCGGCTCCACCGGACCAGCCGTGTGGCCTGTCGATAGTGCGCGGTGAGACAGAACCGGACCCAGGGCCGTGCATCGCGTTCGGGGTGCCACGCCCCTGCGCCCACCTGGCCGAGTACGTCGTAGTAGGCCTGCTGGTTTTTCCCCAAATACTCTTCGATGCTACAGAACGACGGGGCGAGGATGTTCTGGCGCGCGAGCACGAGGGTTTGGACGCAGCGACCCATGCGACCGTTCCCGTCGGAGAACGGATGGATCATCACCAAGTTGAGGTGTGCCATTGCGGCACGGACGAGGATCGGCGCGTTGTCGATCTCGTTGAGCGAATTGACCAGTTCGTGCATGAGGCCGTTGACCATGGACTCGGGTGGGCCTTCGTACACGGTCTCGCCGCTGGCGTCGTTACGTACGTAGATTGGTCCCGGTCGCCACTTGCCCGGATGCTTGGGCAGTTCATGCTGGAGCATCATGAAGTGCAAGCTTCGGATGAGTCCGCGCGAGAATGAAAAGTGAGGGTCGTCGGAGAGTTGGAGGACGTACGTCATCGCGGACTGATAGCCGGTGACTGCCAGCCAGGCTTCGCTCCCGGCCTCTAGCGGTTCCTCGTTGTCGACCGCCGCGATCGCATCGTCAACAGTGACGTGAATGCCCTCGATGCTGTTGGAGCCTTGCACCGCCTTGGCCTGCACGATCCGGCGAATGCTGACAGTCCAATGACGGGCGGCCACGGCGTAACTAAGGGTTCGCCGGACTTCGTCGATCCTGGCGAGGACCTCCTGTTCCTGTTCGTCTAACACCGGTGTTTTGAACAACATAAGGCCTGCCCATGACGGATAGTGTGTTTCATTCACCATCCGAGATAGATATTATCTATCATTGAGCTGGCCGATGTATAGCTGAGATCAGCGCTGGACTTGACTGGTGTCAAACAATTGTTTTATACATACGTTTGACCATGGCCAAACGTCTCCTCATCCTTGCCATCGTGGCCGGCGCCGCCTACGGCGCGTATTACGTCTACTCGCAGCCGCCCACCGCACTCGTTCTCACCGGCATCGTCACCACACACGACGTGGTGGTGTCGCCGCAAATCGGCGGCCGGCTGGCGCGGTTGAACGTGAAGGAAGGCGACACCGTCACCAGGGGCCAGGTCGTCGCCGAAATCGAGCCCGCTGAACTCGCGGCCGAGCGCGCCTACTACGACTACAGTGCCGAAGGCATGGCCTCGCAGGTCCGCGAAGGCGAAGCGGCGCTGCGGTACGAAGAGAAGCACAACGCGGATCAGATCAAGCAGGCCGAAGCCGCCCTCACCACCGCCGAAGCCCAGCGCGCCGCCGCCGTGGCCGACGCCGAACGCGCCAAGGTGACGTTCGACCGCACCCGCGAGTTGTTCACCGCGAAGCTGGCGCCGGCGCAGACGCTGGATGATGCGCGGACCACGTTCGAGGCGGCGCAGGCGCGGACGGAGTCGCTGGCCTCGCAGGCCAACGCCGCGCGCGAGGCGCTGAAGTATGCGCGCGCCAACGCCGAACAGGTGGCCATCCGCCGCAACCAGATGCAGGCGAGCCAGCACCAGCTGGCCGCGGTGGGCGCGCAGCGGGCCAAGGCGGACGTGCGGCTCGGCTTCGCGCACGTGGTCTCGCCGGTGGACGGCATCATCGACGTGCAGCCCGTTCGCGAAGGTGAGATGGTCAGCGCCGGCCAGGCGATTGTCACGGTGATCAACCCGGACGACTTCTGGGTGCGCGCCGACATCGAGGAAACCTACATCGATCGCGTGAAGATCGGCGACACGCTCACGGTGCGCCTGCCCTCCGGCGAGGAGCGGATCGCCACGGTGTTCTACCGCCGCGCCGACGCCGCGTTTGCCACGCAGCGCGACGTCAGCCGCACCAAGCGCGACATCAAGACCTTCGAGACCCGCCTGCGCGTGGACAACAAGGACCGGCGCCTGGCCGTGGGCATGACGATCTACGTGATGCTGCCGCTGCAGGGGGCGTGATGGCCGCCATCGACGTCCAGGACATCCGCAAGACCTTCGGCGACTTCACCGCCGTGGCCGGGGTGTCGTTCCAGGTGCAGCCCGGCGAGGTGTTCGGCCTGCTCGGCCCCAACGGCGCCGGCAAGTCCACGCTGATCCGCATGCTCACCACGCTGCTGCCGCCGTCGGGCGGCACCGCCCACGTCGGCGGCTTCGACGTGGTCAAGGACGCCGACGGCGTGCGGCGGGTGATCGGCGTGATCCCGCAGGCCATGACCAGCGACACCGAGCTGAGCGTCGAAGAAAACCTGCTGATCTTCTCGAAGCTGTACGGCGTGCCGCGGGCCAGGCGGAAGAAGCTGATCGACGACTTGCTCGAGGCCGTGGACCTCACCGAATGGCGCGACAAGCAGGTGATGTACCTGTCGGGCGGCATGCGCCGCCGGGTCGAGATTGCCCGCGGCCTGGTGCACGAGCCGAAGATCTTCTTTCTCGACGAACCGACCACCGGCCTCGATCCGGTGTCGCGCGTGGCGGTGTGGGAGATGATCCGGAAGGTCAAGCACGAGCGCGACCTCACGGTGCTGCTGACCACCCACTACATGGACGAGGCCGACAAGCTGTGCGACCGCATCGCGATTGTCGATCACGGCAAGCTGGTGGCGCTGGACTCACCGCTCAAGCTGAAGGCCTCGATCCCGAGCCAGAACCACATCGAGGTCAGTTTCTCGTCGGTGCCGTCCGGATGGGAGGCGAAGCTCACGTCCCTGCCCCACGTCCAGTCGGTTACCAGTGACGACCACGTGTTCCGCATCGCCACCTCGAACGGGCCGGCCACCACCATGGCCCTGGTGGCGGCCACCGAGGCCATCGGCCTCGCCGTGCTGTCGCTCGCGGTGAAGAGCACCACATTGGATGATGTGTTCGTGCACTACACCGGACACGACCTCCGCGACGCCCTGCAGGATCCGGCGCCGCGGCAATTCATGCTGCGCAGGTAAAGGGACGCCATGCACCGCACCTGGGCCATTGTCGAACGCGAGATGCGGCGCTTCCGCCGCAGTCCCTTCCTGATCATCATGTCGCTGGTGTTTCCGCTGATCCAGTTGATCGTGCTGGGCTACGCCTTCGGCGGCAACGTCAAGAACCTCACCATTGCCGTGGTCGATCAGGACGGCGGCGTGCCGGCGATCAAGATCCGCGAGCTGGCCGGCGCGGTGGCGGCCAACGCCAACACCTTCCACACCGTGAACTACGCCGATGAGGGGCAGGCGCTCGACGCCCTGCGCGCGGGCCGGGTCAACGGCGTGCTTACCATCCCGCCGGACTACTCGCGGCGCGTGCTCTCGAACCGCGAGCCGCGGCTGGCGATCATCCAGGACAACACCGACAACTTCGTCGCCGCGACCATGGCCGGCTCGATGTCGAGCCTGGTCGCGGCGCTCGAGCCGCGCACCCACCAGGAGCGCACCTTCACCTCGACGCGCCTCGACCTCGTCGAGCTCTACCCGTACGTGCCGTACGTGCAGTATCTGCTGCCCGGCTCGGTGGTGATGTCGATCTTCATGATGGTGATGATCGGCGGCGGCATCATCTTCATCGACGACAAGGCCCGCGGGCTGCACGAGGGCTACCTGGTCACGCCGATCAAGCGGCTCGAGCTGATTGCCGGCTTCAACATCTCCGGTACCATCAAGGCGGTGATGGCCGGATTCGTGCTGATGACGATCGGGTCGCTGATCGCGGGCGTGCCGGATCCCTTCGAGCCCATGCGCCTGTTCCGGCTGTTCGTCGTCATCAACATTACCGCGCTGGCGCTGGTCAGCATGATGTTCCTGATCATGGTGCGGGTCTCGGATCCGCTGATGCCGCGCGCCATCTTCGGCGTGCTCAACACGCTGCTCTACTTCCCGAGCGGCGCGGTCTATCCGCAGCAGGCGTTCCCGGGGTGGATGAAAGTGATCGCGGTGATGGATCCGTTCACCTACGCGGTGCACGCGTTCAAGAGCCTGCTGCTCAAGAACACCGGCTTTGGCGCCATCAGCTACGACCTGGGCTTTCTCGTGGTGTTCTCGATTGTCGCGATGACGTCGGCGACGCTGCTGTTCAAGAGGACACTGTGAGCGCCGACACGCAAGACCGGTTGATCAAGGCGGCGGCGGTGCTGTTCGCCGAGCAGGGGTTCGACAACGTCACGGTCCGCGAGATCTGCAAGGCCTCGCACGCCAACGTCGCCGCGGTGAACTACCACTTCGGCGACAAGGCCGGCCTTTACCGCGCCATCATCAAGTACGCCATCGCGGTGATGATCGAAACCAACGAGCTGTCGCAGAAGGCCGGCGAGGGTCTCTCGCCCGAGGACCAGATCCGCGAGTTCGCGAAGGTGTTCGTGCGGCGGGTGACCGGAGACGGCCCCAACGCGTGGATCCACAAGCTGATGGTCCGCGAGATGGAGCAGCCCACCGAAGCCCTCGACCTGGTGATGAACCAGGTGATACGGCCGCGCCTCGACTACCTGAGCCGCGTCGCCGGCGCCATCATGGGCCTGCCGCCCGAGGATCAACGGGTGAGGCGATCGGTAGCGAGCCTGCAGGGCCAGGTCCTGATGGCGGCACGCAAGGTGCCCGCGCCGCTGGCGAAGACCTGGGGCGGGGTGGCGCCGGACCTCGACGCGCTCGCCACGCACATCGCCGAGTTCTCGATCGGCGGCATGCGGACAATCGCCTCGCGGGAGCCCGCCAACGGCGATCAGCGTCCGCGATAGCGAAGGCTGTTGCCGATCAGCTCGAACGCCGGCGCGTACTTCGTATACATCGCATCCGGCCCGTAGTAGCTCACCACCGCCATGTGCTGCGCGTAGTCGATGACGACCGTCATGTGGCTGAATGGAACGGCCCTCGCCTGCGCCTGCAGCGCGTAGGTGCCGGTGACGATGGCCGTGGTCTGGCCGCGCGAGGTCTCGCCGGTCCGCGGCTGCTGGACCCTGGCGCTGGGCCGCTGCATGAGACTGCCGTAGATCTCCTGCGCCACGTCGAGAATCGTCGCCCCTCGCGCCTCGGCTTTCGGGATCACCTGGAGTTCCACCGACACCTCGTAGGCCTCGGTCCCCTTGGCGCCCTCGAAGACGATGGTCCCCGACTCGGTCTTGCGCGCACCCCAGTCGGCGGGAATCTCGCCGGTCAACGGCGTGCCGTCGATGGCAAACTCCCGCGTCGCGCCCGCCGGTGGCGCCGGTGACGCCGGCGGCGGCAGCGTCGCGGCCGGTTTCAGGAGCCCCACCGCGTCATCTGGCGGCGGCAGCGCCGCCATGCGCGCCTTCATCCTGGCAAACGCCGGCGACGCCACCTTCGCCGGCCGGGCCGGAAGCAGCGTGCTGTATTCGGTGACGCTGTGCACGCGATCGATTGAGAACGGGTGCGTGCGCATCATCAGGTCCCAGGAGCTGCGCGATGAAGGCGACATCGACTCGAAGGTGCGGAACATGCCGACCAGGCCATCAGGATTGAACCCGGCGTCGTAGGCGATGTGCACGGCCAGCCGATCGGCCTGCGCTTCATTGTCGCGGCTGAAGGTGAGCTGGCCGAGCGGGTTGCCGGCCTCGAGCATCTTGGCCAGGAACTGCGAGAACCTGCTGTTGGACTGCTTCAACTCCGCGACCTGCTGCTGATCGAGCGCCTGCTTGGTCTGCGCCTTGGCCACGTGGTGCGCCACCGAGTGCCCGATCTCGTGCGCCAGCACGCCGGCGAGCTCGTCTTCGGTCTTGGCCGCGTTCAGGATGCCGCGATACACGAAGATGTAGCCGGGCGTGGTCATCGCGTTGACGGTGGCGCTGTCGAGGATGAAGACCTCGTAGTTGGTCGGGAACTGCTTGGCGTGGGCCACCAGCGCCTGGCAGAGGTCCCGCACGTAAGCGGTGATGGTGGCGTCCTTGATCAGCGGCACGCCGGTCGTGGAGAGTTGCTGCGCGTAGCCGAGTCCCCACGCCAGTTCCTGCTCCGGCGTGGCGAGGTTCTTGGCGCCGCCGCCGGGGTTCTCGGCAATTTCGTAGTACTGGGCAAACAGGTCGCGGGCGCCGGCGAGCATCCTGTCGGCGTCCGCCTTCTCGGCCGCGGGCAGTGGCGTCTTGCTGTAGCGCAGCCACACGCGCACGGCATCGGCGTAGCGCTGCATGTCCTCGTGGGCGGCGGCCATCCCGACGATGGCGCGGCGATTGGCCGGCTCCTTCTTGTAGATCTTCTCGTAGCGCTTCAGCGCATCGCCAGCGCGGTGGAGCTTCAGGTAGGCATACGCGGCCGCGAAGACGTAGTCCTGCACGTCGTCGCTGGTCTTCTTCTCGGCGGTGCGCAGGTCTTTCTCGGCTTCTTTCCATGCGCCCTGGCTCACGAACACCAGGCCGCGGTCGTAGGCGGCCTTCGCCTCGGCGACGTCCTTGGGCTTCCTGGCTTGCAACTCGCCCGGGATGACAATGGCCGCGGCCTGCGGCGCCAGCACCTTGTCGAAGTAGGCGAGACGCTCATCCGCGCCGAACTGCAGCGAGGCCGCAAGGAATAGCACCGTCAGGATTCGCGCGATCATCATGAACTCCGTCAGTAAGCCGGGCACGTCGCCCTACTTGTTGCGACCCTGCGCCAGGCGGATGCGGAACAGGTGGTCGGTCACCGCCTTGTCCACGCCGCACACGCTCAGCCGATACGTGTCCATCGGCGGCGCGTCCCGGCTGCAGCCGAAGGCGTCCAGCAGGCAGAGGCCCTTTGACACATCGGGATTGCAGCCCTTCCCGAGCGGCTCGTAGTTCCGGTTCATCTGCCGGCACAGGCAGGCCAGCAACTTTTCATTGTCGATGTTCCGCAGCACGGCTTGGAGCTTCAGCGGCGTCAGGCTCTGGAGTTCGCGGGCGACGCCCTTCTGCCGGTCTGCCTTGATGCGCGCCAGCGGCCGGGAGAGCCAGCCACACCGATCGATTCTCTCGCCCAGCGCGTCGTAGTAGGCATTGGCGCCTTCCTGAATGTAGGTGCACGCCAGTTGCTGCACGCCGAGATCCATCATGCCGTCGGAGCTGCACTCGGTGCCCGACCGCTGCCAGCTCCGGAACTCGCGATTCACCTGCACGTGCAGTGCCGCGTATTTCTTGAAGCGTTCGATGGCCTCGTAGCAACTGTCCCAGAGCTTGTTCCAGGTACGGCCTGTGGTGCGGCCTTCCGGCCAGACCTGCTTGTCGAGCGCGGTGCCCACACAGAACTGGTCGCTCTTGCCGTACGCCTGCCACGCCCGCGACAGCGCCTCGGTGTGATTCGCTGCCGCGGCCTCGGCCTTTTGCCAGGTATCGAACTGCTTTAACAAGAACTTGTCCGCCTCGGCATCGGTGATGTTGCGCTCGGCGCCGGTGCGCGGGTCCACGCCGGAGCCGAGTGAACGCATCACCCGCTTTGTCGCGAGCAAGGCCTGGTTCGTGAAGCGGTACTTGGGGTCGAGGTCGTAGTCGCCCTTGGGGTTCTCTTTCCACGCCGCGTACATCGCGGTGACCTCGCCGTCAGCGACGTAGGTCTGGGCGGCGACCGCACCCTCGTTCATGGCCAGCAGCGACGACTTGACCAGCGCGAACTGGGGCGACATCGTGGTCGCCAGGTTCAGCACCAGTGTCTGCATGGCGTCGCGCACTTGTCCCTCTGACAACTCGCCGGTGGCCGTTCCGAGGTCGAGGGACATGCCGGTGGTCAGCGCCTCGACGTACTTCGGTTGATCCTTGAGGACGATCTTCAACTTGTCGATCACCATGTCGCGCTGGTGGTCCGGGATGCTTCGCAGGTAGGTCTGCAACCAGCTATGGCCGGCCTTGCTCAACTTGCCGAAGTGGGCGGGGCCTTCGACTTGCGTCAGGAGGTTCTTGAGCACGAGCGTGGTGATGGTCGCACTGGCCTGCTCGTACTCTTCGGCGCCGACCTGCTCGCCGAGCGCCGTCAACATGCCGTAGTGGTCAACGACACGCTCGGTGATGTCCTTGGCGATGGCCGCGCCGCTGCCTTCGGGCAGCTTGAGCGCGCCGAGCATCGAGGTCGTCAGGTCGGTCAGGCGGCCCTTGAGGTCGGGCCGCTCGCCGATGACCGCGTTGATGCGCCGCGCGTCCTGGATGTACCCCTCGATTGACGCGTTGCACTGGCCGGCAGGCTGGGCCGGCGTCCATGACACGCCCGGCGCCCACGACACACGCTGCAGCATCGGCTTCGGTACCGGCGGCGGCGATGGCCGGGCCGGGGCAATGCGTGGCGCCGGCACGATGCCGCGCAAGTAGCTCCCGATCGGGTTGTCGTCGAGCGTGCCCAGCAACCGCTTGACCTCCGCCGCCCCGTCGGCGGGAGCCTCGCTGATCGTCAGGCCGCACGACTTCGCGCTGGGACAAAACACCAGGGTGCCGACCGTCAGCTCGCTCGTGCCGCCGCAGCCCTGGTGGACGAGCGAGACGGTCATGCGCGAGAAGGTGACGTAACGGTACGTGACGTGGTGCAGCGGAATGCGCACGATGCCGGCCGCGACGGGCAGTTCCGTCGCCTTTCCGGTGTTGCGCAAGGTGCGCGGGATCAGGCCACCAGCGTAGTACTCGCGCTGGCCGATTTTGACGCCGGCTTCGTCGAACAGTTCCACGCGAATGAACACGGGTTGCGCGTCTTCGTCGCTGGAGCGAAAGACGACGAACGCATCCAGGTAGGCATCGTAGGCCTGCACCTTCGCCGCGTCGAACGAGCGCGTCACCGACACGGGGCGGCATTCGCCGTTACCGGGAGCCGCGGTGGTGCGCAGGGCCTCGCCGATCCCCGAGGGGGAAGGCATGATCGAGGCGGTCAGGACCGGGTTGGTGTTCGAACCGCCGTCGGCGCGCCAGCGATCGAGGGCGCCGGGGCCCCAGCTCTCGACGACAGCCGGTCCGGCCAGGGTCTCGGTCTTGGGGGCCTGTCGCACCGTGCCTGCGGCAGTGGCAGCGGTGGCGGTGGCGATCAGCAGGATGAAGAGCGGATTTCGCCGGGATTGCATGACTCACCCTCGACGGGTGGAAAGCAAGAAGATGGCCAGCCGGGGCAACAACGAAATCGGCCCCAGCGGGGCCGATTTCGCGTCAATTTCCCGAGGTGTTGCTGAAATTCCCTGACGGGATGGGGATTCCTTCTATTGCTGGCCGGAGGTCGTGGGCGACTGCGGTTCGGCCTTGCCGGCGTCGAGGTCGTTCCAGTTCATGAGGGCGTTGAAGCCCAGCGAGTAGGTGCCCTGGGTCTGCCACCGCCAGAACGGGCGAATGGCGAACATCACCACGTGGCCTCGGCCGAGCGGCACATCCACCAGCGCGGCGCGGTTCGAGAGGAACTGCCCATTCGCCAGCGTGCCCGACAGCAGCATGTCGTTCGGGTTCTGCGGGAACGACATCACCACGCGCGGGCGCGATTCGTCGAAGGTGACGCCGGCCTGGCGCGCCCGGTTGCGGAACTCTTCCGCCGCGTCGGCTTGCGGCCGCTCGCCGGCCTGGGCCGCCGCCTCGTCCGCCTCGAAGGGCGAAATGTGCACGGGCGTGGCGTTCGGCGTGACGTTCTGGCCAAGGCCGGCGTTGGCCGGGCCGCCACCACCACCGCCGAAGCCGCCAAACCCGCCGGGACCACCGCCTCCCACGTTCAACACCGGTGACTGGTTGAAGTACACCGGCAGATCGGCGTTGTCGTAGCCGTAGGCGAGCGGACTCTTCGCATCGCTCCACTTGCCGCGAAGGATCGAGCCGCGCACGAACAGCTGCGCCGGCGTCTCCACCGTGACACCCGTCGTCACCGCGTAGGCCGGGAAGATCGTGGCCGTCGATCCTTCGGTGATGAGCGTGCCGCCGTCCTGGACGAACTTCGCCAGGTTCATCAGCCCTTCGAGGCCCATGCCGCCGCGGATGTCGTCGGACTGATCCACGAAGGCAAGGTTCGGCGTCTTGTCGGTCTTCTTGTAGGGCAGCGGGGCCTTGCCGGTCATGGCCATGCCGTTGACCTGCGACTGCGCGGTGCCGCCGACGTGCGGGAAGATGATCACGTCGTACTTCGACCGCAGGTTGGGCTCGCCTTTCAGCCTCTGGTCGGCGAAGTAGGTGTAGGGCACGCCGTAGGTGTCGAGGGCGGCGCGGACCCAGCCTTCGTCCTGCGTGCGCGTCCAGCTGTGGATGTAGCCGATGCGCGGGATGTCGAGGTCGTGCGTCTTGACCGACGGCGCCGCGGCCACGGCCCACGCCGACAGGCCGAGGTCCCGCAGCATCGGCTCGAACCTGGCGCGATCGGCGTTGGGCACGATCAGCGCGCCGGCGCGGAACTTCCGGCCGTTCAGCTCGAAGTCCTCTTCGGCGGCCATCATCCTGACATCGGCGTTCTTGAAGCGGAACGTGACGAGGTTGTTGTCGGCGGTGTGCTCGACGACAAGTGTCGCGCCGGCACCTTCGATGCCGCCGGCGGCCTTCACCGGGTCGGTGACCTTCGTCATGGGCTGCGTGAACACGCCCTTGTCGTTGACGGTCGCCATCTTGATGTTGCGCATGAACTGGAACGTCCAGCCGGTGTCGTCATAGGGACTGGGGTTCTGCGGCGGATAGTTCTGCACCGAGAAGTACATCTCGGCCAGCGTGCGGTACGGCTGGTCGCCACGGACCACGTAATCGCCGGCGGCGACGTTGACGTTGCCGGCCTTGAAGGCGCTGCCGGCGCGGTGAATCTCGAGGCCCTGGCGCATCAGCTCGTTCACCGCGTCGGCGGCGTCGGCCTTGCGGCGCTGGCCGGCGGGAATGATCCACGCGTTGATCGGGCCGTCGGTGCCCTCCGCGATCGACCGCTTGTTCTTCAGCCAGTAGTTCTCGAGGTAGGTCTCCTTGTTCTTCGCCACGTGGCTGAGGGAGAAGAGCACGGCCGACTGCTGGATGTTGGTGTTGTTGCGCGGCCCCCACTTGATGAACGGCAGCGGCGGGTTGGGCCGGAACCATTCCTTGCTGGTGGTGGTGGCGCCGGGGCGCACCTCGTAATTGTCGGGGCCGTAGCTCTGCACCTCGTAGAAGCGGCCGACCGAGTTGTGCGAGTGGGCGATGAAGAACATGTAGTTCGGCACCCAGCCGTCGTAGAAGCCGTAGGTCCACACGCCGGGCACGCCGCGCTTGGTCATTTCCATGACGTCGTTCTGCGCCAGCTGCCACCACTCGCTGATCACGATCGGATCGAGCGCGTCGTTGTAGGGGCCGGTGCCGGTGGACGAGTAGAGGTAGGTCTGCGCCTCGTGCAGGTCGTGCATGACGGTCGGGTACCACTGCAACTGCGTGCGGGTCACCGCCTTGGTCAGCTCGAGGAACTGGCCCATGCCGTCGCGGTTGTTGTCGTGCTGCACGTACTTGCCCCAATACATCAGCGGCAGCCGGGCGTCGCCCTGGGCGCGGGTCTTGTTGAAGTAGTAGGTGTCAACCTGCTTCTCGCGGCCGTCCACTTCTATCACCGGCGTGATCAGCGTGATCACGTGGTTGCGGATGTTCTGAATGAACGGCGTCTCCTCGACGATGAGGCGGTAGGCCAGTTCAACCAGCATTTCGGGCCCGCCGTTTTCCGGCGAGTGGATGCCGCTGGTGAGGTAGTAGATCGGCTTGGCGGTCTTGAGCAGGGCCTGGGCCTGCGCGTCGGTGGTCTTGCGCGGATCGTTCAACGCCGCCAGCTGATCGCGGTACTTCTCGAGGTTCTTGATCGTCGCCTCGTCCGCAATCGCGAGCGCCACCATGTCGCGGCCCTCTTCGCTCGTGCCGATCTTCCAGTAGCGGGCGCGGGGCGACACCTTCGCGAGCTGCTCGTAGTAACGATGGATGTCTTTGGCGTAGGTCAGCTCGCCGGGCTGGCCGACGTAGCGGCCCAGGAACTTGAGCGGCGACGGCACGGTGTCGGACGCCGGCAGGTGATCGACCAGCTCCGTGGTGATCCGGGGATCCTGGAGCGCTTCCTTGATCTTGGCGGTGTACTCCGCGTCGATTTTCTGGGGTGAGGCCTTGGACTGGGCGCTCAAGGCCGTGATGGCGCCGGCGGCCATGGCCACGGCCGCCACGCCTGCGATGAATCTCTTCATTCGTCCTCCGAAGGCCAGTATAGGCCCGAGGGGACACCTTCCACGGATCAGGACACCCGGCAGCGGAATTCGACGTGAAAACCGGCGTAGAATGCCGGTTTCCGCCTGTTTTCGCACGGCACGGCCCTTGCTGAAACGACGGCAGGGAGCAATGGCAATGGAGTTCAACAAGCTGGTCTTCGCGGGATTGTCGATTGGGTGCCTGGCGGCGGCAGCCGGCGGGTCCTACCTGGCGGTCCGGCAGAATCAGACATCGGGTGCCTCAGGTGCCTATGGTGCCTCGGGGGCCTCGGGGGCGCCCGTCGAACCTGCTGCGGTTGCGACGCCAGGGGCGCCTGTCACCGAGTCCGAAGGCGTGATCGCCCCGGAGGCCCCGCGCCCGAACGCTCCCGACACTACGCAGATCAGCCCCGCGCCGAGCACGTCGCGCCGGATGCCGGCCATCTCGAGCGCGCCGGCGACCTCGTCGCGCGCGGCGGCCTCGCTGCCCGCGGTGCCCTCGCGTACGCCGGCGCCCGTGCCTGAAGCGACGATTGCCTCGTCGAATCCAGCGCCCCGTGAAGAAGCGCGCAACACGCCGTCCGGCGGGACGATGTGGGAGTCGCGCGCCCCGGTGCAGCCGTCGGTCCCGGAGTACCGCGAACCCGAACCGCCTGCCCTGAGCGAGCGGTCACGCGAGTCGAATGGGCCGGCACCACCGCCGCCGCCCGCGCCGGAATTCGTGGAGGTCACGGTGCCGTCGGATGCCGTGCTCGGCTTGCAGATCGAGCGCACGGTGTCGAGCGAACTGGCCCGCGTCGAAGACAAGGTTGACGCGCGCGTCACGCGCGACGTGCGCGTGGAGAATCGCATTGCCATTCCGGCGGGCTCGACCGTCCGCGGTTCGGTGACCGAAGTGGACAAGGGCGGCCGCATGAAGGGCAAGGCGCGCCTGGCGATCCGGTTCCACACCATCGTGCTGGCCGACGGCACGCAGCTCGCGCTCAAGAGCGACCCGGTCGTCCGCGAGGGGCAATCGCCCGGCGGTGAAAGCGCAGCCAAGGTCGGCGGTGCGGCCATCGGCGGCGCCATTCTCGGCGCCATCCTCGGCGGCGGCAAGGGCGCGGCCATCGGCGGCGCGGTCGGCGCCGGCGCCGGCACCGCGGCGGCCATGAGCAACGACCGCAACCCGGCCACGCTGTCGGCCGGCACTACGGTGACGGTGCGCATGCAGGCGCCGGTCACGGTGACGGTGCAGAAGGAATAGTCCAGATCGGAAGGGTCAGGCGAGAATAACACGCGTGCACGCGCGACCGGTTGATCGCTAGGTGGTCTCGAGGGAGAACGGGCGCCAGCGATCTTCAGCCAGAGGCCGCCGATCGAGAGCCCCCGGGCCGACGATGTCAGCAATCTGCGTCCAGTTCAACTCGAACCACGATGGCAGGTCGGCGCGCAGGCGTCGCTGTGCCTCCACGTCGGCCGCAGTCACCGGCAGATCCCGATCGAGATCGAACAGCAACTCAGCGGCCATGCGTCAGCTGCTCCCATCGATCGGACAGGCCCGCTTTCACGAAGTAGCCACGCGCCTCGACACCGTCCGTTCCTGGGAGCGACAGCAAGTAGGCGATGTCCGCCAAGTCTTGTAGCGCGCGATCGGGTGCGTTCTTCATGGCTTGCACTTTCATGGCAATCAAGTGCTCGGCCCGAGGAACCAGCACTGACCGTCCCGCCGGACCTGGTAACGGTCGCAGGGACGCAAACAGCTGGCGCGCCGTACCGCCATCCACATAGATGAAGTCCAGACGCCCCCACTGCGATTCGGGATGGCGATGGTTCGAGAAACCCGTGGATCGGTAGAGCGTGACGTAACCGGCCGCCTCCAATCCCGACACCACCGTGTCTTGCGCCGCCGCTTCGGTGACAATGTCGAGGTCCAGGGTCATGCGCGGGTTGCCGTAGGCAGACAGCGCCACGCCGCCGGCAACCGCCCACTGCCAACTCCCCGCGGCCAGCACGGTGCCCACACGATCGAGCGCCTCCCCGAAGTTCACTGGTCGAATTCTGGCACAACCGGGGCTATCGCAGGACGCTGCTCTTCTCAGCCTGCGCCACCAGCTTTTCCGCGTCGTCCGGCAACAAGAACCGTTCGGCCACCGCTCGCGCCGCGGCAGCCTTGACGCGTGCGACGTACGCGTCGTGCGTGACGTAGCGTTCCTCCAGTGACAGGCGTGGATCGCCTGCGGCCACGCGTTGCGCCTTGGTCCTGGCGAATGGAATGAAGCCGCCGCCAAGCGCCTGGATGTCGCCCTTGAAGAACCCACGGGCGATGGGATTCCAGCCGGTATAGGTGCCGAGCGGCGCCTCGAGCAGCACGCTGCGAACCCCAGCCAGTTCGTTCCCGTCAGCATCCACGCGAGGCACGAGCATCGGCAGCGTCTGCCGGACGATGGGCGGCTGCACCGAGACGACGCCGGAGACATCGGCATTGCGGAAGCCGGGCCCGAAGTCGTACTCGTAGAACGGCACGATCACGCCGTCGGGGAGCGAAACGCCTGGAATCAGCGGAAACCCCAGGGCCGCCTGCGTGGGCGGCACCAGATCACCGCGATCCCATCGCGGATAGCGGCTGGGGGGCGGTGGCGCGTCCTTTACGACCCAATCGACGAGTGCGTGCAGCAGCGCACGATTCGTATCGGCAGAGGGGTTCGGGTTGGATGCCAGCTGGCAACACGCATCGATCGGCACATCCACGTTGAACCCGCCTTGGCCACCGCCGTGACGGGTGCTCGGCGAGTAATAGCGCCGGGCGTTGGCCGGAAGCGGAATGTCCCGGTCCGCGCGCGTGCCGACGAGGTTGGGCGAGGCCCTCAACGAGTAGAACTCGGCCGAGCCGAACGTCTCGACAATGCGCGGGCACGTCCCGGTGGCCTGGCACCGCGCCAGCAGTCCGCCAGCCTGACGGCCCCGCGCCTGATCGGCGTAGTCGCTCCACCACAACACGCCCTCGCTGCCCGGCTCGAACATCTCGGCCGCGCCGCTCGGTGCGCTGAAGCGGATGTTCATCGCCAGCTGACGCGCCGCGATGTTGGGGTTCATGCCATCGAACACGCGGCGTCCGGCCTCGTCCTGGTTGAAGCCGAGGTGCAGCAAGCTCCTTAGGTAGTTGCCCGACTGGGAGTTGCCCTGCGCGATGGTGTGACGGACCGCCGCGGCCAGCGGATTTCCGGTGGAGCCGTGGCGCAGGAACGCAATCAGATCGCGGGTGGCGGCGAAGCCGATGCCGTGGACCGGTGGATCCTTGGCGATGTAGGTCAGCTCGTAGAGCGACGCCGGATCGAAACCGCCCTTCAGGCACACCTTGTCGGGCGCCGCGCGGCCTGGAAACGGGGTCGCGGAGCAATCGGCAAAAGCCCACTCGTCGGCGCGCAGGGGCACCCGGCTGCCGGCCTCGGACGCGCGGCGCGTCAGCGTCGCCTTGGTGGTATCGAGGCTCGCCGGCGTCGCCGTGCCCGTTACCCGGCCACGAATGATTGTCTGCGTGTTGGATCCGGCGGGAGCGTCGGCGATGCGCGACATCACGGGCCCGGTGATGCTCGAGCCATCCGCGTGCTTGGCAATGGGCGTCACCAGCGTCTCGATGCCCGCGCCAGCAGCAATGTCGGCCTGCCATCCATTCGCGACCAGCACATGGCCCTGCGAACGGAAGTCGGCGAAGTAACCGCCACCCTCGATGCCCGCTCGTCCGCGGTTCGGTACCTGATAGACGAGGACGCCGGTAACGCCCGTCATGTCCACAGGCTTCAGGATGGTGAAGGTGGCCGAATACTCGACCTGGCCCCGCGCGTTGCGGGGTGCGTGCTCGATGTCGGTGATGACTGCGTTCAGCGGGTGCCGCGCGTCCAGCTCGCCGTAGAAGCGGCCGGTCAGCTTCTCGTAGGGCCGGCCCTGGTTGGCAAACGCCTCGCGTTTCTCGACCACCAGCTTCACCACGTCGGCGTGGGCGGCCGAGCCGAACAGGACTACGCAGGTGGCGAGGCAGAGCGACCGGAGGGTCAGATGCACGGGCCCAATCCTACGTCAGACCGGGCCGGGAGAGTGGTTCACGCGATGTGCAGGCTGACGTGGTACACCTTCCATCCGCGTTCGTCCTCGCCGCTACGCCCGGCGCGCGTTGGTGATGTAGACCTGGATCACCACGAGGTCCGGCGCGTCGTCGCTCTCGAGCGGCATGACGTGCTCGTCGACGAACTTGGCGCGCATCCCTCACTTTACAACGAAAAGTAATTTGGTTTGAGGCTACATTCGTTCGGCGCTGAGATAGCCTCTCCATCCCCCGCACGCCGTGATGTCCCGAGCGCCGGCGAGGGCATAGGCCTCGCACAGGAAGCCCTTAACCCATTGACCCGTCGCGAGTTCGACGCTGCCAATGGCCAGCGGCGCGGGCACGGCGTTCACGAATGACCCGAAGCGTTCTTCCGGCATCTCCCACACTTCGACCTCGATGCCGGCGCCGTTCGGCCCCGGCGTCCGGACGAGTCCAGGCTTCTGCGGTTCGGTGCCGGCAAGCGCGTACAGGCGATACGCCGGGGCCGTGAGACCCGCATAGACCAGCCGCGCGCCCCGTTCGATCAGTTGCGCGTTCAGCGGCTGACCGCTCAGGTGCGCCCCGACCACGCCCACCTGCACGCGTCCCGGGCAGGGCTCATCGGCATGGGCCTCGCCGCCAAAGGATTGCGCCAGCCTGAGGAGCGCGCGGTCCGACAACGCGCGGCCAATAAACGTAAGGCCGAACGGCAACCCCGCCGGAGACACGCCCGCGGGAACGGCCACAGCCGCAAGGTCCATCAGGTTCACGAAGTTGGTGTAGTACCCCAGATTCGCGTTGAGCGCGATGGGATCGGCCGCCACCGCCGCCTTCGTGTAAATCGTCCCCGTCGTCGGCAGCACGAGGACATCGATCTCACGCCACACGGGGGCCATCCGGCGCCTCAGTGCGTCGAGCGCATCGAAGGCGCGAAACGCCTCGACGGCCGAGAAACGTTCTCCTGAGAGGATGATCTTCGCGACCGTCGGGTCGGCATCGAGGGGCTCGCTCTTCAAGAACTCGCCGACTGCCGCATACCGTTCGGCGACCCACGGCCCCTCGTAGAGGAGCGCCGCCGCCTCGCGGAACGGGGCGTAGTCGATTCGTACTTCGGTCCCGCCAAGGGTCTGGCATCGCTCGACCGCGCGGCGAAAGAGCGCCTCGGCGTCGGCGTCGCCGAAGAACCGCAGATCCTCGTCGCGAGGGACGCCAAACCTCCAGCCGACATCCGGTATCGACCGGACGCCGCTGTCCGGAGCGGCCTCGTCCGAGCGAATGGCGCTCCACACCCTCTCGGCATCGCCCGCGGTGTGAGTGAAGATCGACACGCAATCAAGGGAGCGGCACGCCGGGACGACGCCGTCGGTGCTGACGGTGCCGCGTGTCGGCTTGAGACCCACGAGCCCATTGAATGCCGCCGGCACCCGGCCGGAGCCCGCCGTGTCGGTGCCGAGCGAGAAGGCGCACAGCCCGTGCGCGACCGCGACGGCGGAACCGGAACTCGAGCCGCCGGAAATGTAGCGGTCGTCGAAGATGCTGGAACACGCGCCATAGGGCGTCCGCACGCCGACCAGGCCGGTGGCGAACTGATCCATGTTGGTCTTGCCGATCAGGATGGCGCCAGCCTCGAGCAGGCGGACCACCGCCGCCGCGGTCTGGCGTGCGACGTAGGCAAACGACGGGCAGCCCGCGGTCGTGGGCATCCCCTTGACATCGATGTTGTCCTTCACGGCGAAGGGAATCCCGGCGAGCGGCTTCTGCGGATCCCACGCTTTCGCGCGGAGCATCGCCTCTTCCTCGTCGGCCAGGGAAATCCACACCGGCCCAAGCCCTGACGACCGAATGCGCCGGAAGATCCCGGCGACGACACCGTCCGGTGAGCGGGCACCTGTCCGGTACGCCGCGTGCAGGCCGCTGACCGTCGGGACGAAGGTTGGCCGTTCCACTACGCGAGCACCTGCAGGGTCACCAGGTGCTGACCCGCCGTCACCATCCCGCTCTTCGCGCAGTGGATGCCGTCGACCAGGCCATCAGTGGCCGCCACGATGGGGACTTCCATCTTCATCGCCTCGAGCACGAGCAGCTTCTGTCCGGCTTCGACGCGCTGTCCGGGCTCGACGGCGACCTGCCACACGTTGGCCGTCATCGGCGAGCGGACGGCGATGCACCCTTCGGGCAACGCGACATGAGAAGCCGGCGGCGGAACATCCGGCGGCTCCATGAACTCGGCCTGCCCGGCCGCGGCCCAGCGCTCCCGTTCCGCCACGAACGCCGCGTGCTGATGCCGCTTGAAAGCCTTCGCCTCGGAAGCGGTGTCCTGCAGGAACTTCCGATACCCGCGCAGGCTGAAGGAGTTACCTTCGATCGGAATGCTGTACTCGCCGTGAGGAAAGGCCTCCCGCATCTCCAGCAGCTCGGCGGCCCCGACCGGGAAGAAGCGAATCTGATCGAAGAAGCGCAGGAGCCAGGGACTTCCGGGCACGAACTCCTTTGTCGTCCGGTGCGTGTTCCACATCTGCACCGTGCGTCCGACAAACTGGTAGCCGCCGGGCCCTTCCATCCCGTAGACGCACATGTACGCGCCGCCGATGCCGACGGAGTTTTCCGCCGTCCACGTCCGCGCGGGGTTGTACTTGGTCGTGACCAGGCGGTGGCGCGGGTCGAGCGGCGTCGCCACGGGCGCCCCGAGGTAGACGTCGCCCAGGCCCATCACCAGGTAGCTGGCGTCGAACACAATCTTGCGGACCTCGTCCACCGACTCGAGGCCGTTGATCCGCCGGATGAACTCGATGTTGCTCGGGCACCACGGCGCATCGGCGCGCACCGACTGCATGTATTTCTCGATGGCGAGTAGCGTCGCCGGGTCCTCCCACGACAGCGGCAGGTGCACGGTGCGCGTCGGGATGACGAGATCGTCGAGGTCGGCCAGCGACCGATCGCAGTCGTCGAGGCAGGCCATGAGCTCTTCGCGCGGCAGCAGCCGGCTGTCGTAATGCACCTGCAGCGAGCGAATCCCGGGCGTTACGTCGATGATGCCGCGCAGGCCCTGGGCGCGCAGCGACTGCTCGAGCGCGTGGATGCGGAACCGCAGGTTCAGGTCGAGCTCGTTGGTGCCGGTCTCGATCAGGAGGTTTCTGTCGCCGTCGGCGCGGTAGGTCACGCGCGGCCCTGCCTTCAGCACCGCGGGATCGGGCGTCTCCACCGCGGGCTTCGGCAGCCGGCCCGAGAGGGTGGTCACCACGTGGTCGAGTTCCCGCGCCATCTCCAAGGCCTGCCGGTTAGTGATCAACCGGAGACGCACGGTGTCGCCGGCGCGCAGCTGCCCGAGCTTCCACAGCTCCGCATCGGCCACGACCGCCGGACAGACAAACCCGCCAAGGCTCGGCCCATCGGGCGCCAGCAGAATCGGCATGTCGCCGGTGAAGTCCATCGACCCGACGGCGTAAGCGTTGTCGTGGAGATTCGACGGGTGGAGCCCGGCCTCGCCGCCGTCCCTGCGCGCCCACTTGGGACGCGGTCCGACCAGGCGCACGCCCGTGCGATCCGAGTTGTAGTGGACCTTCCACGACTGGTCGAAGAGGGTCGTGATGTCCTCGTCCAGGAAGAAATCCGGCGCCCCATGCGGGCCGTAGACCGCGCCGATCTCCCATTCGCTCGAATAGGCCGGGGTCAGATCCGCCGGGAGCGGCGAGGCGGGCGGCATCGGCGGCTCATCGTCCAGCCACCGGAGCATGTCGCCGCTCCGCAGCGTGCGGCCGGCATGTCCGCCGAACTTGCCGAGAATGAACGTGGCCCGGCTCCCGAGGTAGACCGGCACGTCGAGACCGCCGCGAATGGCGAGATACGCGCGCGCGCCGGGCCCGGCCGCGGCGCCCATCCGGAGCTCCGAACCCGCGCGAACGGTCACCGGCTCCCACAGGGGCACGGCGGCGCCGTCCAGCCGCGCCTGCATGTCGGCGCCGGTCAGCGCGACCACGGCGTCGGCATGGAAACGCAGGGTCGGCCCGATCATCGTGCACTCGAGGCCGGCGGCGCCGTCGCCGTTCCCCACCAGGCGGTTGGCGAGTCGAAACGCGAGAGCATCCATCGGTCCCGACGGCGGCACGCCGACGTGCCAGAAGCCGGTTCGCCCCGGGAAGTCCTGCACGGTCGTCTGCACGCCGGGTTCGACCACTTCGAAGGCGCGGGGCCGGTAGGTGACGCCCGTCAAGAAGCTCGTCGAGAATCCGCCCGCGGCGAATGCCGGCGTGGCGACGACCTGCCGCAGGTAGTCGAGGTTGGTTTCGACGCCGGCACACCGTGCCGCCGCGAGCGTCGTGCGCAGGAGATCGACGGCCCCTTCTCGACTGTCGGCCTTCACGATCACCTTGGCCAACATCGGGTCGTAGTACGGGCCGACTTCCATTCCCGCTTCCACCCACGTGTCGCACCGCGCGTCGCCTGGAAAATGCACGTCGGTCAGTGTCCCGGTGCTCGGCCGGAAGTCGTGCGCCGCATCTTCCGCGTAGACACGGACCTGGATCGCCGCGCCCGTGGGTTCCACGCGCAGCGCCTGGAGGGGAGGAAGCTCTCCTGCGCCGAGGCGCACCATCCACTCTACGAGGTCGATGCCGGTGACCGCCTCCGTCACGCCATGCTCGACCTGCAACCGCGTGTTCACTTCCAGGAAGAAGAAGTCCTCGCGGTCGGCGTCGTAGAGAAACTCCACCGTGCCGGCCGAGCGATAGTTGACGGCCGACGCGATGCGGATCGAGGTCTCGAACATCCGCCGGCGCGTCTCCGCCTTCAGGCCCGGAGCGGGCGTTTCCTCGATGACCTTCTGGTTCCGGCGTTGCGCGGAGCAGTCGCGCTCGCCAAGCGCCACGACGTCGCCGCGGCCGTCACCGAATATCTGCACCTCGATGTGCCGGGCGTTCTCGACAAACCGCTCGAGGTAGAGGCCGCCGTGCCCGAAGTTCGCCGTGCCCAGGCGCACCACCGCCGCATACGCGTCTTCCAGTTCCCGCGGCGTGCGGCAAATCCGCATGCCGATCCCGCCGCCTCCCGCGGTGCTCTTGAGCATCACGGGATAGCCGCAGCGTGCGGCCTCGGCGAGCGCGTGCGCTTCGTCCGTCAGCAGGAGGCTACCGACGAGCAGCGGGGCGTCCTGCTGGAGCGCGATCTCGCGGGCCGCGTGCTTCAGGCCGAGCGCGCGCATCTGCGCGCCGGTCGGCCCGAGAAAGGCGATGCCGGCACGCTCGCAGGCATCGGCAAAATCCGGGTTCTCGCTGAGGAAGCCGTACCCGGGGTGGATGGCCTCGGCGCCCGTCTTCCGCGCGGCTTCGAGGATCGCCTCCTGGCGCAGGTAGCTTTCGGCGGCCGGCGCCGGCCCGAGCCGCACGGCGTGATCGGCCGCCGCGACATGACGGGAATGGCGATCGGCGTCTGAGTAGACGGCTACCGGCGAGACGCCGAGCTTGCGAAGGGTGGGACAAATCCGGCAGGCGATCGCACCGCGATTGGCCACGAGGACGCGACGGAACATCACGCCATCGCATCCCAGATCAAGACGCGGACCGGTGTGGGGTTGTAGGCGTTACAGGGATTGTTCAGCTGCGGGCAGTTGCTGATGAGGGCGACAACGTCCATCTCCGCGCGCATCTCCACGTACTTGCCAGGTGCCGACACGCCGTCCTCGAACGTCAGGCCGCCGTCCGGCGTCACCGGCACGTTCATGAAGAAGTTGATGTTGTGCGCGATGTCTCGCTTCGAGAGTCCATGGCCCCAGGCGAGCACGCCCCTCACGAAACTCTGGCGGCACGCGTGCATGTGGCCCTTCTCGAGGGCATAGCGCACGCGATTGCTCTCGGTGGCGCACGCGCCCCCGAGCGTGTCGTGTCGCCCGCAGGTATCGGCCACGATCGTCAGTAGCGCCCGTCCCAGGTTGGACATGAGCCGCGTCCCGGTCGTCAGGTAGATGTTCGCCTGCTCTCGAATCGTGTCCTGCGCGGAGTAGCGCTCCCCGTAGTCGGCCGCGTTGAAGAAGAGCGTATCCGCCGCCTGGTTGCCTTCGAGATCGACGATGCGGAAGATCTGCCCCTTTGCGACCTCGTGCACCCAGGGCTCGCCGGCCGGCACGATCGCGTCGTAGACGGCACGCGCGGGGTCGAGCCGGCTCCGGACCGGGCTTTCACTCGATTCGATCTCCGACGCCCCGACGAGATTGGCTTGTGGCATCACAGGAAGTACCGCTCCGTTAATTGGAACCCGCGCCCGTTCTCCGGGCGGAAGATCCGGCAGGGATCATCGACCGCTGGAGGCGGGGTACGGCGGACCGACAGGTGCACCGGCCGTGGACGATGGGCCGGCGACGGGTCCATGGGGTGCTGGCACGAGTTGAGCACCATCAGCACATGCATCTCCGCGCGCAGGTCCACGAACGTGCCGGCGCCCGAGTGGTTCTCGACAAATCGCATCGCGCCGCCGCCAGCCACCGTGACCTTGCTGAAGAAGTTGATCATGGCCGTCATGTCGCGCGCGTCCAGCCCGTGCTTGGCCAACTCGACGATGAAGCTGTCGTAGGCGTTGCGGTGCCAGTCGTTGCGGCAGTCCTGGTAGGTCCCGGCGCCGTACTTGTCGAGGACGAGCCTGGCGTTCGAGCAGCCGCCCAGCGGATCGTGCCAGCCCACCGTGTCGCTCGTCACCGAGCAGAGGATCCGGCCCATGTCCGAGTAGAGGACCGCGCCGCTCGTCAGCTTCGCGATGTGCTGCGCCTTCAGCGTGTCCGGCATGTTGTAGCGCTCGGTTGGATTCTCCGAGTTGTACAGGAGGGCGCCCACGTTGGCGCCGCCCTCCATGTCGGTGATCCGCAGCGTCGTCCCGCGCTTGAGCACGTGCGACCACGTCGCTCCCGGCGCCAGGACCTCCTCAAACAATATGTCGCGTTCAGGAAGAATATCGTTCATGTGCTCATGGCCTCAGGGCTGTTTCGGATCCAGCCGCCAGACATTTTGCTGGCGCAGGTTCGACAGCCACACCGATCCGTGGCCCACGCGCACCGCGTCTCCGCCGGCGCCGACCCACTGCTTCACCACCTTGTTGGTGTCGGGGTCGATCTGGGTCAGGGGAAGCTCGAACAGCGTCACCCACACGGCCCCTTCGCCGTAGGCAATCTCTCCGCCGCCGCCCGGGCCGCCAATGTCGACGTTCGTGACGAGCTTCCGCGACTTGACGTCAACGCGCGACACCGTGCCGTCGCCCTGGTTCAACGTCCAGACGGCGCCGCCGCCGACGGTCGTAAAGCGCGGCCGCGGGCCGACGTCGATGCGGTCCGTGATCAGGTTCGTGGCCGGGTCGACGCGGACCACCTGGCTCTTTTCCGTGCTGACGACCCAGATCGCCTGGTCCTCGCTCACGACCACCACGAACGAGCCCGCCGGCATGCCCAGGCTGGCGACGGCGCGATTGGTGGCCGGATCGATCCGCAGGAGCGTCTCGCCGCCATCCGAGAGCATCCAGATGCTGTCCTTGCTGGCCGCGAGGCCCCCCTCGCTCGCCGCCGGGCCGTAGGGCAACGTCGCCACCACCTTCCCGGCTTTGATGTCGATGCGCGAGAGCGTCTGGTCGCCGCAGTTGGGCACCCACACGCTGCCGAAGCCGGAGGCCAGGCCCGAGCAGGGCTTCTTGCCCACCTCGATTGTCGCGACCACGGTGTTCGTCTTCGGGTCCATCCGGTGCACGGTGTTCTTCGGCCCGTTGGCCACCCACACCGCGTCGGCGGTCACGACCTGCCAGTCGGGCGTTCCTTCGACGGGAAAGACCGCGATCGGCGTGATCGTGCTGATGTCGCGCTTCACACCCGGGGTGCTGACCCCAGGCCGCGGCGGACGCGGAGGCCGGGCTTGCGGCGCGGGTTCCTGGGCGGAGACGGCGGCCAGCAGGAGGAGCACACCGAGGCCCGCCAGCGTCGAGGACTTCTTCACTCTCTCAGACTCCTTCCTGCGCGATTTCGTTGAGCACGTAGTGCCGGCTCGGCACCGTCTTCCACGTAAGTTGGCAGGTGACGTAGAACGTGATGGCGCTGAGCACCGGCGGCACGAGCGTGTCGAGGCCCGCCCACTCGGCCGGCGTCACGAAGTGCGCGACTAGTCGCGCGAGCGTGCCGACGACGACGGAGCCGATGGCGCCGGTGCTGTTCGCCTTCTCCCAGTACACTCCGGCGAAGAGCGGGACCACGCAGCCCGCAAGTACGATATCAAAGGCGATGATCAACAGAATTCCCGGCTCGGGCCTGATAAACGCCACCAGGGCCGCCGCCGCCGTCGGCAGCGCCATCACCCTCGACAGCCGAAGCATCCCGCCATCGTCCATGATGGTGGAGCGGTGCCGCTGGATGACGTTGCGCGCCAGCACGACGGAGATGACGAGGATGGCGCCGTTCGCGGTGGACATCGAGGCGCCGAGAACGCCCAAAAACACCATGACGCCCACCCAGTAGGGCAGCACGGTGGACGCCATGGCCGGCAGGACCACTCGGGGATCGTCGATGCCGGTGACGCTCGACACGGCCGCCACGCCGACCACGGCGACGCAGACGCCGATGACGAGCGTCATCGTCGCGCTGTAGTAGCAGCCGCGACGCGCCGTCGATCCGTCCTTGGCGGCAAAGACCCGTTCCATGAAGTCGAGCGCCATCGTGTTCCCGAGGGCGAGCGCGATCGCGCCGGACCAGTTCACCAGCGCGCCCCCTTTGACGGAGGCGAGCGCCGCGAGGTCGATGACCGGCGGTGGCACGGCGGCGAGCATGTTGCCGAGCCCCCTCGTGGCGATGAGCCACACGGCCGCGGCCACGAAGCCGATAAGGGCGACATAGACCTGGAAGAAGTCCGTCCATACGGCGGAGTAGAGGCCGCCGGCGATCGTGTAAGTAACGATGACCACGGTCGAGACGACGAGCGCCGGCAGGTAGTCCATGCCGCTGACGACGGACAAGACCCAGGCGACGGCGCTCAGGTTGCCGGCGATCAGGATCGTGAACGACACGATCGTCAAGAGCGAAACCAGCAGTTCCGTCCCCGTGCCGTATCGTCGATAGAAGAACTCCGGCAGGGTCAAGAGGTCCATCCGGTTGAGCGGTGCGGCCAGGAAGCGGCCGACGATCAGCAGGCTGGCGGCGAGGCCCAGCGCGATCATGAATCCGGACCAGACGCTGCTGGTGTAGGTCAGGGAGACGGCGCCCAGCGTGGCGTTGCCATCCACCGCCTGGGCCATCAACGTGGTGCCGACGACGATGAAGGGCAGCGACTTCGCACAGACGGTGTAGCGCTCGCTCGAGCCGCGCACTTGCGTATACGTGTACAACCCAATGGCCAGGGAGATCGCCATGAAGATGACGACGGGCCAGAACATCACGGTCATGGAGCCTCCACCGACTGAAACGGCCACTTGGTCTTGATCCACTCGCGCACGGCGGCGGACAGGCAGAACGCGAAAAACAGTAGGCGCGTCATCCGATCGGCCTAGGCGATGATGCCGTGGATGACCTCTCCGGCCACGTCCGTCAGGCGGAAGTCGCGGCCGGAGTAGTGATAGGTCAGCTTGGTGTGATCGATGCCCAGCAGGTAGAGCATGGTGGCGTGCAGGTCGTGCACGTGCACCTTGTTCTCGACGGCCTTGAAGCCGAACTCGTCCGTCGCCCCGTAGGTCGTGCCGCCCTTGATGCCACCGCCGGCGAGCCAGATGGAAAAGCCGAGCGTGTTGTGGTCGCGGCCGTTGACGAGGCCGACGGCATTATCGTTCGAGGTCTGGATGGCGGGCGTGCGGCCGAACTCGGTGCCGCACACGACCAGCGTGTCCTCGAAGAGACCGCGCTGCTTGAGGTCCTTGATCAGCGCCGCATAGGCCTGGTCGGAGTCCTTGGCCAGCTTCCGGTAGGTCATGATGTCGTTGTGCGCGTCCCACGGGTCGCCCTTCCCGTAGTAGGTCTGCACCATCCGCACGCCCTTCTCGACCAGCCGGGCCGACATGAGGCACCCGAGCGCGGTGCTGCCGGACCCATACATGTCCAGCGTCGCCTTGCTCTCCTTGCTCACGTCGAACACGTCTGGCGCCTCGGTTTGCATCCGGAACGCTGTCTCCATCGAGCGGATGGACGCGTCCAGGTCGGAGTCCCGCGCCTGCATGTGCTTGATGTTGGTTTCGTTCAGGTAGCGCAGGAAGCTGATGTCACGAATCTGCGATTCGTGATCGTTCAGGTTCAGCACGTTCGGGATCACCTTCTCGGGCTTGAACGCCTCGCCCTCGACGTACTGGTTGTGCACGACGACGCCCTGGTGGACGGCCGGCAGGAACGAGGAGCTCCATAAGGGGCTGCCCACGGTGAGCGGCTCGGTGGGCGTGAGCACCATGTAGCCGGGCAGGTTCTGGTTCTCGCTGCCCAGGCCGTAGGTGATCCACGCGCCCATCGACGGGCGGCCGATCAGCAACGAGCCCGTGTTCATCAGCGTGATCGCCGGTTCGTGGTTCGGGATCTCCGACCACATCGAGCGCACCACGCAGATGTCGTCGGCGACCGAGCCCAGGTGCGGCCACAGGTCGCTCAGCTCCGTGCCGCTCTGCCCGTGCTTCTCGAACTTGAAGGGCGACTTCATCAGGTTGCCGGTCTTGCGCTGCGTGAGGATCTGTCCGCCCGGCAGGGGCTGGCCGTGGTACTTGTCCAGCATCGGCTTGGGATCGAACGTGTCCACGTGCGACACGCCGCCGTTCATCATCAGGAAGATGACGCGCTTGGCCTTCGGCTTGAAATCGAGCTGCTTGATGACGCCGTTCAAGGCCGTGTTGACCGGCTTTGCCGGCTTGGCCGCCGCTTGCAGGAGCGACTCGCTCAACATGCTGGACAGGGCGACAAGGCCGAAACCGCCGCCCATTCTCGAAAGCGCCTGACGGCGGGTGATGGGCTTGAACGTGTGGTTGCATGACATGACGACTTGCTCCGTGAGGCGACGTGGCCTAGTTGACGAACAGGAACTCGTTTGAGCTGAGCAGCGCCCAGCAGAACGACCGGAGCAGGGAATCCGGCCGCTTCGGTGGCGCGGCCTCGGCGTCGCGGACCCCTTCGCCGCCCCCCTGCTCGACAGCGTGCGCCTTCAACGGCGGCCGGCGCAGGAACCCCACCGCCTCCCGCAGTTCTTCCGCCGTCGGGTCGCGCTGCAGCACGATCTCGAACGCGCGCGTCGCTTGCGCGGCCTCGTCGCCGGCGGTCTTCACCTGGTCGGCCAACTTCTGCGCCTGGGCCTCCACGAAGGTGTTGTTGAGGAAGAAGAGGCGCTGTTGCGGCACGTTGGTCGCGTAGCGCTTCTCGGTTGAGATCGTCGCCGTCGGCGCATCGAAGACGGTCTGGAAATCGGCCGGATACATGCGGCTCACCGCGCCGTAGACCCCGCGTCTCGTCGTCTTTTCGGTGAGGGCCTCCGAGGGGCCGCCGATGCCCTTCAGGTCGAGCGAGCTCGACGCCAGCAGAAGGTTGTCCCAGATGCCTTCGGCGGTCAGGCGCTGACGGTTGGCACGCCAGAAGAACCGGTTATCGGGGTCCTTGGTCATGTTCCCGGGCACGGCGGCCGTGCTCAACTGGTACATCCGGGACATGACCACGAGCTTCGCGAACTTCTTCCACGAGCGGCCGTCAGCTTCGAACCGGGACGCCAGGTACTCCAGCAGTTCCGGATTCGACGGACGGTCGCCCGCCATCCCGAGGTTGTTCGGCGTATCGACGATGCCGCGGCCCGTGTGCCAGCGCCACAGCCGGTTGACGACCGTGCGGGAGGAGATGGGATGCTTGACGATCTCGTCGGCGAGCTCGAGGCGGCCGCTGCCCTTCGAGAACACCTTCTGCGTCCCGTTGTTGAGGATCGACGGCAGCGCGCGAGCGGCGTCCTCGCCGAAGGCGTAGGGATTGCCGCGCACGAACACCTTGAGGTCGGCCGGCTCCTTCAGGTCCTCGATGCCATAGACAAACGGCGGCCGCGGCGGCATCGCCTTCTTGAAGGCGTCGATCTCCACGCGCGCGCGGTCCACGTGCAGCTTCAGGTCGGCCGTCAGCCGGCGCTCCAACGCCCCGTCGGTGAGCTTCAACAAGCCGGGCTTGCGGCGCCGCGGATCGGGGTCGACATCAGCCGTCGCCTCCGGGACGTCGGCGTCGAAGACGTCGCGCCACAGCTGGTTGTCTTCGCGCTCCAGGCTCTTCAGGTCGATCTGGTAGGCGTTCAGCTTGCGCTTCTTACCGTTCGGGAGCGGATCGAAGAAGTCGTCGGCGTTCTTGTACTGCGCGAGGGTGACCTCGTTGTCTTTCGTGAGCGCGATCTGCTTCTCGTTGATCTCGGCGACCTTCGCGACAAACTCCTTCGCCAGCGCCTTGGCGTCGTCTTCCGTGCCCTTCTTCGCAATCATTCCCTGCCACGGCGTCAGCGCGGAGTAGTTGTCGGGCTTCTTCTTCAGGAAGCGGACCCACCGGCCGAGCAGCTCGGGATCGAGCTTGGTGTCGTCGGCCACGGTCTCGACGGTGGCCCGCTTCGCGGTCTCCACCTTCCACGCGGCGAGCATGTAGGTCTCGGTCTGCGCGAAGAGCATCTGGGCGTAGAGGGCCGAGGCGTTGTCGAGGAACTTGGTCAGCGCCTCGTTCTTCTTCTCGAGGAGCTTGGTCTGCTTCTCGTACTCGTCGGCCACCGCCTTCGGGACGCGCGCGTAGTCTTTGAAGCGCGAGCTGGCGAAGACGCTCGCCATCGAGTAGTAGTCCTTCGTGTAGATGGCGTCGAACTTGTGGTCGTGGCAGCGCGCGCAGCCGACCGTCAGGCCCATGAAGGCCTTGCTCGTGACGTCGACCTTGTCGTGCCACTCGTCAGCGCGCTCGACCGGCGCGGGACCGGCCGTGAAGATCCACATGCCGTTGCCGTTCATGCCGAGCGCCGCGATGTTCTTGTCGCGCACCTTCTCGTCCAGGAGGTCGGCGGCGAGCTGCGTCTTGACGAACATGTCGTAGCCGATGTCGTCGTTCAGGGCGCCGATGAGCCAATCGCGATACAGGTAGGCGAAGGGATACTTCTCGGTGCGCTCCGGTCCGCCGCCGACGTTGTAGTCGTCTTCGCCGTAGCGGACGGTGTCCATCCAGTGGCGCGCCCACTGCTCGCCGTACTGCGGCGAGGCGAGCAGCCGATCGACGATCTTCTCGTAGGCGTCCGGCGAGGTGTCGGCCTCGAACGCCTCCACCTGCTCGTGGCTTGGCATCAGGCCGACCAGGTCGTTGCTGACCCGGCGCAGGAGCGTCCGGCGATCGGCGAGGGCGCCGGGCTTCAGGCCCTCCTGCTCCAGTTTCGCGAGGACGAAACGGTCGATGTCGTTCAGCGGCCAGGCCGCGTCCTTCACGTCCGGCACCACCACCTTCTGCAGCGGCTGCACCGACCATAGCTTCCGTTGCTCCGCCGAGTACTCCTTCACGGTGGTCGTCTCGACCGGCCAGAACGCGCCATCCTTGATCCACGCGGTGAAGTTCGCGATGTCGGTGTCGGGGAGGCGCGTGCCGCCCTTCGGCATCCGCAGCGCGCCGCTGTGGCGAATCGCGCTCAGCAGGACGCTCTTGTCGGGGTCACCGGGCACCACGGCGGCGCCGGAGTTTCCGCCTTGCAGCAGCCCGGCCCGCGAGTCGAGGCGCAGCCCGCCCTGTTTCGAGCTCGTGTGGCACGAGAAGCACTGTTGGGCGAGCACCGGCCGGATGTGCGACTCGAAGAACTCGGTCAGGACGGCGACGGGCTTGCCGCTCTCCGTCGCCACTTCGGGCCACACGAGGCCGTCCTTGATCCAGGTGGCAAGGTCGGCGATCTCGCTGTCGGCCAACTTGCCGCCAAGCGGCATCTTGACGGCGCCGGTGTGCCGCACCGCCGCCATCAGGAGACTCTTGTCCGGGTCGCCGGTGACGACCGCAGGGCCGGACTTGCCGCCCTTGAGCAGCGCCTCCCTCGAGTCCACGCGCAGGCCGCCGCGCGCGGTGTCCCCGTGGCACGCCAGGCAGTTGGTCGCGAAAACCAGCTTGATGTGCTTCTCGTAGAACTGCGGGTCGGGCGCCGACTGGGCCTCGAGGGTGGACATCGACACCCACAGAAGCCCGGTGGCCGCAATCCCGAACAGGGCAATCGCAGAACGCCTCATCGTCGTTTTCTCCATCGCCGATCAGAACTCGTAGCGAAGCGCGAACTGCATGACCCGCGGCGGGGTCGTGCCGGTGAACTGACCGAAGCTCGCGGGGGAATTCGCGTCGAGCGCGACGTTGGTGAAGTTGACGTTGTTGAAGGCGTTGAACGCCTCGGCCCTGAACTGCAGGCGCTGGCCGGCCCACGGCAGATTGAAGGACTTGGTCACCGCGAGGTCGGTGTTGTAGACATCGTCCAGGCGCACCGAGGCCCGCATGCCCACTTCGCCCGGCAGCATCGGCCGCCAGTTGGCGGCTTCGGTGGTCGAGTCGAAGAGGGCGGGATTTCCCTTCTGGTTGGTGGTGATGTGATCGCTGTAGTCGCCGACCGGATACGCCACCGCCGACACCGCGTAGTGCGTCGGCCAGATACCCGAGTAGGCCACCGCGGTGGGCAACCCGGAGTTGTAGCGGAAGATCCCGGAGATTTGCCATCCCTCGACGAGCGCGTTGACCAGGCCGCCGGCGTTCGACAGCAACGCGTGACCCTGCCCGAACGGCAGCCCGACAACCACGTTGACGTTGAGGTTGTGCCGGATGTCGAAGTCCGAATCCCCGTAGAAGGCGTTGTAGTCGTAGGGGTTCAGCATGATCGCGCCCGACGTCCCCGCGCCGGCCTCCGCCGCACCACCGTTGTCCTGCGAATGCGACCACGTGTAGTTGATATCGAACGAATAGCCCTGGCTGAAGACCTTGCGGAGCGAGAGCGTGGCGCCGTTGAAGTTCGAGTAGCCGGCGTTGGTCCACATCGACATGGAGCTGCTCTGCGACGGGTAGAGCGTGTTGCATCCCGTCTTGATGATGCAGTTGGGGAACTGGGCCGACCGCACCCGGTCGATGGCGTGCGTGGCGTCGGCGTCGCTGCCGCCGTTCTGGCCCCAGATGAGGTTGTAGTAGTTCGCCGTGGCGCTGCCCGGGAAGTAGAGGTTGGCAAGCCGCGGCATCATGCTCTCGATGAACGGAATGGGCGCCACCAGGCCGGGATTGGTCCTGATGGCCGTGGGGTCGACGCCCGCGTCGCGATACCCGCGAATGGCCTGAGCCATCTCCTTCCAGCTCTGTCCAGTCGCCGGGTCGCGGAAGAGCACCGCCCAACCGCCGGCGTCGATCTGCATGAGCGAGTCGCGGCCCCAGCGGCCGATGTACCCGGCTTCCACCGTCATGCCGCCGCGCAGCGGACGCGCCACCGAGACATTGGCGTTGAACGCGTAGGGCGCGTGGAGGTCGCTGGCGATGCCCATGTAGCCGCCGCCGATGTAGTCGACGAGCGGCGCGGTGTACGGAAACGCGTGCGCGGGGCCGTCGGCAATCGCCGGGAACGCGCCTTGATACCGTGGCCCGGTCGTGAAGTTGACCGTCGGGCCGCGCACGATCTCGCTGAGGCCGAACGAGGCCGAGCTATCGAACTGCGTCACCAGGTTGCTGCCGAAGCGGTCGTAGACGATGCCGGCACCGCCACGGACGACGCCGCCCGTCCCGAGCAGCGTCTCCAGGAACCCGCCCGACGGGGCGTAGGCGAACCCGACCCGCGGCGCGAAGTTGTTGTTGTCAGGGCGATACCAGCTGGTCGCGCCATTCGCCGGGCCGCTCAGGTCGTAATCGAGCCAGTTATGCGGCATGGCGTTGCTCGGCACGCCTTGGCTGGACAGCGTCTTGCGCTCGTCGAAGTACTGTTCGAGCGGGAAGGTCGACGCGACCTGGAAGCCGTTCTGCTCGTACGGCACGCCCAGGTTCATGTAGCGCAGGCCGTAGCTGAGCGTGAGGTTCGGCGTCACGCGCCAGTTATCCCCGACGTACACCTCCCACTCGTTGCTCGCGAAGTTCCTGACCGCCGGGGTCCCGATCGGCAGCGGCTTGCCGTCGCGATCGTAGGTGTAGGTCATCGACGCGTTGGTGAGCACACCGAACAGGTCGCCGAATGCGCGACCAACCGCCGAGGCGTCGGTGAGCCGGATTCCCGGGTTGCCCGTTTGCGCCGCCAGGTAGGACTGCGTGGCATTCACGATGTCCGAACCCAGGCCGAGCAGCGTGCCGCGGCTGTAGCCGAACGCCTGGAACGCGTTGGCGTAGCTCGTGCGGTCGTTCCTGACCATCCGGAAGTTGACGCCGGCCGTAATCGAGTGGCGCCCCTTGGTCCACGTCAGGTCATCGATAAAGTTGTAGGTCGGCGCCACGCGGACGTAGGGCCGGGTGAAGTTGGTGGCCACGTCGATGCTGTCCAATGTGAACGACGTCGACTGCGAGCCCGTCCGCTGCAGGTCGATCCGCGTCAGGCCGAAGTTGGCGCTGTTCACCAGGTTCGGCGAGAGCACGCCGGTGTAGGCCGCCGAGATGCCGTAGCTGTTGTTGATCAACCGGGCCGCCGACTCCTGGCCGGGGTACTGCGCCAGGGTGTCGTCGCGATTGGCATCGGCCAGCGACAGGCGGACCGAAAGATTATGCGAGCTGGAGCGATCGAGCTTGACGTCCACCTTGCCCACGTAGGCCCGGTTGTCCAGGCTCAGGGGCGCGTTGAAGCGGTAGCCCGAGAAGTTCAGGCCGGCGTCGAAGCCCGCCGAGGGGTCATTCCCCAACGGCAGCGCGTTCAGCAGCGATAGCATGGCCGGGCTGTTGCCGAGGCCCAGCGGATCGATGGCCTTCAAGGCATCGGGACCGAGCGCGTACGTCCGGCCGTCGTTGGCCTTCGCCATGATCGTGCCGGCGCGCAGCGTTGCCGACGGCACCCGGCGCAGCACGCTCTGTGCGCTGTCGTCGGTGCGGCGCTCGACGTTGCCGAAAAAGAAGACCCGGTTGCTCTTCACAGGGCCGCCGAGCGAGGCGCCGTACTGATCGCGCTTCAGCTGCTCCTTCGGGATGCCCGCACGATTGCTGAACCAGCTGTTGGCTGAGGTCGCGGTGTTGCGGTTGTACTCGTAGCCGGAACCATGAAACTGGTTGGTCCCGCTCTTGGTCACGAGCGACACCTGGCCACCGGAACTGCGGCCCTGGTCGGAGTTCTGGCCGGCCACGGTGACGCGGAATTCCTGGACCGAGTCGAGGGGCACCGGCAACGCCGCGTTGAACCCGCTCTCGCGGAAGGAGTTGTTGGTGCTGAAGTTATACCCGGCCGTCGGGCCGTTGGTGTCGATGCCGGCCGTCTGGTTGTCGTTGACGTCGACGCCGTCGAGCGTCACGTTGTTCTGATCGCGCCGCGCGCCGACGACCTCGCCAGTCGGCGTCACGCCGGGTTGAAGGCTCAGAAGTTCGACCACGTTGCGCGTCAGGAGCGGCAGCTGCCGCACCTGGCGCTCGTCGAAGGCGTTGCCGACGCTCGCGTCCGTGGTGTTCAACCTGATGGCTTCAGCCTGCACCGTGACCGTCTCCTCCAGCGCGCCGAGGGCCAGCTTCAGGTCGACGGTCGTCGGCGTGCTCACCCGGAGGGTCACCGGCTGCTTGACCGGCGCGAAGCCTTCGAGCTGCGCAGAGAGCTCATAGGTGCCGGGCGGCACCTGGGGGAACTGGTAGGTCCCGGACGCGTCGGAAATGATCGAACGTGCGAACGCCGACTGCGCGTTCGCCAGCTGGATGGTGACGCCGGGGAGAATGCCGCCCTGGGCGTCCACGACTTTTCCGCGTAGTGAGGAAGCGGCCTGACCAAACGCCGATGTGGCAACACTCAAGACGAAGACGGCGAGCCAAGAAATCCGACAACGAGGCATGGAAGAGTTCTCCTGAACGTGGGCGTGTGAGCGCACACGGCAATGAAGCAAGGGGTAATGGACACCCCCATCAGCAACTCCCGTGCCGAATAGTCGTTCGCCCTGATGCGGAGTCTGGCGCTACAGAGGGGAACTGACCGCGATCGAGATCGCGCGGGGCAGGCGCGCGCGAAGGCCGCGCGCGACAAAGATGGCGGCGGAAGATCGCGTCCCGACAGATTCGTCGGCTCCTCGAAGGGTCAAGCGTGAAGGTGGGTTTTGGGGACGCGGGTCGACGACAGGGCGGTGATTCGCCGCGACCATAGGTCGACAATTTCGTCGCTTCGAGAAGGCTGCGACGACATTATTCGAGGCATGAAGAGGCGCCGCTCAACCGGGCGTCGCCCGTGTCCGTGACGACCGTCGGGAACGGCCGGCGCAATCCTGCGCCGGCCGCCCGCAACGTCTCTCTTCTCTCCTAGAAGCGGTAGCTCAGTCTCGTAAAGACGACATTGGCGCTGTAGGGTCCCCGGTCGCCCTTCATGAAGATGTAGACGGCCTGCGGCATGAGCAAATCGCTGGCCGTGTAGGCGTCCCGGAAGTCGTACTTCTCGTACCAGTAGCCCGCCGTGATCGTCCACGCGGTGGCGACGGCGTAGTCGACCTGGGCCACGACGGTCGTCAGCTTCGTGTCGTCCCAGTCACTGATGTCGGCCGCCCCGCCCTGTCCCGATGGAATCAGCGTGGTGCGGCCCGGTGTGTAGAAGTTCCCCGCTTCCCTGGCCGTGATGTCCATCAGGCCATCCACCTTCTGGCGCATGGCACTGAAGGTGCACGACCACTTCTCGGGCACCAGCTGCAGGACGGCGTTGACGCCGAAGGTGTTGGTCTCGTCGGTGCCGGCGTAGTTGAGCAGGTTGTTGAGGGCGACCCCCGTGGTCGTGGACCACTGGTTGGTGGTCGCGTCCTTCTCATACGTGTAGTAGGCGGTCAGCTCCGCGCGCTCGTTCGGGTTGAACGAGACTTCACCTGTGTACGAGTCGTACTTCGCCTCGAGCAAGCCGCTGGGCGTGCCGGGGATTGGCGACGCACCGGGCGACGGGGCGCCTGATGTCACGGCGATCCGGTCCGGCCGGTTGGGGTATTGGACGTCGCGACGCAGGTAGGCGAACGACACGTCGACGGTGTCGGACGGCATCAGGTCGACCTGGATGCCGGTGCGCTTCGTGTCGCGCTCGGCTTCGTCCATCTGGAACCCGTAGAGCGTGTGACCATTGGCGGTGCGCGTGGCATCGTCGTAAGTGGCGCGCAGGTTCAGCCAGTCGGAAGTGCGGAACAGCGCGGTCACCGCGTAGCCGTTGTCGTCGCCCGACGTCGCTTCACGGCTGGTGCGGGTGATCGTGGCCCGACGCACCAGTCCCTCGAGTGTCAGCGCGCCGAAGTCGTAGCTTGCCGACCCGGTGAACCGGCTGGTCTTGGTGTCGTAGTGGTTGGCCGTCGCATGGCCGTAGGGGTTGTCGGCGGTTGGCGTCACCGCGGTCCATGCCCGATCCGAAATCGCGGTGTCGCCCGTGATAACGAAGCGGTTGGTCTTGTTCGCGAGGTCGTAGCTCCGGTACGACGCCCGGAGGCCGAGCCTCTTGGCAGGCCGCGACGTGAACGTGAAGTTCAGGGTCGTGGTATCGATCTTCCCGTCGAACGATGGCTGCGGGAGAGCGGACAGGCTATCGGCCCTGGCCCCGGTGGGCGTCAGGATCACCGTGTTGAGCGTGTAGGGGTAGAACGCCGCGTTCTGCGTCCATCGCGCGAGCGAGACATCGCCGCCAATGCGGGTCTGCCCCTTGAACTTGAGCAGGAAGCCGCCGTTGCCGGTGGTGGCTTCGTTGTCCGGCGCGTTGATGAAGCGGGCGCTCGAGGGGCCGCCCACGGTGGCCGTGTACGGCGTGTCGTAGGCCTGGAACGGATTGTCGACAATCAGCGTTTCGGCCTGGTTGTCGTAGAGGTTGCGGTTGAGTGCCGCGTGCACGTTACCGGCCTTGAAGTTCCACGCCGCCCGAATGCCGAAGTCCTGGGTGACGTCGCTCAGCGGCTCCGGCACCTCATAGGACGGGTTCACCTGGGCGCGGACGTTGCCGCCGCTTTCGGTGCGATAGCCCGATTTGAGCTCGCGCATGTAGGTGAAGGCGAGGTCGATCGGCAGGTTCTTGCCGACGGCGAACTCCGCCGTGCCGCGATTGCGCTGGCTCGACAGGTCGATGCTGTTGGCCGCCGCAAAGGTGGGCGCCAGCAACGCATCGTAGAACAGCGCCGTCCGGGTCGCGGTCGGCAGCTGCGCGTCATTCGCGTTCTGGAGCACCAGGCGCTCATGCGTGCTCATGCTCCACACACCAGGGGCCGTCTCGGTGAAGATCGACTTGCCGTTGTTGGCCATGTTGTGGGGAATCTGGTTGTAGTCGAACTTGAGTCCGCCCCACGCGGCCGTGGCGAGGCCGCGATAGCGCTGATCCGCCTGCGAGACGTTCTCGCCCCACAGCGCGAAGTTGTTGCCGTCGCGGCTGCCGGCGAGGTTGAACACCGGCATGGACACGCCCTTGGGCACCACCCGGTATTCCTCGAACTTCGACGAGCTGACGTCCTCACGGCCCTGCAGTTGCAGTGTGGCCTTCCCGTCAAACCAGTTCGTGGTAGCGGCCGGTGTGCCCTGGGCCCCAACAGGCAGGCTCGATGCCAGGAAGCTGCATGCGAGCGCCATAGTGACGATGGTTATGCGCTTCATGGCTTACCTCACAAAATACGCGCCCGAAGGCGAGTTGGAACCGTGGATGTTGGCATGGCAGTTCTTGCAGGCCTTGCCGATGAACCGGGCGTTCGCCGTCGGGAACCCGCTCGGCGCTCCGGCGGGGGCCACGCGGGCGCCCAGCTCGGTGGCGAGGTTGTCGCCTGATCCGAAGTGACCCGAGCCGGTGAGGTGGCAGTTCCAGCACAGGTTCGGCAGCTTCTGGGTCAGCAGGCGCTTGTGGTTCGTGCCGTGCGGCTGGTGACACGCCACGCAGTCCTCGCGAACCGGGGCGTGCTCGAACAGGAACGGGCCCCGCTTTTCGGTGTGGCACGTGTAGCAGAGCTCGTTGGTCGACTCCGCCTTCAACATGTGTGGACGGGAGCCGTCATGCGGGTTGTGGCAGCTGGCGCAGGCCATCTTGCCTTCGCGGACGGGATGGTGCGACGTCTTCTGCATCTGCGATCGCACAGTCTGGTGGCAGGTGGCGCATGTCTCGGCGTCGTTCTTGGTCTTGAGCTGGGCCTTGATCGACTTGGGTGAGTGCACCGAGCGGCAGGTCGTGCAGGCCACGTTGCGGCGCGCGTGCGCGCTACTTTGGAAGTTGGCCTGGTTGGCCTTCTCGTGGCAGGTGAGGCAGGTCTTGGTAACCTCATTCGCCGTCAGTTTCTTCATCGACGGCACGGGACCACCGGTCTCGCCAGCCGACTGGGCCTTGAAGTGCTCGGCCACGTTCGTATGGCAGCTCGCGCAGCTCTCGGTGAGCCCCGCGTGTTTCGTACGCTCAAACTTGGGCCCGACGGCCGTCTCGTGGCACGTCTGGCAGTCGGCCGCACTCCAAGTTCCTCCGGCCGGCGCCGGCTGGGCAGAGGCGGTCGTGACGCCTCCGGCCAACAGGAAGGCGGCCGCGAGTACCAGTCCGGATAGCCTGTACCGCATGTGATCCCCTCTCTAACGCTGTGCATCGCCCTGGGGTGAGGGTGGTGAGCGTGGGAAAGACTGAAGAGATAAGTGCGAGAGAGTCGTACCCCTGCGTGGGGCTCTGCAAAGTTGACGCCGAAACGGCCAACGGCAAGACGTCAGGAATCAGGCCGAAATCGTGAGGGCGTGCCCGGTCTGGCGGCCAACCGGGCCGGAAAGTTGCGGAATTTTACGGATTCCCCGGGGGGTGGCGCAAAGGGCAGGCGGCGGTCCGGTCATCCACGGATCGACGGATCCCGGCATATGATCAGCCCCGGAGGCTCCGATCAATGCGTTCACTTATCACCACCCTTATCCTCGCCCTGGGCGTCGCCACCCTGGCGGCCCAAACGAAACAAGAGCGAGCCGGCATCGTCAATTTCACCAAGGTCGATGCCGTCGTTGCGTGCGGCGGCGCTACTGACACCGCGGCCCTCGAAGGGCTGGCGAAAGACGGCTTCAAGGCCGTCATCAACCTGCGCATGCCAACCGAGAAGGGCGCCAACCTCGAGGAGAACGCGGCGCGCGCCAAGGAGGTCGGGCTGAAGTACATCAGCATCCCCTTCAACGGTCAGCAGCCGGACCCCAAGGTGGTCGATCAGTTCCTGGCGACGATCGCCGACAAGTCGAACCAGCCGGTGTTCGTCCACTGCGCCTCGGCCACCCGCGTTGGCGCCGTGTGGCTCACCAAGCGCGTGCTGCAGGACGGCTGGACCGTCGAGAAGGCCACCGCCGAAGCGAGACTGATCGGCCTGGGCAACCCCGCGCTCGAGAAGTTCGCCCTCGACTACATCGAGACCCACAAAAAGTAACCGGGCGGCGTGACGCGACTGGTTTGACAGTGTCGCGCCGGCAAGGTGATACTGAAGGGTCGTTTGTGCGGCGATTTCCTCGACTTGATGGGCCGCACCTCGTCATGCCATACCGGGCGCACTGAAAGTGCGCCCTTACGACGGCTGACGTGATTTCTATCTAAGTCGCGAGGCAGGCCCGCGACCGTCGCGGGTCTTTTTTTTTGGAGTGTGAATGGGTAACCGTTACATCTTTTCTTCGGAGTCGGTCGGCGAGGGCCACCCCGACAAGGTCGCCGACACGATTTCGGACGCGGTCCTCGACGCCTGCCTGGCGCAGGACAAGTTCAGCCGGGTCGCCTGCGAAACCTACGTCAAGTCGAACATCGTCATCGTCGGCGGCGAGATCACGACCAAGGCCAAGCTCGACTTCGTCAAGATCGTGCGGGACACCATCCGCGAAATCGGCTACGTCAACGACGATGACGTGTTTCACGCCGACCGGGTGTTCGTGAACGTGCTCGTGACGCAGCAGTCGCCCGACATCGCCCAGGGCGTGGATGCCCGCAAGGCCAAGGGCAAGAAGACCTCCAAGCAGGGCGCCGGCGACCAGGGCCTGATGTTCGGGTACGCCAGCAACGAGACGCCCGAGCTGATGCCGGCGCCGATCATGTTCGCCCACCGCCTCGGGCGGGAGCTCACCAAGATCCGCAAGCAGGGCAAGTGCCCGTGGCTGCGCCCCGACGCCAAGTCGCAGGTCTCGGTGATCTACGACAACGGCAAGCCGGTCGGCATCTCCAACGTCGTGATCTCCACGCAGCACGCCGCCGACGCCCAGCACAGTGACATCGAGAAGTTCTGCATCGAGGAAGTGATCAAGAAGGTGCTGCCGGCGCGGCTGCTGACCAGCGCGACCGAGTTCCTGATCAACCCGACCGGCCGCTTCGTCGTCGGCGGGCCGCAGGGCGACACCGGCCTCACCGGCCGCAAGATCATCGTCGACACATACGGCGGCATGGGCCGTCACGGCGGCGGCGCGTTCTCGGGCAAGGACGCGACCAAGGTGGACCGCAGCGCGGCCTACATGGCCCGCTGGGTGGCGAAGAACGTCGTCGCCGCGAAGCTGGCGGCGAAGTGCGAAGTGCAGTTCGCCTACGCCATCGGTCATCCCGATCCGGTGAGCGTGCACGTGGAGACGTTCGGCACCGCCACGGTGTCTGACGCGAAGATCATTCGCGCCATCAACCGCGTGTTCAACTTCCAGCCGTCGGAGATCATCGACCAGCTGAACCTGCGCCGGCCGATCTACTCGAAGACCACCAACTACGGGCACTTCGGCAAGAACGACAAGGACCTGACGTGGGAAGCCACGAACAAGGTCGGCGCGCTGCTGAAAGCGCTCTAGCTCCTCATCGCATCACGGCGTCGGGGTCACGATCCCGACGCCGTTCCTCACCGTCACCGTCGCGCCAAACGCCTTCGAGCGCGTCGTCAGCGCTTCCAGGATTCTCGCCGCATCCGCGCCCGTGGCCAGCTTCGGGCGCCCGCGCTCCGCGCGCGAGGTCTGGTAGCCCAGCGTGATGGGCTGCAGTTGCAGCTCGACGAACTTGCCGCCGTCCCACTTCGTCGTCGCCAACACCGAATCCCAATAGTCACGATCGGCCGGGAAGCTGCGGCGATCCTTGTCGTAGCGCGCGTCCAGGTAGTCGGACGCCTGCGCCTCGTCTCCCAGCGAGTACTGCTCGTAGCTGTCGGCGGGCATCCGCAGCAGCGTCTCGTTCTGGAAGATGAAGTTCGACAGGCTGTAGAGGATCGGCTTGCCCTTGTAGATCTCGACGCCGCGGAGCACGTGCGGTCCGTGGCCCACGAAGACGTCGGCGCCGGCGTCGATCACGGCGCGGGCAAAGATGGGGATGAAGTCCGCCGGCACGGACCGGTTGACGCCGCTCTCGTGGCCGTGCAGCGAGACGATCACGATGTCGGCAAGCGTGGCGGCGGAACGAACCACCCGCGCGATCTCCTCGACGTCCTGCTGGTTGGGCTCGGTCCGCGGCCCGGGCGTGGCGCCCGACTCGTAGCGGCGTCCGCCAAAGTTCAACGTGTCCCCGGCGGCCGGTGGTTGTCCGGACAACTCCGACGCGACCCGCTTCAAATCAGCGAGCCGATCCGGAGAAACGACGTAGGTGGTGGTGAAGCGCAGCGGGCTCAGGCCAGGCCGCGCCGGCATGTCGCCGCGCGTATTGCCGGCGCGCGAATGCGGCGTGAACGTGGACGCGGCCGCGATCAGCGCGATGCGCGCGCGCGGCGTTTCCAGGAACTTCGCCTCGCGGGCTTCGGTCAGGCTGTTGCCCACTCCGGCTTCGACCAGCCCGGCCTCGCGAACGTACTTGCTCGTGATCTGCGCGCCGAGCGGCCCGAAGTCGCCGGCGTGGTTGTTGGCACGCGAGACCAGGTCGAACCCGGCCCACGCCAGATCCTTGAGGATCGGCGGATCGGTGCGCATCCACGTGCCGCCGCTCTCGTGCGCCGGCGGCGCTTCGTAGTCGTGGAACAGCGTTTCGAGGTTGGTGAACGCGGCGTCGGCGCCGCGGATCATGTCCATGAGGCCGGTGAACTCCGGCTCCTTGAACGGCGAGATTCTCTGCGTGATGATCGAGTCGCCGGTAAGCGCGAGCGTCACGGGCCCGCGCGACTGTCCCATCGTGGTCGCCTGCCCGAGCAGGATCACCCCCAGCAGCCCCACGCCTAATGCCATGCGCTTGATCATCGCGGCCTCCAACTGGCGTGAGTATACGCAAGGTTCACGCCTGGTGCGCCTCGGGGGGCCTCCGTGAGCCCGATTTCCGTCGAGCGGAGTCTAATCACTCGGTCTCCTTCAGTTTCCAGACAGCGAGCAGGTTGGCCTGTGCCACCGGATCGTCGCGATCGATCGCCAGCGCCCGTCGAAATTCCGAAATCGCCTTGTCGAAATCGCCAGCGAGGTAGTACGCGTATCCCAGATTGACGTGCGGCCTCGCTTTCGACGGCGCCTTCCGCACGGCATCGGCCCAGAACCGGACCGGCGACGCGTAGACGGCGTTGCGGTCCACCGTCGCCATAGCGAGAAGCGGAACGAGGACAAACGGAAGAACATACGCGGAGGCTTGCGAGACGCGCGCCGCTGGACGCGGCATCGACTCCATCACCCATGCGATACACGCCGACCATGAGGAGGCAATCGCGAAAAAGAGGCCCGGCGCTGCCAGATACAGGTTGCGCTCACTCAGCAGATCGTAGCGAGCGAGGACGCTGTTGGTGGGCAGAAGCTGGAGGAGGAACCAGAAGAGGCCGAACGCCACGATTGGGTGTTTGCGCACGCACGCCACTGCCACTGCCACAAGCGCCGCGATCAGCAGCAGCGAGCCGAACGCCGGCCACACGAAGAGGGAACCAGCCGGGGCGAAGTTGTGCTCGATGCTGAGACGGCCCGGAAGCACGAACAGGGTCAGCGCGTAGGCCACGGCGTGGACCTGCGCGATCAGGTTCTCGGATATCGGACGGATATGACGGCTGACGCTGAGCAGATACACGTAGCGCGGCGTCAGCGCGGCAGCGCACAGGAAGCCGGCCAGCACGCCCCAGAACGGAAGATGGAAGCGCCAGACGGCCTGCCGGAATTGGGAACCCCTCCGCCGTCGCGCGACGAACTCGACGAGCAGCAGCGCCAGCGGAAATGTAATGGCGATCTCTTTCGAGAGCAGCGACAGCGCGAAGCACGCGATCGCAGCCGCGTACGGCCAGGACGCGACGCGGGCCTCGGATGGTCTCGTGGCGGCGGTCGCGCGAAGATAGCAGTACAACCCTGCCAGATAGAAGAACGCCATCATGCCGGTGGCGCGTCCCGAGACGTAGGTGACGGTCTCGGTGGCGATCGGGTGAACGAGAAACAGCAGCGCGGCCCAGACGGGGACAATCTCCCTTGACGCACGACGCGAAGGACCCGGATCGCCGCCGGCGAGATGCCGCGCGATCAAATAGAAGAAGAAGACGCTGCCGATGTGGAACAACACATTCAGCAGGTGATAGCCCGAGGGGTTCTCGCCCCAGACCGCGCGATCGACGAGGAAGCTGAATCGCAGCGCGGGGCGGATCATTCCCGGCAGGTGGGCCACGTAATCCGTCACGCTCGAGATCCGCGGATCTCGGAGGATCGCCGCGTCGTCGAGATGAAACAGACCCTGAAACGCATTGGCGTAGACGAGCGCCGCTCCCAAGACGATCAGGGCGGCCACCCGCCGCGGCGCCGAGTCAACGGAAGGCATCAGCACGATCGGCGGGAGACCTAGGGTGCCGTCTTGTCGTCCACGCGAGTGTAGGCGGTCGTCACGTTGAAGGTTCCGGCGGGCGATGCAATCGTCCGGGTCTGCCGCAGTTGCCTGCGGTCCTCGGAAAACGCCACCATCGCGGCCGTCCCCGCCCCACCGGGCGGGCCGACCTGCAAGACCAGGGTGCCGCGCTGCTGGTCGACATTGGAGGTCGAGTACACCTCCTGACGCGTCGGCTCATCGGGACTCACGGTCCACATCGTCTGCTGGTCGATATACAGATCGACCTGGCGCGTGGCGCCGGCCTTGCCTTCTTCAGCGGCGACAGGGGCGGCGCCAGGAGCGGCGTGACGCCAGCCGGGCTCGGCAGCCGCGATCTGTTCGGAGGTCTGGCGCCAATGCCCGAGGAGGGGCTGATCCGTCGTAGCGGGAGCCTTCGAGCAAGACCCCGTCGCGAGGCCAACGAGCACGAGACCGAGCACTGTCGCCTTCACGTGTCCTCCTCCCGTTTGTAACGGCTATCGCATTATACGTGCCCATCGTCTCAGGCGGGGACTCTTCCCGCCCAATTCGTGGGTGACGAAGAGCCGGCAGATGGAATCCTCTGCCAGGCGCCACCGCTAGGTGTAGCATTTGCCAAGCTGCTATGAAGACACCCCTGCTCGTTGTGTGTGCGGCGGCCGGCCTGCTCTTGGTGGGCGCCGATCGCGCGACGGCTCAGCCCGCGTGCAACGACCAGCCTGCGACGATCGTCGGCACTGAGGGCCCCGATGTCCTCGCCGGCACGCCCGGCGACGATGTCATCGTCGGACTCGGCGGCGACGATGTCATCCGCGGCGGAGACGGCAACGACATCATCTGCGGCGGACCGGGCAACGATGAGATCCACGGCGGATCCGGGATGGATCACATCTTCGGCGACGAGGGAAACGACCGGCTGTTCGGCGACGCCGAGTGGGATGCGATCAACGGCGGCGATGGCAATGACTTCATCGACGGCGGCGAGGGCGACGCCAACGGGTGCCCCGCTTCTTTCAGCTTCGACACCAACGGCACACTCGTGCGCACCGCGGGAGTCGCGTGCGGGCTGCGCGGCGGACCGGGCAACGACGAGATCCACGGCGGGCCCGGCGTCGATCTGATCTACGGCGACGCCGGTGACGACCGCCTGTTCGGCGGCGCGGGGTTGGACGCGATCCATGGCGGTGAGGGCAACGACGACATCGAGGGCGGCGACGGCGACGCCAACGGATGCGGCGACGAGATCTGCGGCCTACACGGCGGGCCGGGCAACGACGTGATCCACGGTGGCCCGGGCATCGATCTGATCTACGGCGACGGCGGTGACGACCGCCTGTTCGGCCAAGGGGGGTTGGACGCGATCCATGGCGGCGAGGGCGCCGACTTCATCGACGGCGGCGAGGGCGACGCCAACGGATGCGGCAGCGACATCTGCGGCCTGCACGGCGGACCGGGCAACGATGAGATCCATGGCGGATCCGGGATGGACCTCATGTTCGGCGACGGGGGAAACGACCGGCTGTTCGGGGAGGCCAACTGGGACTCCATCGGGGGCGGCGAGGGAAATGATTTCATCGACGGCGGCGAGGGCGACGACAGGGGCTGCGGCGTGTACTGGGCTCCGGGCCCCAATGGCACGACCATCCGCATGTCCGGGCTCGACTGCGGCCTGCACGGCGGGCCGGGTGACGACGAGATTCACGGTGGCCCAGGGATGGATCTGATCTTCGGTGAAGCCGGAGACGACCGCGTGTCCGGGGAGGCCGGATCGGATCACATCGACGGCGGCGGGGGCGACGACATCATCGACGGCGGTGATGGGGACGACCAGATGGAGGCCGGAGACGGCGTCGACCAGTGTAGCGGCGGCGCCGGTGCGGACAAGTGCGACGGCGGATCGCCGTCCGGCGACGATGACACCGACTGCAACGATCCGGACACCTGCTCGGCCGACACCGAAAAGCGCACGCATTGCAACAAGCCGTGCGCCGAGGAGGAGACGACCGACCAGGACAATCAGGACGCACGAAACGCGCGGCGGGAGCGCGTCCAGCAGGCGGTGGATCGAGTTCGCACTTACGGCCAGTCGATTCATTGAAGGACACACACATGACGGACACGCAGCCCGCCGTCGAGATCGCGCGCGGACACTTCCTGGCCGCCGGCTTTCACGAGCTGCAGCGCCGATATGCCCGCTTCACGATGCGCCGGACGATTCGGCAGCAGGCGGCGGAGCGCGCGGCGGCGCTGACGGCGCTGGGACAGCGTGCGTGGGACGAACAGATCGATCTCTCGTCGTTCTCCGAGCTGCGCGATCGGCTGACGGCGCTCGATGCGCGCGTCGGCGAGATTTCGCAGACCAAGAGCGCGCTCGAGAGCAGGAAGGCCTCGCTCGAGCAGGAACGGCGCGCGGAGGTGGACACGTTCACCAGCCGTCGGCAAGCGGTGCTCGACAAGAAGAATCCGATAGACGCCGCCCTCGGTCAATTCCGGTCGCGCAAAGCCGGGTGCGAGCGGACGATGGCCCATGCTGAAGCACGCCTCGCCGCAATCCCCGCGGAGTTCGCGGCCGTCGATCGCGACCTGGCTGCGGGCGGCGCGGATCCCGCGAAGGCGCAGACGGCCACCGGGCGACGGTCACGGCTCGCCGCGGAACAAGCCGAACTGGGACCGAAGCTGACGGCAGCACGCAGCGAACTGCCCGGCCTTGCGGCCGAAGATCGCCGGCTGTCGGCCGAGAGCCAGGAATGCGCCTCGCAGATCGCCGGCATCGACGCCGAGCAGAAGGCCGCGCTCGGGCGGATCGACGGAGAGTTGGGCCGTGTGCGATCCGGGCTGGACGGCGCCGCACAGCAGTCGAACACCGCGCAGCAGGAGCGCCGCGAACATTTCGGACGGCTCGGAGAGAGCCTGTACGATGCGCGGGTCAACGCGTCCGTCCTATCCGAGCAGACGGCACGGGTCGCCGCGATCGATAGGGCCCGTGCCGAAAGCGAAGCCACGCTCGAGCGCTCGCTGGCCGTGACACGAACGCTGGTGCCGGGAACGATGGGCAAGTTCTGGGGCGCGGTCGCCGGCGTGCTGGTGCTGGTGATCGTCCTGGCCTCGATCGCGAATCGCTCGGCGAATCGAGCCGCTGAAGATCGCACCGCCAGCGAATCTGCTGGCGCAGCGAAGACATCGCCGCAATCACCGTTCGCCAACGCGCAACAGACCGGGACCGACGTCGTCCGCCGCTTTGCGCAGATGGGCACCGAGAGCCCGCCGCAACTGCGCGCAGACGCCGTTCGCATCTTGAAGGCGGATCTGGAGATGATCGGCTCCACCGCCGATCCGGCCTACCTGCCGATTCTGGTGCCTGTCTTACGGAGCGACGACCCGGAACTGCGCAAGGCGGCGGCCGATGCGATCGGCCTCATCGGCCCGACTGACGAGGAGACGGCTGAACTCAAGCGCCTATTGAACGATCCCGTCCCTGGCGTGGCTGCGGCCGCGCGCCGCGCGCTCGCCGAGCGGCCGCGGTGAACTCGGCGCCAGCCCCGATGGCCCCCCCCGACATGACCACGAGAAAGATCCGACCATGAAAAGAACATCGCACGTGCTGCTGGGCGTTCTCGCCCTGTCGATTGCCGCCGTCCCCGCTGCGGCGCAACAGAAGGACGCCGCCAACTGCAAGGACCACCCGCTCCTTACCCGGATACCCGACTACTGGATTCAGGCGTGTACGCTGAAGCAGTTCGACGGATTTGCGTTCAGCATCGGCCAGGGAAAAACAGCCCGGGTGGAAGGCCAGTTCACGAACATCAGATACCAGCCGCCTGCCAATCTCACGATCAAGCCAAGCACGCTGCAGGTGCTGCGGAACGTTGAAAACGCCGTGAAGGAAATCGGGGGGACCGTCGTTGCGACCGATTCGAGCAAAGAAACCCTGAAGCTCACCAAGGACGGCAGGGAGCTGTGGATCGAAGTATGGGCCGATTTCACGGGCCAGTACATCCTGACCATCGTGGAGAAGGCGGGGATGGTCCAGGACATCGTCGCCAACGCCGGTGCGTTCGCCAGCGGCCTCAGGACGACGGGCCACATCGCGGTCGAGGGAATCTACTTCGAGACCGGCAAGTCCGAACTCAAGCCCGAATCGGCGCCGGCGATTGCGGAGGTGGCGAAGCTCCTGAAGGCCGACGCGAGCTTGAATCTCTACGTCGTCGGCCACACCGACAACGTGGGCGCCCTGGAGGGGAACATCAAGCTCTCCCAGGACCGCGCCCAGTCGGTCGTGCAGGCGATCGTTCGCACGCCCGGTATCGAGGCTGCGCGCCTCAAGGCCTATGGCGATGGTCCCTATGCGCCCGTGGCCTCGAACGACTCAGAGGAAGGACGGGCGAAGAACCGTCGCGTCGAACTCGTGAAGCGGTAGCCGCATCAAGGCGGACGCCGGATCGGATGTTGTCTAGTTCGCGAGCTTGATCGACTTGACGTTGATCGACTTGACGCCGTCCTTCTCGGTCACTTCGCCGGTCACGATGACGGTCTTGGCGACGAAGTCGAGCATCTTGGCGTTCTTGTTGGCGATGTAGTCGCCGGTCACCGTGTAGATGGCGTCGGCGGTGAGAATGCCCACCGGCTGGCCACTCTTGGCGCACGACATCGCGCAGCTGGCGTGGGCCGCGCCCTTGCCGGCTTCCTTCTTCGAGGTCGCGCACGCAATATCGACCACTTCACCCTTCACGGTCATGTCGGCGGCAAACGCCGGAATCGCCAGGGCGGCCACGAACGCGGCGCCCGCAACCATCGAAATCACATTACGCATCTGAGCTCCTTGAATTGAACGACCACTGTGGACCCCGCATCCCTCGTCGGCGCGCGTGGCTGGGGAGCCTCAATTAATGACTGTGGCTCCTGCGGGATTACCTGTCAAGCCACCGCCCCACACCAGGATGCCAGCTCTGCTGTTCTTCCAGAAACAGCGCGTTCACGCGCCATGCGGCAGAATCTCGACTGGTTCACGAAGCACCTCTGGGGCGCTACCGAATCGCGCTGAAGGCGATGTCGAGGATTGGGTACTGCGTCCAATCCTTGTAGTTGAAATGCCACCACTCGTTGGGCTCCACGGTGAACCCGTGACGCTCCATCGCCTGGCGGAGACGGTCGCGCCTGGCGCGCGCCTCCGGCGGGCCGCCGGTGTAGTCGGGATACGACCGCGGCGTCATCTCGTCGTAGCCGCCCGGCATCTCCACCACCTGCCCCGTCGCCAGGTCGTACATGCTCAGGTCAACCGCGCAGCCGCGATTGTGCTTTGACCCGGTCTTGGGGTTGGCGACGAACTCACGCTGAAAGCCGCTGGTCATGTCCCAGAACAACTTGGTGATGGCCCACGGCCGGTAGCCGTCGTGGATCAGCAGGCCGTAACCGTCTTTCGCGAGGTCCTTGTGCGCGGCCAGCAGCGCCTCCGCGGCGGGCCGCTGCAGGAAGGCGCGCGCCTCCTGGTAGACCGGCTTGCCGAGAAAGTTGTTGGTGCCGGCGTAGCGGATGTCGAGCTTGATCGTAGGATCGAGCTTCACCAGCTCCACCAGGTCCGCCGTGCGGGTGGCATTCGGATCCTTCGGCGGACCGTCCTGTGCCCACACAGCGGCCACAGAGACACAGAGACACAGAGCAATCAATAGCCGTTTCATTCGTTGCCTCTTAGCAACACCGTGGCAGCCAGGCACCGCGGCCGTTTGAACTACTCTATATACACACATGGAATACCTGATCGATTTGTTTCTTCACCTCGACGTTCACCTGGCGGAATTCGTCGCGCAGTACGGCATCTGGGTCTACGCGGGTTTGTTCACGGTGATCTTCGCGGAGACCGGCCTCGTCGTCACACCCTTTCTTCCCGGCGACTCGCTGCTGTTTGCGGCCGGGGCGCTGGCCGCCGCCGGCGCCATGGACATCACGCTGGTGTTCGTCCTGATTGCAGTGGCCGCCATCCTCGGCAACACCGTCAACTACGCCATTGGCCGGGTGATTGGACCGCGGGTGTTCGGCGCCACCGACACGCAGGGCCTGCTGCACAAGCTGCTCAATCGACAACACCTCGACAAGGCCCACCAGTTCTTCGAAAAGCACGGCGGCATCGCCGTGGTCTCGAGCCGCTTCGCGCCCATCATCCGCACGTTCGTGCCCTTCGTCGCCGGCGCGGCCGCCATGAACGCCTCCACGTTCGTCTTCTACAACGTCGTCGGCGGGCTGCTGTGGACCGCGGTCTGCGTCGGCGCCGGCTACGCGTTCGGCAACGTCCCGGTGATCAAGGAGAACTTCTCGCTGGTCGCCATCGGCATCGTGCTGGTCTCGATGTTGCCGATGGTGATTGAAGTGATGCGACACAGACGGGAGACCGTCAAGTGAAGCCTTAAACAGAAGGTCAGGAGTAACAATATTCTTCTGTTCTCCTGAACTCCTGTCGCTTGGCGTTTACCTCGCCAGCCAGTACGTCATCTTCACCGCGAGCGAGCGGCTGCGGACGCGCGACGAGGCGTCGGGAACCTGTCTCGAGGTCAGCGGCACATCGATATCCCAGCCCTGGTTGTAGACCACGTAGAGGTCGCTGCCCGGCTTGTAGTGATACCACCACAGGAAGTTGAAGCTCGCCGTCTTGCGGTCGTCGTTGTACTGGACGAAGCTCTTGAGGTAGAAGTCCGGCGAGAACGAGTGGCTGACGCGGAAGTTGAGGACGTTGCTCGAGTAGTCGGCGCGGCCGGGGAGCTGCACCCGGTTGTGCGTGTAGTTGGGCTCGAACAGCAGCGTCTTGCCCACCTGGATGGTCAGGTTGGCGCGAATGGCCTGGCGGTCGCCGTTGTAGTAGCCACCCGCATCGCCCCCCACGGTGCCGAACACGCGCCTGGTCCGGTTCGACGAGTAACTGGCGGTCGCCGTCGTCCATGAGTAGGCGCCCACCGGCAAGGTGGTGCCGGCGGTCGTGAATGACGCGCTCAGGTTGTCGTACTCGCGCGTCACCGAGACCCGCGCACTCGACGTGTCCTGCCGCTGCATGTGCGCCTCGAATTCGGAGGTCCGCGAATCGACGCGGCCGCCGTGGTTCTCGTAGTAGTCGGTGGTGCCGTTGAACATCAGCTGCCGCACGCCCCTCCACCGGGGCCGCGGGGTCCAACCGCCCCTCACCTTTCCAGCGCGGATGTCCAGGCGCGGGATGTAGCCCATCTCGGCGTTGAACTGCGCGCCGATGTCCTGGTACTGCGCACCGTAGCTGAACTTGTCGTGCTTCCAGAGGAAATCGACGACGCCTGCCGAGGTCCGGCTGAAGCCGGACGCCACATCGGAGCCGGACACCACCCCCGGAGAGAACGTTTTCGCGAACAGGCTGGTGAGGGTGACGTAGCGGCCGAGCACGAGGCCCGCATCGAGGCCAATCGCGCGGTTGTAGTCCGAGATGCCGTTGGCGCTGTTGAGCACCAGCGCGCCGATGCTCGACTTGGCCAGCACGTTGCGCTTCACGCGCACGGCGGTGTAGTTGGCATTCGCAATCTGGCGGGTGTTGAGCGTCTCTTCCTCGCTCTCGATGTTCAGCACGCCCACCGCGAACTGGCCAATCCGCCCGGTGACGCGGCCGCCGCCGATGAGGGGAATCTGCTGGCCATCGACCAGGCCGATACGCCGGCTATAGAACAGCGCGAGCAACCCGGGATCGTTGGCCGCCGACTCCCCACCCAGTCCCGCCACGGCCTTGCCGAAGTCGAAGATGCCGGCGCTCTCGGTGAAGAACTGCCGCTTCTCGGGGAAGAACAGGCTGAAGCGGGTGAGGTTCACCACCTCCTGGTCGGCTTCGACCTGGGCGAAGTCGGTGTGGTAGGTGAAGTCGGCGATCAGGTCGTTGGTGAGGCCAATCTTGAAATCGCCGCCGTACTTCGCGTCGGCTTGCCCTGAGCCATGTCGAAGGGCCTTGCCCTCGGCGTGCGACAGGTAGTCGCGCGACGCGGTCGGCAACACGAACGGCACGAACTCCACGCGCCGGCGCGACTTCAGATTCTTCAACCCGCTCAACAGGCCGGCGTTCGAGACGCGCGCGAATCCCGACGCCCCCCACTCGCGCGGAAACGGCACCCAATACGACTCCTCGTTCTTGCGGAAGAGGATGCGGCACAGGTTGATGCCCCACAGCGATTCGCCGATCGTGGTGCGGAAGCGCAGCTGGCTGAGCGGGATGGCAATCTCGATGTACCACCCCTTGTCATCCACCGTCGTCTTGTTGTCCCACACCGCGTTCCAGTCGTAGTTGATGGTGCGGCCGTTTTCGACGGTGTTGGCGTCCTTGTAGGCGCCGAGCGGGTTGGTGCTGAAGTAGAAGGCGTTGCGGTGATCGTGGAAGGTGTCGATGGTGATCTTGATCTGATCGCCCTTGTTCAGCCCGGCATCGCGCTTCATTTCGCTGGCCATGATGCCGGCCGGGTCGTCGTCCCAGACCCAGACGCCGAAGTACAGCGTCTTGTCGTCGTAGAGCACGCGGAATTCGGTCTTCTCGGACGAGGCCTGCCCGTAGTCGGGCTCGCGCTGCACGAAGTTGCCCTGCACCGGCGCCAGTGCCCAGGCTTCGTCGGTCAGCTTGCCGTCAATTTTCGGCTGCTGGCCGTCGGCCAGCTTGAACGCGATGGCGCGAAAGGTGTCGGGATCGATGGTCTTGATATCGAACGCAGATTGCGCCCATGCCACGCCAGGGCCGCTGATGAATTCACCAGGGGCGCAGATTACGCAGATTACGCAGATCAAGACACGCACCGAACCCGGCCTCATCCGCAGGATTCTATCGTCGCGATCCGTTCGGGCCTGCAATCATTTGTCTGTGGGCCGCGCCTGGCTGACGGCGGCGCTGAACTCCGCAAGTGTGCGCTCGGCGCTGCTGAGGCCAATGCGCCTGACGATCGGCTCGATGATCCAGCCCAGTAACTTCGGGAACCTGCGGCTCAACCCGAGCGTGTCCAGTTCCACCCGCACGCCGCCGTCGCGCTCCATGAACCTGGTGAACGTGTTCGCCGCCCACAGGTAGCCACTGTTCTCCCCGGGCGGCAGATAGCGCGGCCGGCGCCAGTCCCCGTCCGCGAGCTGCCGAATCGTCCTGGCTTCACCAAGCGCGCGGACCTCGCCGGCGCCGCGGACGTAGGTGACCACCGACCAGACGTCGAGCACCGCGGTCACCATGCCGCCGCCCTCCTTCATCCTGGCAAACACGCGAAACGTGTTTCCCTCGCGCGCGAGTAATCGTGATTCGAGCACCGGCGTGTGGATCGCGGCGTAACGGTCGTAGTCCTGGGCGACGGCGAGCACGTCGTCGAGGGTCACGCCGGGAATGAAGGTGGCGCCGCGCCAGTGATGCACCAGGCCGCCCGGCACCCTGGTGATGTGCCCGGTCTGATCGTCGCCGGCGGGACCTGGGCCGTCACCAAGAAACGCCTGCCGCACTGAGGCGACGTAGGCCTCGTAGGCCCGCAGCGTGCGTGGTTCCATCTCCGCCGCAACGGCCACGGCCGAGAGGACGCAGGCGGTGAGGCCCATGACCACGGCGGCGAATCGGTGAGTCTTCACGGTCGGTCTTCCTTTCGGCGTTCATGCCGCGCCGGCTGTCCCTGGTACCGCCGCGGCTTCCGGGACCGCCAGCGGGCGGTCCGGGTCTTCGGGCTGAAACTGGATGCGATACAGGCGCGCGTACAAGCCGCCCTTGGCGAGCAACTCGCGGTGCGTGCCCTGCTCGGCAATCACGCCGTGATCGAGCACGAAGATCACGTCGGCGTGGCGCACCGTGGCCAGGCGGTGCGCGATCGTGATCGAGGTGCGGCCCGCCATCAGCGTGGACAGGCCTTCGAAGATCAACTGTTCCGACTCCGGATCGAGCGACGCCGACGGCTCGTCCAGCAGCAGGATGGGCGCGTCGCGAATGATGGCGCGGGCAATGGCGATGCGCTGGCGTTGCCCGCCCGACAGGGTGTCACCGCGCTCGCCGAGCATGGTCTCGTAGCCCTGTGGCAGGCGGTCGATGAACTCGTCGGCATGGGCAAGGCGGGCGGCGCCCACGATCTCGTCCGTGGTGGCGTCCGGCCGGCCGTAGGCGATGTTCTGCGCCACCGTGGCGCGGAACAGCAGCGTGTCCTGGAGCACGAAGCTGACCTGGCGGCGCAGGGTCTCCAGCTTGTAGTCGCGGATGTCATCCCCGTCGATGGTGATGCGGCCGTCGCGGACGTCGTAGAGCCGGGGGATCAGGCAGAGCAAGGTGGACTTGCCGGTGCCGGTCAGGCCGACCAGCGCCGCCCGCTGGCCCGCCGCCACCGTCAGGTTGACTCCCGTGAGCACGGACTGGTCCGGCGAAAACCCGAACGTGACGCCGGCGAACTCGATGCGGCCGCGCAACGGCGGCGCCGGCTTCGCGCCGGGCCGGTCCCGAACCTGGCTTTCCAGCGACAGCACCTCGCGGATGCGCTCGAAGCTGATGGCCGCCTTCGACAACGTGTCGGACATCTTGGAGAGGTTCTTCATCGGCTTGTACATCTTGCCGAGATAGATCACGAACACGAGGAGGGCGCCGGCCGACAGGCGATCGGCAATGACCAGCCTGACGCCGTACCACAACACCACGCAGGTGCCGACCGCGACAATCACATCAACCAATGGCGCGAGCCGCGCCTTCAGGCTCCGCGCCCGCAGGCTGATGCGGACGCTCTCCGCACTCTCCCGATCGAGGCGCCGTTCCTCGTAGTCTTCGGTCGCAAACGCCTTCACCACCCGCGCCGATGAGATCGACTCCTGGACCACCGAGGCCAGCGCGCTCTCCTTCGCCTTGACCTCACGGGCCGCGTTCTTGATGCGCCGTGTGTAGCGGTAGACCATCACGAACAGCACCGGGGCCACCGAGAGCCCGATCAGGCTGAACCGCCAATCCAGATAGAACATGACCACGGTCATGCCGGTGATGGTGATGAGGTCGAGCGCAATCTGGAGGATGGCGGCGATGAAATCCTCGGCGGCGTCGATGTCGCTGGTCAGGCGCACCACCATGTCGCCGGTCTGCCGCCGTTCATAGAAGGAGAGCGAGAGGCGCTGCACGTGGTGGTAGAGGCGATGCCGCAGCTCGAAACCCACGCGCTTGCCGACGGTGCTGGAGAAGTACTTGTCGGTGTAGGCGCTGACAGCGTTGACGACGGCAATCAGCACCACGGCCATGGCCGCGACATCGAGAATCACCAGGCGGTCGCCGCCGCTGAGCCACGGCGCCATCCACGCCGGCGGGGCCTTGTCGCCCAGGACGTAGTCGAAGATCACCTTCAGCGGCCACGGCTCGAGCAACTCGGTGAAACCCTGGACCAGCATGGCGCCGGCGGCCACGGCCAGCAGGCGGGCGTGCGGCCGCAGCAGGCCGGCAATGCTCAGGCGGCGCGCTTCCATGGTCCGGCCCTCCCCGACACCCACAGGGCGCGCACGCGCTCGGCGTGGGAGGCTGGCGTCTCGTCGAAGCAGCGGCCGAGGGTCCGGGCCTTGCCCAACAGGTCACGGCGATACGCGCGGACCGAGCGCAGGCCGCGCGCGGCCGCGCGCGGCGACAGCGAAGGCGCCTCGCGGATCAGCGGCACCAGCAGGTCGGCGTTATGCAGTTCGCCCAGACAGGCGTCGAGCACCTCGAGCCGGTGCTGGTCATCGACCAGCCGCCCGCCGCACGCGTGATCGAGCAGCCGCAGCAGGTACCACTGGTTTTTGACTCGCCGCCGCCAGGCATGCAGGGCATCCGGCCGGGGATCGGCCAGCGCCTCGTCACGGGCATCGCGGCTGCCCCGGTGTGCGGCCTTGACCGCCGCCACCACTGCGGCCTTGCCGCGCTGCTTCACTTTCAAGTCGTTCTCGCGGCGCTGTTGTGTCTTCAGCAGCCGGACGGCGCGGGCGCGCGCGCGGCCGGCCTCGGCTCGCTGAGAGACACGCCCCGCCCGCGCCAGGAGGCCGGCGCGGATCGCGCTGACGGTTGGGGCGGCGAGCCTCTCGCCCTCGAGGTCGCACAGGCGGTCGAACGTTGCGACCACCGCGCTGGCGTCGGCGATCGGGCCCAGCAGGCGATTGGCCGCGCGCAGCCGGTGGTTGGCCGGACCGTATTCGCCGCCCAGCGCCGAACGCACCAGCCGCAGCAACGCCCGGGCCTTCTTCACATGCTTGCGAGCCTCGTGGACATCGTCCACGCTCGGCGCCGCCGACGGCGTGTCCAGGCACGCGATCGCCGCGTCCAACTGGCGGTCCATCAGCCGCCGCACCTGTCGAGACAGCGGCGCTCCGGGCTTCAAGCGAAAGGACATCAGGCGGCCTTTCTCCGTTCCGCAAACCTCCCGACACCCAGCACCCGGGCCACCACAAACGTGACCACGATGCCTGCCACCGTCGAGAGCGCGCCGAGCGTGATCTGCCCAAGCACGGCGCCAATCGGCAGGATCGCCGCGGTGACAAACAGCGCGAACGTGAAGCCACTGGTCGTGGCCAGCGCCATCACCAGCATGTCGCGCCAGGTCGTGTGGCGCGGCAGCCGCAAGCCGGCGACCGCCGCCAGCCCGATGCCGCCGAGCACGCCGAGCGGCCGGCCGACGAGCGCCGCCGTGAGGACCGCCCACGTGCCGGTGTCGTAGTGCTTCAGGATCACGCCGGCGTTGACCAGCCCGAACAGGAACAACGCGACCTGCGCGACACCGTTCCACTCATGTTCGGCGTGGTGAATCGGGTTGTTGTCGGTCCGGTCATCGAACACGTTCCGCCGCCGCGGGTCGTGTGGCAGGAGCGGCACGATCGGCACCAGCGCCAGCGCGGGATGGATCCCCATCCAGTAGAACGAGAGCCATGACAGCGTCCCGCAGACAATCCAGTACGGCCAGAACGATTGCACTTTCATCCAGCGCAGCGCCGCGGCTCCGGCCAGCGCCGCCAGCAGCACAGCGCCCCCCACCGGGTGGAAGCGGAAGTCCGGTGCGGTGAGCGTGACCACCACCATCACGATCGCGTCGGTGATCACGGCCAGCACCAACACCAAGCCGACCACGCTGCTCCGGCGTGGATAGATCAGCCTGAGCACGTAGTAGGCGGCCGCCAGGTCGATAGCACAGCCGACCGGCCATGCCACGGCCAGGGCCATCTCGTGCCGCAGGGTGACGACGGCGGAGAACGCGGCCGCCGCGCCGAGCAGCCCGCCCACGGCGCCGGCCGCCGGCATCACCCAGTACCGCCAGTGGCCGAGGGCGCCGCCGGGCATGACCGCCTCGAACACTTCCTGGGCGATCAAGGCAAGGAAGATGGCCATCCCGATTTCGTTGACGGGCCAGGTCCACGCGCCGGCGAAGCGGAAGTAGCCTTCGCCTTCGGTGTTGGCCCAGATCAGCGCGATGGCGGCGCCGAACGGCAGCAACAGAAACTGGTTCAGCACGAAGCGAAACGCGCGCCGGAGCGTGCGCCGTTGGGCGGCCGTCGTGGTCATGGCGGGAACGGTGAGAATGGGCTGGCTCATGACGATCTCCTAGGACGTCGCCCGGCGGCGAATCACGCCCGCGTCCACGGTGGCGCCGGTGCGCGAAAGGGTCTGGAAGAACATCTCGTCACCAATGACCGAGACGATCAGGAACGCCCGGTCCTGGTCGAAACCGGCGGCGGTGATCGCCGACGGCGTCAGTCCGCCCTTTCGCAACTGGCCGCTCGATCCGGCCACGAAGTAGGTGATGCCCTTCTGCGGCTTGATGCGCTCGTAGACGTGTTCATGGCCCGAGAACACGACGTCCACGCCGTATTCGACCAGAAGCGGCTCGAGCGCGACGCGCAGCTGCAGGTCCGGGCCATGGCGGTCGCCGTCGGAATAGATCGGGTGATGGAAGACGGCGATCTTCCAATCGTCCGGGGACCCGCGCAGCGCCTCCTTGATCCAGTCCAGTTGCTTCGGGTCCATGAAGTTGGTGTCGAACATGAAGAACCGCGCCCGGCCCCTGACGAAGCTGTAGTAGCGCTGGCCGCCCATGTTGAATCCCGGGTAGTTGCGATTGGTCGGCTCGTCGTGATTGCCGAGCACCGCGAAGAACGGGATCTTCATGCGGATCAACGGGCCGTACGGGCTCTCGAACTTGTTCAGGAAGTCCCGCGGCGTTTGCGACCCATACATGTTGTCGCCGAGCATCACGACGAACTCGAACGGGAACGTCGCATGCGCCTGCAGCATCTGCCGGGCGACCTCGTACTGCGGCGGCTCGCCCGTGCCGTTGTCGCCAATCACGGCGAACCGCACGGCCTCCCGATCGTCCACGGGCAGGGTGACCTGCCGCGCGCCCACCCACGACACCGGGGCGGCCAGGAGCAGGAGCAGGAGCAACGTGACAAGGCGACGCATGGCTTACCGCCCTTCCCCTTCAATACCGGCGCCGCCGCCGATGCGGACGGCCTGGTCGATCCGCCGCTTGATGACACTGATGAACGGAGCCGCGGCGGCCGGCGTGAACCCGCCGGCGCGAAAGGCTTCGTCCCACTGCCGGGCGTCCAGGCGCGCGAGCAGTTGGCCGGCCCACTCAACGTCTTGCGGTGTGATCCGCCCGCGAATGAGTTCCTGGTGATAGCCGCGGAAGCCGAACTGCACGAATCCGTCGCCGACGCCGGTGATGAACCGATGCCTGGCAAAGACGGCGGCATCGCCGCGCTTCGGCGCCAGACGGCCCGTGCCGCCCAGCGCGGTGCCCAGGTCGCGGACCACGAACCACTGCTCTGTTCGGTCGCCGGTCCGGTACTCGTACAGCGTGTTGTTGTCGTTCTTCAGGTCCGACGCGTTCACGAGCAACAGCACGACCAGCAGGCCCTGGTACGGCTGCGTGCCAACCAGTGGGCTCGTCTGCCATGACCAGGACCCGCGGTCTTTGAGCAACGGATCCTTGAGACGGAACCGCCCGCCGGGTTCGACATGCGTGCCCCAGTCGTCGCGGAGGGTGAACGACGGCAGGAAGTACACCGGCGGCTGGTGATAGCCGATGGCGGAGAGCACGCGCGACAGCGCCACCTCGATCGGCCCCTCCGGCGGCTGGCCTTCGGGCGGCGCCTGCTTGACGCTCCACTCGCGGTCGCGCGAGTCGCGCACGGTCAGGCCGGGATTGACGCCGGTGTGCTTGTGCTCGACCAAGGTATAGGTCGCGCGCGGTTCGGGTGCGCGTTCCGGCCCCCATGGTCCGAAGAACAGGTCGCGCTCAGACAGGTCTTCCGGCGGCACCCACAGCGAGCGAATCGCCGCGGCCGGCGGCGGCACCGTGGGATGCACGACCTTCGCGCACAACGGCAGGTAGAGCGCGAACAGGATCGACGCGGTGCCGAGCGCGACAATGTGCATCGCCATCACCCCTCAGGGGACGAACGGAATCGCCGCCGTCTTGCGCGACAGCCGCGACGCATGCAGTGGATCGCTCGTGGTGAACAGGATGCGCCACCCTTCCTTGCCGTGCGCCACGTCAAGCCGGCCGAACGTCGAACGAACCGAGTGCAGCCTCAGGCCCAAGCCAAACGACGTCTTGTCGAGGTTGAGGTCTGCCATGCGCGCCGCCACGTTGCCGGCGTCGGCGAACACGGCGAGATCCACGTGCGTCATCAACGCCAGGCGGGCTTCCACGTTGACCACCGCGAAGTGGCGGTCGTGGAAGCGGTAGTTCGGGTAGGCCCGGAGCGTGTTGTTTCCGCCCAGCGACGGCATCAGGTAGAACGGCACCACGCTGCCCTCCGCCGTATCGGAGGCGGCGAGCCAACCGTGCAACGCGAGGGTGACGCGCGAGCCGGCCATCGGCACGAACTGCGCGCCTTCAACCTCGAAGCGCTGGAAGCTGAATGCGGCCAGGTCGCGGGCCCAGTAGCGGGTCCACGAACTCCGATACAGCCCGCCGCGCAGCGGGTGGCTGCGATGGTCGCGCGTATCGGCCGTCACCGACAGTTCACCGGTCACGTACGCGGGCTGCTCGGCGACCGCGAACACCGGGTCGTTGGGGAACAGGTCCTGCGTCGCCGGGTAGTCGCGCAGGAAGGTGCCACCGGCCACGTCGATGGTCGGCCGCCGCAGCCAGCCGCCGCGGCCGCCGAACGTCAGCCACTTCACCGGCCGGACGTTGGTGTAGGCGACCAGGTTGAGCGACTTCAGCCGGTACTCGCTGCGATCGGTCTCCGGTGTCTCCGCGCCGGTGCCGAAGAAACTGTTCTGCGTGAAGTCCTGCCAACGGGCTTCCGTCCCGATTGCGACGCGGCTGCGGGCCAGGTTGGTGAACTCGAACCGCGCGCGCGCCATCTTGTAGGACCGCCATGACATCCCCGCCGACACGTCGAACACCATGCGGTCGCCGCCCATCCACTGGCGATAGCCGGCGCCGCCGGAGATCCAGCCGGCGCCCGTGATCATGTTGCCCATCTCCGGGTAGATGCCGCTCTTCTCCCCGCTCCCGTCGCCCATCGTCCGGGTGGCGAAGTCGATGCCGCGGGTGAGGAGGCCGGGTTCCGGCAAGACGCCCTCGACGACGGGCTGCGGATCAGCGGGCGACGACGGATCCTGTGCCGACGCGACCGCGGGCATGGCCGTGACGACGAGCGCCAATGCGCTCGACACGGCCACGGCGACGTAGTGTGGCGTGTGGGACTTCATAAAGCACCTTCGTTCAATAAACCGCCGGCCAGAGCGCGGTGGAGGTGTCGCCCAGCGCGAGCGGCAGGATGTCCACGATCAGGCTGGCGTGCACGTCAATCAGCAAGAGGTCGCGGCCGACGAGCCGGTACTGCAGTTCCGGCGGCAGCGGGGGCAGGGCCTCGAGCACGCATGGGAACATGGCCGTGCCGAGGGCCCAGGGGAATGTGCCGTTCACGCGCAGGGTGACGGCGGCGGAATCAATGCCGGCCGTCAGTTCAACCTCCTGCACGTCCGCGGGCGTGAAGCCGTGCGACCCAAGCGACCTCGCGATGCGCACGCGAATCGCGGCCTGGACCGCCGGGTTGAACAGGTCGCCTTGCCGTGCCTCCGGCCGGGCGGCGCGAATCGCCGCCGCCATGTCGTCAATGGCGCGGCGGATGGACTCCGGATTCGCGTTGACCACCACCGGCGGCAGCCGGCGTTCGAGCTGGCGGTGGAGGAAGGCGTAGTCTTCGGCTGCCTTCGCGAACTGCAGCACGCCGTCCGCGTCGGCCTGGTGCGGCGCTTGGGCGGAGGCCCTGGCCGTGAAGAATCCCAGAAGGGCCACGGCAAGCACGCGGACGGCGAGGCGGGCGTGAGAGTGACGAGCGTGGGTGGCGTACACGATACCCCTCCGATCACTCGGAAAGACTGCACCGCCCGTGCCAGCCAAATCGGGCCTGTTTTCGGGCGCGATCCGCGCCAAAACCGGCTGAAACCGCGGGAATTGCCCGCAATGGCGGGGGAATCGTTCGCAGGGGGCCGGGCGGCGCTCAGCAGGGAACAGCGAGCACGAACGCGCGGCCGGTCTTGAGCACCGCCGAGGCGATGATGCCGGGGCGGCCGCGAGGCCGTTCGCGGAGTCCCATCACCACCAGGCCGGCGCCCTCGGTCACGGCGCAACGGGAGATCTCTTCCGCCACGTCGCCGCGGCGCACGATGAGCGACCTCGGCTTGACCGGCGACAGCCCGTGGGCGTGGTCGCGAAGCTCCTGCGAGGCTTCGTGGTCGGTCTTCCTGCCATGCGTCACCGTCAGCAGGTGCAGGGGGTGAGCCGCCAGCCCTGCCATTTCGCTCGCCATTTTCAATTGACGAGCGCAGTGCTCGGTGGGGTCCACGGCCGCGAGCACCGCACCGCAGGTCAACGCCGGCCGGTCGCCCATGCTGACGATGTCCATGTCGGTGGGTGGCACCAACAGGACCGGCGCGGTGGCCACTCCCAGCAGGGCCTCGCTCGTAGAACCGAGCAGGAGGCGCGCAATGCCACCGTAGCCGCGCGAGCCCACCACGAGAAGCGTGGCGCCATGCTGTACTGCCGCTTGCTGGATCGCGTCAGACACCCGGCCCGTGGCCAGGATGACCGAATCTTCGTGGATCGACGCTTCGTACGGCGTCGCGCGTTCGCATTCGGCAAAGACACGGGTTCGCAGGTCCGCCGAATCGTCGGCACCCACGTGCACGACCTTCAGGCCGGCGCCGAGTATGCGGGAGAACCCAACGGCGTGGTGCAGAACCCTCGAGGTAGACGGACCCAGGTCCACGGCACATAACACGAGAGGTTCACTCAATACCTGCCTCCAGCCCACAGCTCCACGTTGCTAACGACAGTATCGACCTCGGCGGCCCGTGCCTATACCCCCCGGATCAGCCGGGTCCTGGCCCGGGAATCCCCGGAAAGCTTGGGAAATATCCCCGAAATCGGGGGAATTCCCCCGCGCCGGACGGCCGGACACGCGCGATTTCCGGCGAATCAACCGGCACGCATTTCGCTTGATCAGACACGGAATCCTCAGGGGCTTCATCATGGAGCGCCGCATGATGATGCCGATCACGGCGCTGGCGGAAGAAGGGTAACCACATGGTTTCGCGTGACAGTCTGAAGACCGCCGGCGGCGGCCTCGCCCTCGGCGCCAGCCTGGCTGCGCTCGGGTATGCCGGCCTCATTGCCTACCATCGCGCCCGGTACGGCAAGGATGTCGTGGAGTTGAACGACGACAGCCTGCTGCTCGATCGGTTCATCCCGTCGCCGGAAGTTGTCGAACATCATCGCGTCCGCATCTCGGCTCCGGCCGACGTGGTGATGTCGACGGCCCGCAGCCTGGAACTGCTCCACTCCCGGATGATCCGCGCCATCTTCAAGGTGCGCGAGCTCGCGCTGGGCGGCCATCCGGACGAGCGCCGGCACCCGTCGGCCCTGCTGCCGCAAATGCAGTCGATCGGCTGGGTGATCCTGGCGGAGCGGGCCGGCCGCGAAGTGGTGCTCGGCGCGGTCACCAGGCCGTGGGACGCCGCCCCCACGTTCCGGCCGGTGCCAGCCGCCGAGTTCGCGGAGTTCCGGGAACCCGGCTACGTGAAGATCGCGTGGACGCTCCGCGCCGATCCGATCAGCGACACCGAGTCGATGTTCCACACCGAGACGCGCGTCGCCTCCACCGACGTCGAATCGCGCAAGCGCTTCCGCCGCTACTGGTCCTATGTCGCGCCGGGCGTGGAGTTGATCCGCCTGGCCATGCTCGCGCCGCTCAAGAAGGCGGCGGAACACTCCCCGTCCGCCAAGGCGGCGCACGCGCACGGCCACTAGCCAAGGCCGGCGGCCTAGACAGGCCTCAGCAGATTCGCGGCAGTTGCTCGCCGCTCAGCATGTCCACCACCCTGGTTGCGCCAATGCGGCTCTTGAGCGTGACCAGGGCGCGTGGTTCTGCCGACACCGTGCCAATCGCGATCGCGTCGCGGCTCACCGCGTGACGCCGCAGGATGTCGAGCGCGCGGTCGGCCTCGGCGGCCGGCACGAAGGCAATGAAACGGCCTTCGTTGGCGACGTATAACGGGTCAAAGCCGAGAATCTCGCACGCGCCGCGCACGTCTTCCCGGATCGGGATGGCCTGCTCCGACAGCCGGATGTGCAGGCCGGTGGACTCGGCGATTTCAACGGTGGCGCTGGCGACGCCGCCTCGCGTCAAATCCCTGAGGCAATGGATCGTGACGCCCGCCTCGATCAAGGCCAGCACCGGCGCGGCCAGCGGCGCGCAATCGCTCTCGATGTCCGACTCGAATTGCAGGCCCTCACGCGCGGCCATCACGGCCATGCCGTGACGCCCGATATCCCCCGACAGCAGCACCACATCGTCCGGGCGGACGCTCGCCGGCGCGATCAGGCCGTCGTACTCGATGAGGCCGACGCCGGCGGTGTTCACGTAGACCCCGTCGCCCTTGCCGCGGTCCACCACCTTGGTGTCGCCGGTCACCACCGTCACGCCGGCGGCCTCGGCCGCCGCCTTCATCGATGCCACGATCCGCCGCAGGCTGTCCATCGGCAGCCCTTCCTCGATGACGAAGCCGACGCTCAGGAATTGCGGGCGGGCGCCGCACATCGCCAGGTCATTTACCGTGCCGTTGATCGCCAGCGTGCCGATGTCGCCGCCGGGAAAGAACATCGGCCGCACGACGTAGGAGTCAGTGGTGAAGGCCAGGCGGGCGCCGCCCAGGTGCAGGTGCGCGCCGTCATGGTGCGCGTGCGCCGCGGGATTGCCGAAGGCGGGCAGAAACAGCCCGTCGATCAGCTGGTTGGTCAGGCGGCCGCCGCCGCCGTGGGCCAGCAGCACGTGCGTGTGATCGCCGATCGGGACCGCACAGGTCAGCCCCCCCACGAGGTCAATTGCCACGGACCACCACCTTTTCCTGCGGCGGCACTTTCAGGCGCCGGTAGCGATAATACGCGGCGCAGGCGCCTTCCGACGACACCATGGTGGCGCCCAGCGGATGCTCGGGCGTGCATCGCGTGCCGAAGGCCGGGCACTCGTGCGGCTTCATCAGCCCCTGCATGATCTGGCCGCTGCAACATTCGGTCGGCTCGTCGGCGGTGTGGTCCGCCACGCCGAACCGCAGCTCGGCATCGAACGCGGCGTACGGCTCGGCCAGGCCGAGCCCGCTGGCGGGAATCTCGCCGACGCCGCGCCACTTGCGCGGCACGATGCGGAAGACCTCTCGCATCAGCAACTGCGCCGGCACGTTGCCGTCGCGCCGCACCGCGCGGGCGTACTGGTTCTCCACTTCGGCGCGCCCTTCCTCGAGCTGTTTGACGCACATGTAGACGCCTTGCAGGATGTCGAGCGGCTCGAAGCCGGTGACCACGATCGGCACGCGATAGCGGGCGGCCAGCGGCTCGTACTCGGTGTAGCCCATCACGCTGCACACGTGTCCGGCGGCGAGGAACCCCTGCACGCGGCTCTTCGGCGACGACAGGATCGCCTCCATCGCCGGCGGCACCAGCACGTGCGACACCAGCAGCGAGAAGTTCTTCAGGCCGAGCTGCGCGGCCTGGAACACGGCCATCGCGTTGGCCGGTGCCGTGGTCTCGAAGCCCACCGCGAAGAACACCACCTCGCGATCGGGGTGGTCGCGCGCGATCGTCACGGCGTCGAGCGGCGAGTAGACAATGCGCACGTCGCCGCCGCGGGCCTTGACCGTCAACAGATCGTGGGCGCCGCCCGGCACGCGCAGCATGTCGCCGAACGAACAGAAGATCACCCCGGGCATCGACGCGATCTCGATCGCCTTCTCGATCAGCTCGAGGGGCGTGACGCACACCGGACAGCCGGGCCCGTGGACCAGCTCCACCTCCGGCGGCAGCAGCTCATCGACGCCGAACTTGACGATCGCATGGGTCTGCCCGCCGCACACTTCCATCAGCGTCCACGGCCGCGTCGTGATGCGGCGCAAGGCGCGGGCGTAGCCGGCGGCGGCTTCGGGGTCGCGATACTCGTCGATGAACTTCATGACGGCTCTCCGTCTTCGAGTTCGGCCAGCTCGCCCATTTCCCGGAGGTAGCGGAAGACCTGCCGCGCCTCGGCTTCGTCCACCGTTGAAATGGCGAAACCGACGTGCACCAGCACGAAGTCGCCGACCGCGGCGTCGGGCACGTAGCTCAGGTTGACGCGCTTCACGACGCCGGCGAAGTCAACCCGGCCGCTGCGAAGCACAGGGTCGGCGCCGTCAATCGTGAGGATGCGTCCGGGAATGGCGAGGCACATGAAAGGCTCTCCTTGGCGCGAAGGTAAGCGGCGATCTGTCCCAGCGCGATGCCGCCGTCGTTGGTGGGAATGCGCTGGTGCCAGTACGGCCGGAATCCCGCCCGCCGCAATCTGGTCACGGTCTGCTCGATCAGGTAGCGGTTCTGAAAGCATCCGCCGCTCAAGACCACGGCCGCCTGCTCGAAGAACAACGCGGTGGCCACGATCATCTCGACCATGGTGTTGTGGGCGCGGGCGGCGATCACGCCAACGGCCACCTCGCCGGCGGCGTCGTCGAGGACCGCGCGCACCATCGGCGCCCAGTCGATCACCAGCCGCGGCGCCTGCCACGAACCAAGGGCGTACTGGCTGCCCTCTTCCGACAGCGTGAAGGGGTAGGCGTCGTGGACGCCCGGAGTGATGGCGAACTCGAGGTCCATCGCCGCCTGCCCCTCGAAGCTCGTGCGCTGGCGCAGGCCGGCGATCGAGGCGACGGCGTCGAACAGCCGGCCGGCGCTGGTGGTGACCGGTGCGTTCACACCGCGCGCCATCGCGTCGATGAGCAACGCCTGTTCGCTCGGGCTGAACGCGCCCGCGGTCAGCGACGGGCCGACGATGGCGATCTCGCTGGCAATCGCATGCAGCGCGCCAAGGGCCGACCGCCGCGGTTCCTTGATCGCGCGATCACCGCCGGGCAGCTGGAATGGCCGCAGGCAGGCGACGCGCGTGAACGACCCGCCGTTGACCGCGAAGAACTCGCCGCCCCACACCGTGCCGTCCAGGCCGTAGCCGGTGCCGTCCCACGCCACGCCGAGCGCCGGGCCGTCCAGTTCGTTCTCGGCCATGCACGCCGCGACGTGGGCGACGTGATGCTGCACGTGCGACACCGGCAAGCCGAGCGAGGCGGCGTGCCTGGTCGAACGGTAATCGGGATGCAGGTCGGCGACGACCGCGACGGGCGCGACTTCGTACAAGTGCGGGAGGTCGGTAAGCACCTTGACGAAAGCCGCGCTCGCCTCGGCCGATTCGAGGTCGCCGATGTGCTGGCTGACGATGATGTCCGTGCCCGAGGCCAGCGCCACCGTGTTCTTCAGGTGCGCGCCCACCGCCAGCACCGGTGGTGACAGTTGCTTGATCGGGATCGGCAGCGGCGCATACCCGCGCGCCCGCCGCAGCACCAGCTCGCGGTCGAGCACGATGCGCACGATCGAGTCGTCGACGTGACGGGCGATGGGCCGATCGTGGACCAGGAACAGGTCGGCGATGGTCGCCAGCCGCTCGATGGCGTTCTGCTCGTCGGTGCAAATCGGCTCATCGGATTGATTGCCGCTGGTGGCCACGACCGGCCCGCCAACGTCGCCCACCAGCAACTCGTGCAGCGGCGTGTAAGGGAGCATGACGCCCAGGTTGGGATTGCCGGGGGCCACCGACGGCGCCAGGCCGTCCGCGGCATCCGCGCGCCTGGCCAGCAACACGATAGGCGATTCCGGCGACGTCAGCAGGCGCGCTTCCGCATCCGCCACGAGGCAGTGACGGCGGACGGCCGCCAGGTCGGAGCACATCACCGCGAACGGCTTCTCGTCGCGGTGCTTGCGCTTCCGCAGGTGCCCGATCGCGGCGTCGTTGCCGGCGTCGCACATCAAATGAAATCCGCCCAGTCCCTTGACGGCGACGATGGCGCCGGCGCGGATGGCGGCGGACGCCGCGCGCAGCGCGGCGTCCTGCTCGGCGATCACCTTGCCGGTGACATCCCACGCCGCCAGGCGCGGGCCGCAGTGCGGGCAGGCGTTGGGCTGCGCGTGAAACCGGCGGTCGTGGGGGTCGTGGTACTCGCGCCGGCAGGCCCCGCACATGGTGAAGTGCCGCATCGAGGTGTTGGCGCGGTCGTAGGGCAGCGACTCGATGATGCTGAAGCGCGGTCCGCAGTTGGTGCAGTTGGTGAACGGATAGCGGTAACGCCGGTTGGCGGGATCGAGGATCTCGCGACGGCAGTCGTCGCACATGGCGAGGTCCGGCAGCACCAGCGCCGAGATCGCGCCGTCGCGAACGCTGTCGAGAATCTGGAAGGCGGGGTGACCGACCGCGTCCAGCCACGACGCCTCGAGACTGTGAATCACGGCGCGGGGCGGCAGCTCGGTGGCGAGGCGGGCGCGGAACAAATCCAGCACCGGGCGGCGGCCCTCGACCTCGATGCTCACCCCGAGCGTCGAGTTGCGGACCCAGCCGCTGACCGCGAGTTCCTCGGCCAGCCGGAACACGAACGGCCGGAAGCCCACCCCCTGCACGGCGCCGCGCACCGCGAGCCGCAGGCGTTCACGCATGGCCGGCGGCGAGCCTGGCCACCAGCCAGTCGCACCACTCCGTGATGCCGAGCCGCGCGGTCGCCGCCGTCTCGAACACCACCAGCTTGGGGTTGATGTGTTGGGCGTTGCGCTTGATCTCCTCGACGTCAACGTTCACGTACGGCAGCAGGTCCACCTTGTTGATGATGAGGACCGCGGCCCGGCGGAACATGGCGGGGTACTTGAGCGGCTTGTCGGCGCCCTCGGTCGTGCTGAGGACCACCACCTTCATCGCCTCGCCGAGGTCGAAGTTGGCCGGGCATACCAGGTTGCCGACGTTCTCGATCACCAGCAGGTCCACCTGATCGAGGTCGAGGCGCTCCACCGCGGCGGCCACCAGGGCGGCTTCCAGGTGACAGCCCCCGTTGGTCACGATCTGCACCACCGGCACGCCGTAGCGGGCCACGCGTTGCGCGTCGATGTCGGTCTGGACGTCGCCTTCGACCACCGCGATGCGGGCGCGGTCTTTCAACTCCTCGATCGTCGCTTCGAGCAGCGTTGTCTTGCCGGCGCCCGGCGAGCTGACGATGTTGAGGACCAGCAGCCCGTTGCGCGCGAACAGCTCGCGGTTGGAGGCGGCAAGGTCGTCGTTCTTCTGCAGGACCTTGCGTTCGATGGTGACCACGCTCATGCCGCCCCCTCGACCGTGTCGTCGAGCTCGAGGTCCACGACCTGCAGCTCGTCGCCGGACTGCAGGGCCATCCCCATGGCGCCGCACGCGGGGCACACGAACAGCGGCTGCGCCAGCCTGGTAAAACAGCCACACTCGCCGCACGTGGCCAGCGCCGGCACGCGATCGATCTCGAGGAAGGCGGCCGCGTAGGGCGTGTCGGCGACGATGGCCTCGAAACAGAACTCGAGCGAATCCGGCACCACACCCGCCATGTCGCCGACGCGCACGCGGACGGCGCGCACCCGGCCGGCGTCGGCGGCGGCGACGTTCTGTTGGACGATGTCGAGGATGCCGGCGGCCATGGTCAGCTCATGCATGGCCGCACTCCGCCGACGCGGCCAGCCGGCCCACGTCAACCGCATCGCCGATGTCGGAGGTGGCAGCGACGGCTTTCAGGCGGAAGGGGAAGCCGATCGCCGCCGCTTCATCGGCGACGCGTTCGACGAGGCCGGCCAGTCCGTCGGCGACCGCCGGTGTCAGCCCGATGCCGAGCTCGATCGACTGCGGCACCAGACCCAACAGCACGACGCGGGTCGGATAGCGATCGAGCCAGCGGGCGCCGTCCAGCAGGTCGGCGACGCCGACCTGGTGCGGGGACAGACGCGTCGCCACCGCCGGCGGGACATCATCGCCATCAAGACGCACGAACGTGCCAGGCGCCGCGTCGGTGCGAACCGCGTCAACGAGGATCACCGCGTCGGCCTGATCGAGGTACGGCAGCAGGGCGAGCCCCAGCGTGCCGCCGTCGAAGACGCGGACGCCCTCGGCCGCGTCGTAGTGATCGCGCAGCCGCGTCACCGCCGCGGAACCGACGCCATCGTCCTCGAGCAGCACGTTGCCGAGTCCGAGCACGAGCAGCGGAGTGCGCTCATTCATCGACTTGGCCTTTCCGGTTGATGAACCGGTAGCCGGAGTACTCGAGATCCTCCGGCGGGACGAACTTGTAGCCTGAGAAGATCGACTCCATCGTCGCGTTGGCCTCGACGGTGGACATCAGGACGGCGCTGTAGACGTGGTGCACGGCGAACCCCAGCAGCAGCCACATCACGCCGTGATGAATCCACCGGGCGACCTGCAGGCCGCCGATGATGGGAGCCAGCGATGCGAACCATCTGACAGGGGATTCGACATCGGCACTGGCGCTTCGCAACATCAGTCCGGTGATGATGGCCACGAAGTAGAGGCCGAACACCAACATGTACGTTGCTCCCGCCACGGGGTTGTGGCCGACGAAGCCGGGTGGCTTGCGCTGGGCAAACAGGTAGAACTTGACGGTCGGCCACAGGCCGTGGCGCCGGGACGGGTGGACCGGCAGGAACTTGTCCCATCGCGCGTACTTGTTGCCGGTGAACATCCAGATCAGGCGGACGACCACCGCGGTGAGGAACACGTAGGCGACATACCCGTGAACGACCTTGACCCAGCCCATGAAGAACGATTCGCCGGCCGGTCCGGGGACGGTGATCATCGGCCGCCCGATGTAGAAGCCGGTGACCGCTAGCACGATGATGGATGCGGCAATCAGCCAGTGCGTGAGCCGCACCGGGACTTGCCACACATACACGCGCCGGAGCGACCCGACGGTCGTCACGACACCCTCACATCCGTGATCTGGCGGCCGCGCGCGTCAACGACGTGGACGCCGCAGGCCATGCACGGATCGAAGCTGTGGACGGTGCGCAGGATCTCGATCGGCCGTTCGGCGTCAGCCACCGGCGTCCCGATCAGCGCCTCCTCGTAGGGTCCGCGGCGCCCCTTGGCGTCGCGGGGGCCGGCGTTCCAGGTGCTCGGCACCACGCACTGATAGTTCTGGATCAGGCCGTTGCCGATGTTCACCCAGTGCGCCAGCGCCCCGCGGGGGGCTTCGTGGAAGCCGGCACCCATCGCCTCGGCCGGCCACGACGAGGGATCCCACTTGCTGGTGTCGTGGATCCGGAAGTCGCCGGCCTCCATGTTGGCGGCCAGTCCATCCACCCAGGCGTCCATCTTTTCGGCGAGCAGCTGGGTCTCGATGCCGCGGGCGGCGACGCGGCCAAGGGTCGAGAACAGCGCCTCGGGGCCGACGTTGAGCGCCTTCAAGACGCCGTCCACCAGTTCCTTCACGCGCGGCTGGCCCGACACGTAAGCGACCAGCATGCGGGCCAGCGGCCCCACTTCCATGGGCTCGTCGGCGTAGCGCGGCGACTTCAGCCACGAGTACTTCTTGTCGGTGTCGAGCCGCTCGTAGGGCGGCGTCGGGCCGGTGTAGTTCGGCGAGGTCTCGCCCTTGAAGGGATGCAGCGACACCGCATCGCCCTGCTGGTAGTCATACCAGGAGTGCGAGATGTACTCCGTCACCTTGGCGGCGTCGAAGGTCTCGGTCTTCGAGATGTCCCGGCCGCGAATGATGCCGCCGGGGATGAACAGTGCCGGCGACGCGGTGTCGTCATCGGGATACTCGCCGTAGGCCAGGTAGTTGCCGACGCCCTTGCCGTGTCCGGCCCAGTCCTTGTAGAACCCGGCGATGGCCAGCAGGTCGGGAATGTAGACGCGGACGACGAAGTCGCGCGCCCGGGCGACCAGTTGCTTCAGTTCCGCGATCGTGCCGGCGTTCAGGGCCGACTGGCTGTTGGGATCGATCGGCGTCGACATGCCGCCGACGAGGAAGCTTTGCAGGTGCGGGTTCTTGCCGCCGAGCACGGCGTGCAGCTTGATGAACTCGCGCTGCCAGTCGAGCGCCTCGAGGTAATGCGCCACCGCCATCAGGTTGGCTTCGGGCGGCAGCCGGTAGGCGGGGTGGCCCCAGTACGCGTTCGCGAACGGGCCGAGCTGGCCGCGCTCCACGAACGCCTTGACGCGATCCCGCACGCCGGCGAAGTAGGTCGGGCTCGACAGCGGCCAGTCAGAAATCGACTGTGCGAGTGACGACGTCTTCGCCGGATCGGCGGAGAGGGCCGAGACGATGTCCACCCAGTCGAGCGCGTGCAGGTGGTAGAAGTGCACGACGTGGTCCTGCACGCATTGCGCCCCGATGATCAGGTTCCGCAACAGCCGCACGTTCGGCGGCGGCGCCGAGCCGATGGCGTTCTCCACCGCCCGGATCGAGGCGATGGCGTGCACGGTGGTGCAGACACCGCAGATGCGCTGCGCGAACGCCCACGCGTCGCGCGGGTCGCGGCCCTTGAGGATCAACTCGATGCCGCGGAACATCGTCGATGACGACCAGGCGTCCTTGACGACGCCGCCGTCCACCTCCGCCTCGATGCGCAGGTGGCCCTCGATGCGGGTGACCGGGTCAACAATCACACGGCTCATTGCTGGCCTCCCTCTTCGGTCTTGGGCGTCACGGGCTCGGCGTCTTCACCCACCCGCTTCATGATCTGGATCAGGCCGTGTCCGGCGAAGGCGGCGCCGACACCGGTCACCGCGATCAGGCCGATGGTGTCGATGTTGGACGCGGCGCCGAAGCCGGGCACGCCCGGCAGGTGCTGGTAGAAGGGCGTCATCGTGTCCCAGAAGTTGGGCTCGGAACAGCCGATGCACGGGTGACCGCAGCCAATCGGCCAGTTGGTGCCGCCGTTCCACTTGATGTGCGGGCAGTTCTGGAACGCGACCGGGCCCTTGCAGCCCATCTTGTAGAGGCAGTAGCCGGCGCGGTGGCCGGCGTCGCCCCACTCTTCGACGTACTGCCCCGCGTCGTAATGGGCGCGGCGCTCGCAGCCGTCGTGAATCGACTTGCCGTAGGCAAACAGCGGCCGGCGATAGTGGTCGAGATCGGGCCACCGCTTGAAGGTGAGGAAGTGCACGAGCAGCGCCGTGAGGTTCTCGACGTTGGCCGGGCAGGCGGAGAGGTTGATCAGGTTCTTGACCCCGGGCACGGCGGCGCTGACGCCGAGCGCGCCGGTCGGGTTCGGGCCGGCGGCCGGAATGCCGCCGAAGGACGCGCAGGTGCCGATGGCAATGGTGGCCATGGCCTGGCCGCAGACCTCGCGGGCAATGTCGAGCGCCGAGCGCCCGCCGATGGTGCAGTAGGCGCCGTTGGCGCCGGTGGGGATCGAGCCCTCGACCACGGCGATGTAGCCGCCCGGGCGCTCCTTGACGGTGCGCGCGAGGTTGGCCTCGGCCTGGTGGCCGGCCGCCGCCATGATGGTCTCGTGATAGTCGATCGACAGCGTGTCGAGGATCACTTCAGCCGCCGTCGGACGGCTGGCGCGCAGGAACGACTCGGTGTTCCCCGCGCAATCCTGGAATTCCAGCCAGACCAGCACCGGCTTTTCCGTCTTCTGGATGGCCCGCGCGATTTGCGCGGCCGCGGCATCGGGCAAGGCCAGGGCCGAGGCCATTGCGGCGCAGAATCCCATGAACTCCCGCCGGGTGACACCGCGGCGTTCGAGTTCAGCCGCCAACCAGTCGCGTTGATTCCTCATGGCTTACCCTCGCTTTCGCGCCGGCCGTCCACGCCCGCAGGCTTCCTGGGCCACTCCTTGACGCGAACCCAGATGGCGATCGTGATTGGTATGAGCGCGCTGACCGCGGGGACGAGGGCAGATGCCGCCGCAATCTCCTCGTGGTGACGTCTCATCCCATTGACTCCGTGACGCCCGAATTGACGACGGTCTGGAGGGCAGGCTTGCAGCGGGGTCGCCCTTCCGGGGGCGCCCCGGTGCAAGCCTTGAGCCAGACCAGCACTGCGGCTGAACCGGCGCAAAGTGGCGCTGGCCGCCGGGCAGGCCCGGGGAGATTTCAGTGGCGGTGCGAACTATTCCGGGTCACCGCCGACGGCTTGGTTTGCCCACCGTCGCGCCTTGCGCCGGAGCGGCTTGCCCACCGTCGCGCCTTGCCCGGGAGCGGCTTGCCCACCGTAGCGCTTCGCGCGAAGGTGGGTGGCGCGATCCGTGCATCACTGCCAATGGTGTCGTGCTGCGACCGTTCCGCGGCGGCGCCGGAGGGTGTCATGTCAGATCCAAGTTCGCGGGCGCTTCTGAATCACTTGATCGAGAGCTGCAAGGATGGCGAGCACGGCTTCATCCACGCCGCCGAGCTCGTCAGTGATCCCGGGTTGAAGACCCTGTTCAGCGATCTCGCCGGGCGGCGGGCCCGCGCCGCCGAGGAACTGCTGCCTCACGCGCAACGGTTCGGCGGGTCGGCGGCCACCGACGGCACGACCGCCGCGTCCATGCACCGGCGATGGATGGACGTGCGCAGCAACTTGAGCGGCCACGACGACCGGACGATCCTCAGGGAAGCGCAGCGCGGCGATGCCATCACCCTGGCCGCCTACAAGACCGCCCTGGACGGCCTGCTGCCGCCATCGGTGCGCGACCTCGTCGAGCGGCAATACGGGGAAGTGCGCGACACTCACGACGACCTCGCCCGGTCGCTGACCGAAGCCATGTGAGGCGCGGCCCTCACGCGCGGAGGAACCACCGGTCGAGCACGACGTGCTTGGTGAAGGCCGGCGACCCCATGAGCAGGCGGCCGAGCGCGCCGGTCACGGCACGCACCGGCGCCGAGTTGCGGGGGACGGGCGGGTGCTTCGCGCGCAGTGCCTCGGCATAGGGTTCCAGCGCCGTGATGTCGTCGCGGCCGGCCGCGGCGACAATCGCCTCCGCCGCCAGCCGGCCGGATTCGATGGACGGCCGGATGCCTTCACCGCTTTCCGGATATGCAAGCCCGGCGGCATCGCCGACGAGCGCGACACCCGGCCCGATCAACGGCCGCGGGCCAACGCCGGCCGCGAGGTAGGCGTGGCCCCGCCATCGCAGCGCGGCGCCTGAGCGGATGACGCGGCGCTCCTCCAAAAACACGATGAAGTCCCTGACGTGGGCGGCGAAGTCGCGGCTGCCGCGGCGGCCGATGCCGACGTTGAGGTAGCGGCCCTTCGGCACGCACCAGCCGTAGCCGTCGAGATCCCGGCAGAAGAACAATGACGGCGCGTCGCCGGCGGCATCCGCCGCATGAGCCTCGCGCAGGAACTCCGCCTCCTTGGCGACCACCGGCCGCGCGGTATCGGCGCCGCCGCGAAGGTGCTTCGCCACCGGGCAGAAATGCCCGCCGGCGCCGACCAGCACCGTGGCCTCGATGGCGTCGTTGGCAATCCAGCTGGTGCGCGTCCGGCGGAGCGTGTCGATGGGCGTAGCTTCCAGCACGCGGACGTTCGCCCGCCGAAGCAGGAAGTCGTCGAATTCACAGCGCCGGATGCCGTAGCTGACCACCCGAGGGTAGGTCGTGTCGATCAGGCGGCGGCCGATGATGCCCGTGCGGAACGACGTGATCTCCTGCAGGGTCAGCCCGCTGTCGCGGTATTCGCCCGGGTCCAGCTCGAGCGCGGTGAACACCTCAGGCGTCAGCCACCCGGCGCACACCTTGTCGCGCGGGAAGCGCGCCGCGTCCGCGACGATCACGTCCCAACCCGCCAGCCGCAGCGCCCGCGCGCACGTCGAACCCGCGGGCCCGCCGCCCACCACCAGGGCATCGCAGCGGATCATGCCGGCTCCCGCGCCGGCACGCGCGGATCCGGACGGATCCACGACGGCGGCGCCGACCCGTGCGGCGCGAACACGATCTGGAACAGCTGCATCCAGCCGGAGGCGAAGGCGGCCTGCGACCCGGCCAGGTACAACTCCCACGCCCGCGTGAACTCATCGCCGTAGCGCGCCGTCACCTGGTCTCTCGCCTCCGCGAACCGCTCGCTCCAGCACGCCAGCGTGCGCTCGTAGTGGAGGCGCAGGTTCTCCACGTCAACGACCGACATGCCCGCCGGCGACAGCACGCGCGACGTCACCTCCGCGAGCGTCGGCGGGTAAGCGCCGGGAAAGATCCGGCGCCGAATCCACGGGTTCAACGGGCGCGGCACGTCACGGCCGATGAAATGCAGAAAACCACGCCCGCCGTCGGGCCTGACCGCGCGCCGCAGCACGGCGGCGAGTGACGCGAAGTGGTGGACCCCGACATGCTCGAGCATGCCGACCGACATGAACACGTCGCACTGCCCCGTCACGTTGCGGTAGTCGTCTTCGACAAACTCGACGCGGCCGGCGAGGCCTTCACGGACGGCGCGGGCGCGCGCGAATTCCAGCTGCTCGCGTGAGATGTTGAAGGCGCGGACGCGGGCGCCGTAGTGCCGCGCCATGTGCAGCGCGAGCGCACCCCACCCGCACCCGGCTTCGACCACGAAGTCGCCGGAGCGCAGCGCCACCTTCCGGCAGACCAGGTCGAGCTTGGCGGTCTGCGCCTCCGCCAACGACATCTCGGGCCGCGCGAAGTAGGCGCAGGTATAAACCAGGGCCGGGTCCAGCCACAGCGCGTAGAAGTCGTTCCCGAGGTCGTAATGGTGATGCACGTTGCGGCGGGACGTGGCGAGCGAGTTGCGGCTCGAGATCCAGGCGCCGAGGCGCTGCGGCCAGGTCAACGGCGAGGGCAGCCGCGAGAGCGCCTCGACCACCGGCTCGAGCGGCCCGCGCACGTCGAGCCGCCGGGCCGTATAGGCCTCGCCGAAGGCGAGTTCAGGGTTGAGGGCCAGGCCGACCAGCGTGCCGGTATCGCGCACGACGAGGTCACCGACCGGCGGGTTCGTGCCGCCGTAAGACGAGGTGCCATCCCATAGTTCGAGGCGGACCCGGGCGGCGGCGATGGAGCGTTGGACGGCGGTGGCGACGACGTGATGCGGGCGCGTCACATGGGCCTCCTTCAGGTCATTCGTCCTTGGTCACATCGACGGCCAGCCCTCGTTGCAGGCGAAGGACGCGTTCCACGGCGGGCCAATCTACCATCTCCGCGTAGCCGTCGCGCTCGGCCATCGCCTGAACGTGTGCAAGCCCCAGCGGCCCTCGCTTGTAGCCATCCGGGTGCGCCTCGACGAACACCCGATCGTCGATGCGCGCGATCGTGATCGGGCGATAGATGCTCGCGCCGGGCGCGCCGATTTCGACCCGCATGTACAGCAACGCCACGTCATCCGGGTGGACGCGGATGCAGCCGTGGCTCGCGAAGTTGTAGATGCTGGAGGGCGCAATGGTGCCGTGAATGCCGATGCCGGGCAGCGACGTGCGAATCCAGTGCGCGCCCAGCGGATTCTCCGGTGATGGCGGCATCCTGGTGATGACCGGCTTGCCCTGAGCCCGCATTTCTTCCTGGATCGACACCGGCACGTCCCAGGTCGGGTTCTCTTCCTTGTCCACGACCGTGAAGCCGCCGACCGGTGTCGGCCAACTGCGCAGGCCGACCGCAATCGGGTAGGCGGACACCGTGTCGCCTTCCACCAGGAACAACAGGCGCTGGGGGATGTTCAAGGTGATCTGGAATCGACTCTCGACGACGGCGAGGTGGCGGTTGTCGATGGTCAGCACCTGCCCCGGCACCAGCTTGTCCTGCCGGCGGATGCCGTTGAGCTCGACGATCGCCGCGACGCCGGCGCCGAACCGCGCGCTGACCGAGCCCAGCGTGTCGCCGTCGGCGACCGGGTAGGCGAACACGGAGCCGGTGAGCGCGGTTCGCACAAGGGGAACCTCCTGCGCGCGCGCCGGGTCGCCGGCCCCCGCGGCCAGCGCCAGCAGCGCGCACCGCAGGAGGCGCGTCATCAGCAGATCTCGACGTCAACCGGGGGTATCGGGACGAGGTGCGGCGCGACCGTGATCCGGTTGTCCACGTCGGTGATGCCGGGCGCGTGCATCACGGCGTTCTCGACGGCTTCCATTTCGGCCCACGACGCCACTTCGCCTTCGAGCCTGACGGCCGAGCCGTCAATCACGATGGCGACACCACGGGCATCGACCTCGGCGCTGCGATGGAGCGCCTGCACGATGCGCCGGCGCAGGTCGCGAACCGACGCTGCCGCCTCGACGCGGATGTAGTTGGTGACGTCGCTGACCCCGGGAATGTGGCGCACGGCTTCGGCCGCGAGCGCACGAATGAAGTAGGTGGGGACCAGGCCGGTGAGGGTGATGTGCCCGCCGTGCACGACCGCCTGCACGGTTTCTGGAATGGCGACGCGCATCCGCAGGGCGGCGTCGATGTCGGCGGCAATCTCCGGATCGGTGCGTCCGAGACGCAGGCGAACCTGGATGTCGTTGGCGACGGCACGGACGCCGCGGACCCGCTTGGCCGCCCGTTCGGCGGCCAGCTTGCCGGCATAGGTATCGATGAAGCCGGTGAGCGCGACCACGCCGCCGCGTGCGCTGACGCCGACGTCGGTCGCATCCACCTCCGAATCCCACTCGAGCTGTTGCGCGACAGCGTCCCGGAGCATGGTGTTGATCTGTGCAGAGGCGGCTGTAGTCATGGCGGCTTTCCTTTGGGGTCCATCAATGCCAAACACGTGCCACCGGAGTATCCTGCTCGAGGAGTTGCCATGACTGCGTCGGAGCGTTCGAACGACGACGAAATACTGAAGAATTGCGCCTTGATCGAGGTGAATGTCGGCGACCTGAAGCAACTCTTCAACTCCCTGGATCCGACGCCGTTTCGCGAACGCGACCTGGATCCGAGGGCCGAGGAATTCATCACCGGGTGGGCCAGCGAGCTCCACTCGGACGTTCCGCTGGCCCTGGTTGTGCACGTTGACCTGCAGGCCGTGACCCCGGCTGAGGTGGCCGTCCTGAAGGACGCGATCCGGGAGTACTTCAAGCAGCGGGCCGTGGTCACGCGGCGCCGCCTCCGGCAGCTTTTCCGGGTCGGCCGCACCAGCCTGATGATCGGGGTCGCGGCCGTGGCGTTGTCGATTGGCCTCGGCGACCTGCTCGCCAAGCTGCTGAGCGGCGGGAACTTCGGCGGCATCATCCGGGAAAGTCTGCTGATCGGCGGCTGGGTCGCCATGTGGCGTCCGCTGGAGGTGTTCCTGTACGACTGGTGGCCGATTCGCGCCGAGGCCAGGATGTTCGACCGTTTGAGCGACATGAGGGTTCGCGTCGTGGCGTCTGCGCCACGCTCCTGACTGGCATCAACCATGCTTGTTCCCTCGGTGTAAGGCGCGCCCGCGCCCCATCCTCTGGGAATTAGTGTGCGGTCATGGTGAAACTTTCCGTGCTGGCGCTGGACTACGACGGCACTGTCACGCGCAACGACACGCTCGACCCGACGGTGCGTGACGCCATCGCCGCGATCCGGGCCACCGGTATCACCGTGCTGCTGGTCACCGGCCGCATCCTGAGCGAGCTTCGCCGCGTTGCCGGGGAACTGCACTTCGTCGATGGCATCGTCGCGGAGAACGGCGCCGTCGTCCACTTCCCGGCGACCGGCCACACCAACCGGCTGATGCCGGCGATACCCCCCGCGTTCCTCGACGAGCTGCGTTTGCAGGGCATTCCCCACCAGGCGGGTGAGTGTCTGGTCGATGCGTCGGCCGCCGACGCGCCGAGGCTGCTGGACGCAATCCGCCGGCTGGAGCTGCCGCTCGTGCTGCTCTTCAACAAAGGGCGGGTCATGATCCTCGGACAGGGCGTCAGCAAGGCCACCGGGCTGCACGCGCTGCTGGACATGCTGCGCCTGTCGTCGCACAACATGGTGGCGATCGGCGACGCCGAGAACGACCACGAGTTGCTGCGCCTGGCCGAAGTGGGCGCGGCCGTGGAATGGGGCAGCCAAGCGCTGCGCGCGGCCGCGGACGTGGTCGTGTCCGGTTCGGATCCTTCCGCCGTCGCGGCCTACATCCGCGACCTCGCGCGCGCAGGGCAGCTGCCGGTGCCCAGGCACGACCGGCGCCGGCTGCGGCTGGGTCACACCGAAGACGGCCGCGAGTTCTCGCTGTCGGCCCGCGGGCGCAACGTCCTGATCGCCGGCGACGCCAAGTCCGGCAAGTCGTGGGTCGCGGGCCTGCTGTGCGAGCAGTTGATCGTGCACGGCTACTGCGTGTGCGTGATCGATCCCGAAGGCGACTACGGATCGCTCGAGGGCCTGCCAGGGGTATCGGTGCTGGGCGGGGCGGACCCGCCGCCGACACCGCGCGAGGTCGCCCGCGCCCTCCGCTACCCCGATCGCAGCGTGGTCATCGACCTGTCGCAACGTCCGCAGGACGAGAAGATCGAATACATCCGCGCCGTGCTGCCGGCGATCAACGAGATCCGGCGGCGCACGGGCCTGCCCCATCGCGTGGTGGTGGACGAGGCGCACTATTTCCTGCACGACGCCGACACGCCGAGCCTGGTCGACCTCGATCGCAACGGCTATACCTTCGTGACTTACTGGGCCTCGCGCCTGCCGGCGGCGGTGCTGGCGGCCACCGAAGTGATGATCGTGACGAGGGAAACCTCGGCCGCGGAAATCGAGGCGCTGCGCCAGCGCTGCTTGACCTGCGGGGTCAGCCGCGAGCGTTGGTCCGTGCTGAGCCACCTGGCCACGTCGCAGGCCGTGGCGCTGCCGATCACCGAAGAAGCCGGCGGCGACCTCGTGCTGTTCACGCTGGGCCCGCGCATGACGCCGCACGTTCGCCATCGCGAGAAATACGTGGACGTGCCGGTGACGGAGGGCCGCGCCTTCGTGTTCACGAAGCCGGGCGCGGGACCGGGGCGCCGGGCCAAGACGCTGCGGCAGTTCATCGCCGAGTTGGAGCGGCGATCACCTGACGGGGTGGATCATGTCCGCCGGGGCGACTTCTCTCGATGGATCCACGACGTGTTTGGTGATTTCGCGCTGGCCGCCGAACTGAAGGCGATCGAACAGGCGCCGGGCGCGGCGACCGATGCCGACACGTTGCCGCGGATGGTGAACGCGATTCGCGCGCGCTACGACGTGACTGAAGACTAGCGGTGTCGGTGTGGAATACGCGCGGGCGGGGACAGCGGCACGCCGTCCCGCCCGCCGTCAGTTCACGGGCTTCACTTGTAGCGTGCGGACGAAGTCCACCAGCGTATCGATGCGCTCCTTGACGGTCGCGGCGTCGCCGCCATCGCGAGAGCGGGCAAACGCATCGCCCCATACCGGCATGTCGGGCCCGCCGTGGCCGCGAATCGGCTGCTTGCCGTCGATCGTGCGATAGACCACCTCCGAGGGGTACTGGCCGCCATTGCGCTTGGCGATCTCGGTCAGGTCAGGCGGCTTGCGGCGCATGGAGTCGGCCAGCGGTCCGTCGCCGCGGCCGTTCGGGCCGTGGCACGTCGCGCAGTAGGTCCGGTAGATCTCGGCACCGGTGACCCGTTGCCGGCCGGTGTCCTGGGCCGCCGCTGGTGACGCCGCGACGGGCGCGAGGAGGGACACGGCCAATACGACCGCGGCCACCACGCCACCCTTCGTCACCCAGCGATCGGCCACAGGCTCCTGCGGTTCGCGAACGGTCAGGACCGGACATGACGCCATACGCACCACGCGCTCGGCCACGTTTCCCATCAGGGCGTGCATCAAGGCCCCGTGCCCGTGCGTACCCATGACGATGAGGTCCGGCTTGCGGGCCTCGGCCGCGGTCACGATGGCGCGCGCCGGGTTGCCAAACAGCACCTCGGTCGACACCCTGACGCCGGTGAGGTTCGGCGTCAGCGTCAAGAGCTGCCGCTCGGCCTCCTCCCCGAGTTGCTGGCTCCAGTTCGAGTACGCGATCGCGTAGGCGTCCATCGACCCGGTCCTGAGCGCGGGGACCTCGCACACGTGGATCAAGTGCAGCGAGGCGCCGAGCCTGGTGGCCAGGGCGTGGGCGTAGTCGAGAGCGCGAGCGGAGTTCGAGCTGAAGTCCACGGGAACGAGGATGCTCTTGATGTCGGGCGTCATGGTCTGGTCCTTTTCTGGGTGACCGTTCGGCGGTTACAGGGGCAACCTCCGTGCCAGCCCGTTTCCCCACGGCTCCCGGCGCGGGGCCCCAGGGAACCGCGACATTTCCACGATCCCGTGAAAATTTCCGCGCCGATGCCAGGGTCGCGCGGGGCGAATTCTGCAAATTTCTGCGCGAATACCCTAGAATCGGCGGTTCCGGCCCGATCTGTGCAGAGGGAGCGGCGGAGGCATCTCGACTTGGTTGACCTGGACGCGTCGTTCCCCCCCGCCCGCACGTTGACGCCTTTCTTCGAGCCGGCCTGCGTGGCCGTCGTCGGGGCCAGCCGGGAGCGCAACAAGATCGGATCGGAAATCCTGCACAACCTCGTGGCCACCGGGTTCACCGGGTCGGTCGTGCCGGTGCATCCGACTGCCGAGTCCATCCAGGGCTTGAGGGCCTATCCGCACGTCGCCGACATCCCGGACGCCGTGGACCTTGCCGTGGTCGTCGTGCCGGCGGCGCAGGTGCCCGCCGCCGTGGACGATTGCCTGGCGAAGAATGTCGCGGCCATCTGCATCATCAGCGCCGGGTTCGCCGAGTGCGGCGCCGAGGGCCGCGCCGCCGAACGCGAGATCGTCGAGAAGATCCGAAAGGCCGGCTGCCGGCTCATCGGCCCCAACTGCATGGGCCTGCTCAACACCGACCCGCGGTTCGCGCTGAACGCCACGTTCTCGCCGGTGTACCCGCCGGCCGGCAACGTGGCGATGTCCACGCAGAGCGGCGCGCTCGGCCTCGCGATCCTCGACTACGCCCGCCAGCTGAACATCGGCATTTCGAGCTTCGTCTCGGTCGGCAACAAGGCCGATGTCTCGGGCAACGACCTGCTCCAGTATTGGGAAACCGATCCGCGCACGGCGGTGATCCTGCTCTACCTCGAGAGCTTTGGAAACCCGGCGAAGTTCAGCACCCTGGCGCGACGCATCAGCCGGACCAAGCCGATCGTGGCGTTGAAGTCGGGACGGTCCGCCGCCGGCGCGCGCGCCGCGGCGTCGCACACCGGCGCGCTGGCTTCATCCGATGATTTCGTGGACGCGCTGTTTCACCAGGCCGGCGTCATCCGCACCGACACCGTCACCGAACTGTTCGACGTCGCCACGCTGCTCGCGCGCCAGCCGCTGCCGCAGGGACGCCGCATCGCCATCCTGACCAACGCCGGCGGGCCCGGCATTCTCGCCGCTGACGCCTGCCTGGCGCACGGGCTGGCGGCCGCGGATCTCTCGGCCGCCACCAAGGCGGGCCTCAAGGCGTTCCTGCCGCACGCGGCGAGCGTCAACAACCCCGTGGACATGCTGGCCTCGGCGTCGCCCGCGCATTACCGGCAGGCGCTCGAGCTGCTGCTCGCCGATCCGCAGGTGGACAGCGTGATGGTGATCTTCATTCCGCCGTTGATCACCAGTGCGGACGACGTGGCCACGGCGATTGCCGAGACCGCCGCGCAGGGACAGGGAAAGCCGGTGGCCGGTGTCTTCATGCGCAGCCATGCCGCGCCGGAGTCGCTCGCCGCCGTGCCCTGCTACGCGTTTCCCGAACCGGCCGCCATTGCCCTGGCCCGGGTCGCGGCCTACGGCGAGTGGCGGCGGCAGCCGCTGGGACAGGTCCCGGTCTTCCACGACTTCCAGCCTGGCATCGCGCGCGCGGTGGTGGACACCGCCATGCGGCGTGGCGGCGGATGGCTGAACGCGGTCGAAGCGAACGCGCTGATGGCCGCCGCCGGCATAGCCACGCCGCGATCGCACCTCGCGATGTCGATCGACGAGGCCGTCGAGGCGGCCGTCACGCTCGGCATGCCCGTGGCATTGAAGGCGGTCGGCGCGGCGCTGCTGCACAAGACCGAGCATCGCGCCCTGCGCCTGAACCTCGACACCAAGGCGGCCGTGCGCGCCGCCGCCGGCGATCTCACCAGGACGCTGGGCGATCGCATGGAAGGCCTGCTGGTGCAACAGATGGTGAGCAGCGGCGCCGAGATGATGGTCGGCGCCATCAACGACGCCACCTTCGGCCACGTGGTGGTGTGCGGCAGCGGCGGCGTGCTGGTCGATCTGCTCGCGGACTCGGCGTGCCGCCTGCATCCGGTGACCGATCAGGATGCGCACGAGATGGTGAATGCGCTGAAGGGCGTGCGGCTGCTCCGCGGATTTCGCGGCGCCGAGGCGGCGGACGAGGCGGCTTTCAGGGACACCATCCTGCGCATTTCGTCGCTCCTCAGCCTGTGCCCAGAGATCCAGGAACTGGATCTGAATCCCCTGAAGGTGCTGCCGGGGGGCGTATCGGCCATCGACGTTCGCGTCCGTGTC